>NZ_VTHL01000039.1:0-8655 GCF_008271285.1 Hymenobacter lutimineralis | reverse complement strand
GTCAAAGACCTCATAGCTCAGGATCTGATAGCGGCGAGCGTAGGCCCGCAGGTGAATGGCGATAATCCGCTCCCTGGTGGCACGATCGGAGCCCGGGGTATACTCTATCACCATCATGCGCTTTTCGGCCTCCTGAGCAAGCAGAAAATGGCATGGAATGGCTTGCTGTTCGGCTTCGGTCAGGGGTACCGCGTTGCCGGGCTTCAAAACGACGAGTTCGAGGTAAATCTTTTGCCGCATAAATGAGAGGCTTATGCAGGCTTGGCCACTTTGGCCGCGACCAGGCCCAGGCGCACGAGCAGCAGGCCCCCCGGATTGCGCGAGGCTTTGACCTTGCCCGTTTTCAGGTCGTGGTTGTAGCGGTTCACTTCCGCGACGTGGGCCGCACTGGCCAGGATAGTTTGGCGGTGCCTGGCGTCGGTGATGCGCAGCTCGTCGAGGACGCGGGCGGCGTTGTCGAGGTGGCTTTGCTGCACGCCGGGCAGGGGCTGGCCAGTAGCCACCAGGTCGAAGGGGATAGTTTCGGCCAGGGCTTGCGGCTTGACGGTGAAAACGACGTTTTTGAAGGTTCTGACCCGCTTTTCAAGCTTGTAGCTGATGTGCAGTTCGGTATGCTCGTTGATTTGCTTCACGGCAATGTCGAGCACTCTTTCCCGTAACTCTTTGATTTGCTTCATTTTCTCGTTGCCCTTGTCATCGATTAGGCCGAGCATTTTTTTGAAGTCCTGAAGGTCGTATTTTTTGGTTTCGCCCAGGTCTTTCCACTGGCTGCAATGCTGATAAATGCGTTTAGCGTACTTGCTGGTGAGACGAAGGGCAGCGGCTAGGCTATAGGAAGTGAAGTTGTCTTTGAGTTCAAACAGGTAGGGTAAAATGTCCTCGGTCAGCTTGATTTCGATGATTCCTTGTCCTTTCAGGTATTCTACCCGCTGAAACATCCAGAGTTGTTTGACCCGCTCCGGTGTTTCCACTTCAAACATTCGGGAACCCATGCCTTCGGTTGCTTGCCGGAGGTACGGCAGATGGTACTGTTTCCCAGTCAGAGCAGCCAGTTCTTTGATTGGAAGCTCATAGAGGCTCGTTTTTTGGTCCTTTCGTAACCGGGAGATGATGAAGAACAGCAAGTCTAGTTGTAGCTCCGAGTAATCGTATCGGGCATTGGTAAGCGCGTTGTGTTGGCGAATTTCTACCTCCCTACTCATAAAGCTTATTGTCTGATTCAGGGGCAATTATAGGGCAAAAAAAGCACCTAGTAACAAAACGTCTTTTTTAAAAGTCTTTTCTCACGGATTAAAAGTCTTTTTCAAACGGATTAAAAGTCTTTTCTCACGGATTAAAAGTCTTTTCTCACGGATTAAAAGTCTTTTCTCACGGATTAAAAGTCTTTTTTAAATGCCGCAAAACTTTGAAAATCAATGCGATACAAGGTCCTCAAATAGAACAAAGCTTTACAAATACACCAATTGGTGTTCGCGCGAGGAAAAAAGGCTTTTAGGGGTGTTCTATCTGAACGACTGGCGGGGAAAAAACAAAAACAGCAAAGTCCTAGAAGCCAGTGACTTGCGCGCATTTTATAAACTATATATTATTGGTAATCAATGGTTTATAAACATTATTGTTGAGCTTATGTACTGCTTTGAACTTGGGAATGCTACGGCCTCAGAAACGGGAGCAGCTGAGGATGCAGGCCAGGGAAGGGGCCGAAAGGAGGAAGGCAGCACAGCCAGGACCGGGGACGCATGACCAGGTGGGGAGGTGGCCAGGTGGTGCAGCTGGTGGCCAGAGCGAGGTGGCCACGTTGCCGGCAAGGAGAGTACCAGGAGCAGCCGATAGGGAGGCAACAGGAGAGGCACAAGAGTTGGAACGGAAAACAACGGTAAGGCAATCGGGGGGCACAGCGAAAAGGACAGGTCGGCGGTTTTCCCCTATTTGTTTAACAACACCGGAAAGAGAGGCCTAGGGGTTGCGCGTACGTGCGAGGAGCCGTACCTTGTGGGCCACTCCCGAATCGTTCAACGATTTTCGCAAGATGTGTTTTGTGCATCGCGCTTCGCGCAATTCCCAAAACCCGTTCGCCCGTTGGGCTCACTACACTTGCCCCTTCGGGGACCCACCTATGGCAGACTTAGCAACCCCTGATTCCACTCCCCACCGCCCCCGTAAAGGCGGCCGGAAGGCCGGCCCGCTGGCCGAAAAACAGCGCCACGTCGTGAGCGTCCGGCTCACGGACGCGGAGCACGAGCGCCTGACCCAGGAGGCCGAGCGGTACAAGTTGAGCCAGGGCGAAGTGCTGCGGTCGGTGTGGCGCAAGCAGAACACGGCCACGAAACTCCAGACCCCGCCGACGCCGGAGGAAGCGCGGCAGCTGGCGCAGCTGGCCGGCATGGCGGCGAACCTAAACCAGCTCACCAAGCTGGCCCACTTGGGCCAGGACCAGCGGACCGGAGCCACAACGGTACTCGGGCAGATGCACCACTTGTTGAAGCGGCTCGCGGGCGAAGCGTCATGATTGGCAAGGTGAAGGTGAACCAGTCGTTCGGGGCCATGTGCCGGTACGTGTTGCAGGAGCAGGCCCTCGGCAACGGGGCCGAGGTGCTGGCCGCGCACGGGGTGCGCACGGACAGCGCCGCGCACATGGCGGCGGACTTCGACGCGGTGCGGGCCATGCGGCCCAATTTGGGCAAGGCGGTGCTGCACGTGGCGCTGGCCTTCCCGGTCGAGGAAAAGGAGAAGGTGACCAATGAGGTGATGGGCCGCATTGCCCAGGACTACCTAAAGGGGCTGAAAATAGACCCGGAGAACACGCAGTGGGCCGTGGTGCGGCACCAGGACAAGACCCACCCGCACATGCACCTGGTGGTGAACCGGGTGGATCTGGACGGGCAGACAGTGAGTGACCAGTTTATCCGCTCCCGCAGCGTGGACGTGTGCAAGGGCATCGAGCAGGCGTACGGGCTGATCGTGGCCGACCAGGTAGGTCGCCAACAGGCCCGCGAAATCGGCCCGACCCCGAAGCAGCAGCAGGCCACGACCCCGAAGGAGGAACAGTCGGCCGAGTGGAGCCGCGCCCGGCAGGAGATCGGCCGTGCCCTGAGCTACACGGCGGGCCAGGCCCGCAGCTTCGACGAGCTGCGCGAGGCGCTGCGCCCGCGCGGCATCGAGCTGGAGCTGACGCGGCGCAAGGATGGGAGCCCGGCCGGGGTGGTGTTCGCGCAGGACGGGCACCGGGTGAAGGGCAGCCAGGTGGGCCGCGAGTACAGCGCCGGCAATCTGGAAACGGGCTTTGCCAAGGCCCGGGAGCTAGGCCAGGACCCGGTCCAGCAATGGCAGCAGCTGGGCCAGGATTACGCGCTGGCCAAGTTGGCGGCCGAGTACGCCCAGGCCAAGCAGCGGCAGGCGCAGCAGCAGCCCAGCCGGCAGCCGTCCCGGGATTTTGGGATAGGGGATTAATCTTTTCAGCAACGAGGTATGCAAGAGCTACTGCAAGACATTAACGCGCTCCGGCGCGGCATCGAGGCGCTACACAAGCGCAGCGTAGAGCAGGGCCGGCCGGTGAGCCGGGCCGAGCTGGACGAGGTGCTGGACACGGTGAAACGGGAAGTGCGGTTCACCATCAATTACCAAGGCGTAGCGGAGGCCATTCAGCCGCACCTGGCCACGCCGGAGAAGGTGGGAAAAACGCTCACCACGGGCACGGCGCAGCTGCAGCAGGTGATTGACCGGATTCCGCGCAGCGTGCCCGTGGTGGGGGAAGTCTGGGGCTTTACCCATGTGCGGCTGGGGGTGGGGGTAGTCGCCCTGCTGCTGGTGCTGACCAGCCTGAGCACCTACCTCTGGAAAGAGAAGGCCGCGGCCGAGGCGCGGGTAGCGCAGCTGCAGCAGGAGCAGGCCCAGAAAAAACGGGCGCTGGAGTGGCTGACGAAGGGCTATTGGGACCTGAAACGGGACAATCCGAAGGTGGTCAAAAAGTATTTTCCCCAGTAGGTCATTTTTGGCCCCGAAAAAGGCCTTAAGGTGGGCTTTAAGCCGGGTTTTAACGTATAATCCGTATGCAAGAAGCCCCCCAAAACTGCCTTTTTGGGCCGAGGAAGGCCCCCAGTTTACGTGTTATAATGACCTGAATACCTTTTTGCGCATGTCCAGCTTCGCCTGGCACGCGGAGCTGGCGTGCCGCCGGTGGTTGGACCGGGCCGAGGCCGTTCCGGGCGGCTTGAACACGCCGCGCACGACTGACTGGATGGCGCTGCTGACGTACGTGAACCCGGTACTGGACGAAACCCAGGAGTTCGGTATCTCGCCCCAGGACGCGCCGGACGTGGCCATTTTGCGGGCCTACCAGCTGCTGATCACGGGCCTGAGTCCGCAGCAGGCGGCGCAACAGATGGAAGATAACCCGTTGCGGAGTTCTTATTGCAACGGGGCGGATTTACACGATAAGCCCGCTTATCGAAAAGGGTGACCGAAAAACAGACCGAAAAAGGCCGATCACAAGGAGTGAAGAGGGGCGAGTAGCCTATCGGAAAGGAAATCCTACTTGATAGGTACTTTGCATAATCCGCGCTGATACAGCAGAAATGAGGATTTCGATCCTTACCGTGTAAATCCGCCCCGTTGCAACAAGAACCCCAACCAGCCGCCAAATCAAGGCTTCATCGACCTAACAATGACCGTGGAGAGTCAGTTAGCTTTATAATTTCCAATCGCTGTGGCGGCTTTTGAAATGCGCCAAGGGTGCATCAAAATTTGTACATCAACGTTGTGCCTAACCCCAAGCGGCTGATGCTTGGGGCATCATCCAATTCTAAGCGGAAAGTAGGTTGCACATTTACTTCTAAATGCTTGCCCAGGGAGTATGCGACCCCTACACCGGCCTCCGTTGCAATACCAAGACCAGAGGAAACGTCGAGGGGTATTGTGACCGCTTCACTCCTCCTGCGGCTGTTATACTCGGTTTCACCTCGTAGTACCCAAGAACCTACTACTCCTGCTTGTACGTAGGGCGTCCACCGGCTATTTCCGCTGCTAAGTCCGTATCGAAGTTGCAATGGCACTTCAATGAGTCGTTGCCGTTGTTTGACGCCAACCACTTCAGTTAAAGTTTCCTGAACTCCAGTCACCGTCAAGGAAGCTAGGTAGCCAGTGGAGACGACCTGTTTGGCAGCGTACTGCACTCCGTATAGGACAGACCACCGGTTGGACAAACCCGTGCGAACGGCCAGCCCGGTGGTTATCCCCAATTTACTACTGGTTTTGCCAGTGGTAAAGTAGTCCGGGCTGCGATTTAGATCCGGAGAGGTATAAACGCCGATAGCAGTCTGCGCACACACGGGAGTAGTGAGAAGAAGGCCTGCGAATAGGGCGAGTAGCTTGAGGCCGGCGCTGTAAGAAAAGGCGGCAAATGATTGGTGCATAAAAGTGCTCCTTCTGACGTCTAACTGATTATTTGGAATCCAATTTGAACGCCATGTAACCAGTGTCATAGACAACTCCCCCGTCCCCAAAAGATTCTCCTTGCCACACGGTCATCGTACCCGCATCGTCAAATCGATCCAATTTAGAAAAGTCGTACGAAAGCTCTGGTCCTATTTCTACCTTGTCGTCAAGCTTTATCTTGGAGGTCCACTTGATGGTTAACGGTTTTAGAGCACCTGTATCATCAATTTCTACCCACTTAACGGCGATATAATCATCGTAGTCTGGTCGGTTCCACGTGAAGATAAACCGGTCTAAATTGACCCATTTATTGTCTATATCCTTCCGCTTCTTCGGTTTGTAATAGCTGCCCTTTACAATCTCCACAGCAGTGGCTTTTCTGGAGCCGGCGATGTAGTATTCCAACTCTGGGGCTCCCAATGCCCAGTTTTCAATTGCACTAATATTCGTGCATTTTATTTGGTACATGTATTCTGCCTTCCCCGCAATGCGCTTTGCTGTAGGATTATATAAACGGTCGTTTATATTTCCGTTTGCATCTGTCCTTTCGTTCATTCCCACCACAACTACCGGGACGGTTGGCTCTGCCTGAGCATCTAACCAATGCACATTACCCTTGGAGTCGAACGCTTTGATCTGTTTAGTTATACCCTCGTCAAAATCCTGCGGTATATACGCCACTAAAGGCACGAATTGCTCTGTATCCCAGTCTTCGCAGTGCACAGGAACAGCTAATTGAAGCTTAGCAATAGTCTGTGCTGCAGAATCAACGCTGGTGTGACGCAAGGTGTTACTAGAGCCGATACTCGTTTCACCTACCAATCTTTCTTGCACTGTGTATCCGTCTACCACCCGGTCCTTAAACTGAGCGTACAGAACGTCGTAGTCCCCGTCAAATTTTTTGAGCGCCTCCTTTTTAAGCTCCCGGCGAAGGCTTGCATTCTCTAGCGATTTAGCCAGTGATAGAGCCATTGTCCAATTGCTTGTCTTGGGAAGTTATAGGCCCTGCTGAGGCAGGAGGTGTCTCTTGGTTGATGGTTGGTGATACTTCCGCTTCTTTTTGGCATGAAGCCAGACCGCAGAGTGCCCCAACGAGCAGGGCAGAGATTCCGAGTGGTACGCTTTGTTTCATGAACTTATTGCACTAGTGGAAAGAAATACTTATTCACGGTCAGCTTAAGCAAAAAGTCATTGGTCTATGCCTGAAAGGCAAAGGTGACACGGGGACACTAAAGTTGCAATAGGTAAGGTGGTAGAGGGCGCGAGGCCGGGCAGCAAGCCTGGGGAAGAGGCTGCAAGAAAGCTCTGATAGAGGAGTTGTCTCAAAAAAGTGCTAAATGTAATAGGCCATTGAAGGGAATTACAAATCTTACCTATTGTAAGGTCGCGTCTATAAGCTACATTATGTTAAGGGATAAAAACCAGGTGAGGGGAGGACTTTTTGCACTTCCCCACTGCCCCCTAAATCCTGTTTTTCCCTCTTGTTCTCTTGTAGCACGGCTGCGAGGTAGCAGCCCTAAAACCGCTCGTCTAGGTGTACTTCCCCGTTGATGTAGAAGTGGGTGAGGTGTCCGGTAAAGCGTAGCGAGTGGGCGAAATCGGCCCGCTCGTGCGCATCTTGGGGCGACGTGGCCACCACTTCAAATTCTTCTTCCAGATAGGGCACCGGGCGAAACTCGGCGGGCAGGTGGGGGCCATCTTCCCCCGTGACGCGCACTTGGTACACTTGGTAGCCGGCCGGCAGCTCGTCGGTGATGTAGGTCACTTGGGCGCGGCACTTGCGGCACCAGGTCTGTATTTCCAACTCCGCGCCACGCCGTGCCAGTATCCGGCCAGCTGCGTGCGGCGTGATAGCCTGGTCAGTGGTGCAGTAGAGGGAAAGGAAGGTTTTGGGGTGGTGTCCGGTCCCGATAGAGGCAATTGCTTTGCTGGCCACGTTTACGAAAAGGCTAATTGCTTGCTTCGAGCAAGTTGTTTCTGAACACTGCTGGCCACTGCTTCAGCCAAGCCCACCGGTACGGCGTTGCCCAGCTGCCGCATTGCTTCACCCCAAACACCAGTGATGTGATAATCATCGGGGAACGTTTGGATACGGGCCGATTCTCGCACGGTATAGTACCGCACGGAGCCGTCGGGGTAACGAACCATATTCTCACCCCCCGGCACCCCGTGTGCGCCCGCTTTTAGTGCTTTGGAAGGCTCATCTATTTCGCTGCCCGTGTGCCCAGGGTAACTCATTGCCCCGCCCCGGTACTCGTGATTCATGCTTCTATGAGAGGCCCAAAAATCGACCCCAGGGCTAGGTTCAGGGAGGCCACGTATCGCGTCACGCACGGTACGCCAGCGTTTGGTGTCCGGCCCAAACAGACCGTAGCGGTCACGCAACTTATCAACCTTTTTCCGCAACGCGGCCGACATTGCAGGCCGCTCGTCACGCGTAAAACCGTGCTCGTCCCAATATTCGCCCGTCACCCACTTTGCCCAGAGTAGTGCGTCTTGGGAGTGTGTAGGCTTTGGGAACGACCATTCTTCCCGCAAATCGGCCCGAAAACCGACAATAAAGACCCGCTCCCGCTTTTGTGGTACGCCATAGTCGGCCGAGTTGAGCAGGCGGAACACCGGCCGGTAAATCAGGCCATCATACCCCCCCGTGTGCGCCCGCTCCAACCGCCCCAGATGTTCTTCGACCGTTTCCGTTTCCAGCTTAACCAATTGCGGATAGGTCAACCGCAAAAGCACATACTCCAGGTACTCGGCGAAAGAGGCCCGCAGCAGTCCCTTCACGTTTTCAAAAATGAAGAATTAGCAAGCAGAGTAGCACAAACGCAAGCCTAAAGGCTTGTCGTTGTGCTACTTAGATTTCAGCAGAGCTGAAATTGTGTGATTTTGATAGGTAACACCTTGATTATCAGTATAGATTTTGTCACAATTGCCTTGTAAAATCCAGTTTTTGGGCGTATCTTCTGATATGTCTAAAAGCTATTTTTCGGCCGCGCCCCCTAGCCTCAATTTTGAGCAATTGACCGCCTGATGCCGGGACAGTGGCCGCACTTTTTGCACTTCCCCACTGCCCCCGAAATCCTATCCAACTAGCCCACCAGCGGAGCCGGCAGGGCCGGGACGAAGTCGTCAAAGACCTCATAGCTCAGGATCTGATAGCGGCGAGCGTAGGCCCGCAGGTGAATGGCGATAATCCGCTCCCTGGTGGCACGATCGGAGCCC
>NZ_VTHL01000038.1:0-21191 GCF_008271285.1 Hymenobacter lutimineralis | reverse complement strand
AGTGGCGGCACGACTATAACACCCAACGGCCCCACCAGGCCTTGAATTTCATGACCCCACTCGAATTTAAACAAGCCGCTTAACCTCTGCCTACCACTGGCTTATCGAACGGGGAAGCGTACAAAGGGTGAAAAGAAAAGGCAAGACGAGCCCGGCCGCGCGGTTAGGCGCGGAGCAGCAAGCCAGGAAAAAGTGGGAGCAGGCTGGCGGTGCGGCCTAGGGTTTCGTGACGGTGAGGTTGCGGAATGTGGCCGTGCACTTATCCGCAAAAATGCCCCAGGAAGTGCGCGGGGCCTTGTAGATGCGCGACGAAAGCGCCGCAATACCGTTCAGGTACACCACCACCACTGAGTTTTCCTGCACAATGTCCACGGTATAAGGGGTATTGGGTTGCATCGGGAACGGTACATCGGCCACGGGGGAAGTGCCGGGGTTGAGGCTGTTCCGGTTGATGCGGTCGAAGCTGAAGCGGTTCTGGCTGGGTACGAAGCGCAGACTGTAGAACTCGTTGGTGCCGTCACAGGCGCCCAGCATAAACCCGAAGTCGTTGGCCGCGTCGGTGTAGGAGACGGTGGCGCTGATCTTGTAGCGCGTCAGGTTCAGGGGCTTGAACAGCACGTGGGCCAGCGGGCCGGTGGCGGGGCCGGCCAGTACGTAGGTGCTGGAATCGGGGCGGCTGGCGGTAGCGGTGCGGCTCACGCGCACCAGCGGCTCGGTTTGGGCTTCGAGGTAAGTCCTGAGGGCGGGAACCAGCTGCACGGTCAGGTCACCATTGGCGGTTTGCACCAGCTCGTGCGTGACCAGGTTGCCCCCCCACCACCAGCTGCCGCCATCCTGGTGGTTCTGGTAGCGGTTTACCCAGCCGATAAGGTAGTGCTTGCCCGTGGCAGTGTTGTTCAGCACTTTGGCCGCGTACAGGCCGCTGCCGTCTACCCGCTCGGGGCCGGTGGGCGGGCTCCAGGGGCCGGCGGGCGAGGCGCTCTTGCGGTAGTAGAAGTTACGGGTGGTGATGTCGGAAAACGTGAGGTAGTAGGTGCTGCCGATTTTAAACAGCTGCGGGCACTCCAGCATCACGTAGCTGCTGGCCCCGCCGTCGTAGAGGATGCCCTGGTAGCTCCAGGCCAGCAAATCGGCCGACGTGTACTTTATGACCACGCCCCGGTTGTGCTGGCGGGCGGCTACCAGCATGTCATACTGCTTGGTTTCGTCGTTGAGGTACACGTACGGGTCGCGGAAGTTGTCATTCTCGTCGAAGCCCTGGCCCTTGGGCACGTAGAGCGTGGTGAAGGCCGGGTTCTTGGTGAACTTCTGGGCCGGACCGGGCGCGGTAGCCAGCATAATGCCCTCTTTGCGGTGGCCGCAGTTGGCGGCGTTGGGGTTGTGCCCGGTGTAAAAGGCGTAGTACGTGCCGCCCAGCTCCTGCACACTGCCCGTCCCGATGGCGCGGTCCTGGGCGCAGTCGCCGGAGGCGGAGGCCAGCAGCTCCCCGGCCGGCAGCTCGGTGTACTGCCGGAAGTCGGCGGTCTGAAAGCCGTACCAGGGGTGGCGCTGGTTGGTAGCATCGTTCCACACGTCCTTCAGGTAGTAGATGTACATGGAGCCCGAAGCCGCATCGAAGTAAGGCATCACGTCGCCCACGCCGGCCCCATCGCCCACCTTCGGGAAGATGCTGTAGTCGCTGCGCTCGGCCCCCGGGGTGCACACCAGGTTTTTACTGGGGTCGGTAACGGGCGGCTTGGGCTTAGCCGGGTCTTTTTCCTGGCAGGCCGACAACAGCAGCCCGGCGGCCAGGAATACCCGGCCAGGCAAGTGAGAAGACGTCATGAGTCGAAGAAGAAGTTGCGGGGGCAGCTGACTGGTCGTTAAGACGTTAGTTTGCTTTTTTGAGGCCCAGGGCGGCGTATGTAAGGGCATCCACGGTGAGGCCACCGGGGGCGCGCAGAACTATTTTGCTGAAAGGCTGACTCAGGAAAAAAATGTCCGTCAGGGTGGTCAGCCCCCCATCAGCAAACAGCTCCACCGACGCCGCATCGAACAGCAGCGTGAGGTCGGCACCAGGAGCGGTGCCCAGGCGCGGGCCCGAGTGGCGGCCGGGAAATTTGTCGCTGAACCCCGTAGCGCCGGCTTTGCTGCGGTCGATGTAGTACTGGTTCTGCTGCTTGTCGTAGCCAAGCAGCAGCTCTTCGCCTTGCTCGTTGGACAGCACCAGGGTCATATCCGTCAGCTGCTTGGTAGTGAGCCTAAGTTGGAACTGGGGCGTAAGGGCGGGCAGCTTCTCGGTCAGCGGCAGCTCGGGCTTCACCGTCAGCTTTTTCAGCGCTGTGGGCTTGGGCTGGAGCAGGCGGGCCATTTCCGTGGCCGGGCGCGAGGTCAGATAGGTTTCGGCGCCTACCTGCTGCAGCGCCAGCTCGCGCGGGGCCGTCATGGCGCTGCGCCAGGGGGCGGTGGGCACTTTTTCGGCGTATTCCCAGTTGCTCATCCAGCCCAGGAAGAGCTTGCGGGCCCCGGTGTTACCCCACGTCACGCCGGCGTAGTTGTCCTTGCCCCAGTCAATCCATTTTTGGGTGGTAGTGGCGGGCACGAAGGTTTTGCCATCAAACTGCCCCACGAAGTACTGGGTGGCCGAGCCGCCGTTGGGCCCGCCGGGGTTGATGCTCACCAGCAGCACCCAGTGGGTTTTGCCGTTGAGGGTGAGCGGAAACAAATCGGGGCATTCCCATACGCCGCCGTGGGCACCCAGCTTCTCGCCAAACTCGCTAAGCTTGGTCCAGCTTTTCAGGTCGGGCGAGCCGTAGAAGGTGATACGGTCCTTGGTGGCCAGTGTCATCACCCACTGCCGGGAGGCCTCGTGCCAGCTTACTTTGGGGTCGCGGAAGTCCTGGATGCCGGGGTTGGGCAGCACGGGGTTGCCGGCGTACTTCGTCCAGGTTTTGCCTTCGTCGAGGCTGTAAGCCAGGCTTTGGTACTGGTGGCGCCTGGTGCCTTTCTTTTCCTCGTCGGGGTTGTGATGGGTAAAAATAGCCACCAGCGCGTTTTTGCCGAAGCCGGCGGTATTGTTGGCGTCTACCACGGCGCTGCCGGAGAAGATCATGCCCAGCTTATCGGGGTAGAGGGCAATGGGCAGCTCCTGCCAGGTTACTAGGTCCCGGCTGGTGGCGTGGCCCCAGTGCATGGGGCCCCAGGTCAGGCCCTCGGGGTAGTGCTGGAAGAACAGGTGGTAGGTGCCATTGAGGTAGACCATGCCGTTGGGGTCGTTCATCCACATGCGGGCCGGCGAGAAGTGGTAGGCCGGGCGGTACTGGGGCGTGGCCGGTGGCGCGGGAGCGGCGGTTTGCGCCGGGGCCGCAGTGGCAATACTCAGGGCCGCAAGGGCCAGTAACAAGGGCTTGTTCATGGGGTGGGTGAGGTTACACCGGCTGTGCAGCCAGCAGGGCATGCACGTCGGTTTCCTGAAAGGTGGGCGTGGCGCCGGCGTGAGTGGCTACGAGGGCGCCGGTGGCGCAGGCGAAGCGCAGGGCCTCGCCGGGTTCCTGACCGGTTAGCAGGCCTTTCAGCAAAGCGGCCAGGAATGAGTCGCCGCTGCCGATGGTGTCCGTCACCGCTACCGGCACGCCGGGCGCCGAGTACAGCTGGTCGTTGGCCCAAAGCAGGGCTCCATCGGCACCTTTGGTGAGACACACGGCCTGCAACCCGAAACGGTCGGCTAGCCACTGTAGGGCAGTTGCCTCATCGGTTTCGGCGCTGAACCAGGCCATGAGTTCGGCGAGCTCGTGGTGGTTCAGCTTCACCATATCGGCTTTTTCGAGCAGGTACCGCACCACCTCTTTGGTGTAGTGGGGGGGGCGCAGGTTCACGTCGAATACTTTAAAGCGGGCGTGCTCCAACAGGCGGTAGAGGGTTTCGCGGGTGCCGGCCTGGCGGGCAGCCAGGGAGCCAAACACGAACACATCAGCCTGCTGTACTAGGGCTTCAAGAGCAGCGTCGTAGTGGATATAGTCCCAGGCTACAGGCTGCACAATCTTGTAGGTGACTTCGTGCGCGTCGTCTACATTAGCCTTAACCACGCCCGTGAGGTGGGTATGCCCGCGTTGCACGTAGTCGAGGCGCAGGTGTTTGCTTTCGATAAAGGCCAGCAGCTCGGTGCCCAGCTCGTCGTCGCCTACGCGGCTGATCAGGTCGGCAGGGAGGCCGAGCTGGCGCAGGTGCACGGCCACATTGAAAGGGGCACCGCCGGGCTGTTGGCCGGTGGGCAGCACATCCCAGAGCACTTCGCCAAAGCAGGCAAAGGAGGGCGTTTCGAGGTTGGGAAGTCGAGTAGTCATCAGCAAAGGGCTTTGGACAAAGTATCAGGGGCAGCAGGGGTGAGGCGGCAGGCGCCCACGTAAAAGTCGCCGCAACGCTCTACGTGACGGTAGGTAAGGTTTCTACGGTCACTTCCTGGTGGTCAATCGGCCGGTTAGTGCAGCACCAGGGTTTTCTCCACGTGTTCCAGGGAAGTGCCTTTGGTTTCGGGCATCATGCGCCACACAAACAAGAGCTGGAGCACCATCATCGAGCAGAAGAAGGCGAAGGTGTTGCCGCCGCCCAGCTTTTCGGCCAGGGAAGGGAAGGTGAAGGCAATGAGGGCCGCCATGACCCAGTGCGTGCTGGAGCCCAGGGCCTGGCCCTTGGCGCGAACGGTGTTAGGGAAGATTTCGGAGATGAACACCCAGATAACGGCCCCCTGCGAGAAGGCGAAAAAGGCAATGTACACGAATAGCAGCGCCGGCACCAGCATGCCGCCCAGGGCCTGGAAGTTTTCGGTGTAGAACGTCCAGGCTACCAAACCCAGCGTGGCTATCAGACCAAACGAGCCGATGAGCATAAGCTTGCGGCGGCCAAACTGGTCGATGACGCGGCGGGCCAGCAGGGTGAAGGCGAAGTTGACCAGGCCCAGCCCGGCCGAGGAGAGCAGGGCGGAGCTTTTGCCCAGGCCCGTCATTTCGAAGATGCGCGGGGCGTAGTAGATGATGGCGTTGATACCGGACACCTGGTTGAACAAGGCAAACAGCACGGCCAGCATAACGGGCCCGCGGTGCTGGCGGGCAAACAACGACCGGCCGCCGGCAGCCTCGTCGGCCGCGTTGCTGGTGAGAATGTCGGTTACCAGCTGGTCGGCGCCGGCCGCGTCGATGCGGCGCAGCACGGCGCGTCCTTCTGCCACTCGGCCCTGACCGAGCAGCCAGCGGGGACTTTCGGGCACCCGGAACAGTAGTAGGAAAAACGCCAGGGACGGTACCACCTGCACGCCCAGCATCCAGCGCCAGTCCTGCTCCCCCGCGCCCGTGAGTAGGTAGTTGGAGAGGTAGGCGGCCAGGATGCCGAATACGATATTGAACTGAAACATAGCCACCATCTGCCCGCGCCGGGAAGCCGGGGCTACCTCCGAAATGTAGAGCGGAGCCGTAACCGAGGAGGCCCCCACGCCCAGCCCGCCCAGGAAGCGGAACAGCATGAAAGCGTACCAGTTGGAGGTGAGGGCCGCCCCCAGCGCCGACACGAAGTAAAGCACGGCAATCCAGATCAGCGTCTGGCGGCGGCCCAGCTTGTCGGAAGGAATGCCGCCGAAGATGGCGCCGATAACCGTGCCGATGAGGGCCACGGCAATGGTGAAGCCATGCTCGCCGGCACTCAGGCCCCAGAGCTGCTGAATGGCTTTTTCGGCCCCGGAAATAACGGCCGTGTCGAAGCCGAACAGAAAGCCGCCCAGCGCCACGACCAGGGACCAGAAGAAGACGTTATTGTTTTTCACGAGAATCAAAAATGCAGAAAGCAGTCGGCTCGGGGCCCGGCAGGGCTTTCTAGTGGATGGGAAGCTGTAAAAGAGCTGGTTATCTAAAAAAAACACCGAACCGGACCCAACTGGCGACATCATGGCCATTGGTGGGCGACGAACATATTTTGCTCGTCGCCTGGGCACTGGCGGCAGGATGCTGGTCTATCCCCTTACCACCACCAGGGGGCCCGGTCCGATGAATTTTTAGCGTGGCCGACGGGCCAGCCAGTTACCAGTTCGGGTTTTGTTTGTAGAGGCCCTTGCTGAAGTTGATTTGGTTGAGCGGGATGGGCAGGTACTCGTCGCGGCCGCGCTGGAACTGGGCGTTCTGCAGGTACTGGCGGCGGGTTTTCTCCACGGTCAGGTAGGTGTTCAGGTAGTCGGCGGCAATGCCCCAGCGCACCAGGTCGAAAAAGCGCGAGCCTTCCATGGCAAACTCCAGGCGCCGCTCCCAGCGCAAGGCTTCGCGGGCATATTCCTGGCTCCACTGGTCGGCGGCGTACTCCCCAATGCGGTAGTTGGATACCGGCTGGCCGTTGATGTCCTTGAGCAGGGTGGTACTGGCGGCGGCCCGGCGGCGCAGCTCGTTGATGAGGGGCAGGGCCTCGGCCGGGCGGTTCAGCTCTATGAGTGCTTCGGCTTTCCAGAGCAGCACATCGGCGTAGCGGATGACGGCCCAGTTCTTGGTGCTGCTCATGAAGGGCGGCAGCTTCTGGAAGCTCTGGTCCTTGGGGCCTACCAGTTCTTTCTGCGACATAAACTGGCCGTAGATATCGGGTACGCGCACCCAGCTGCGCTGAAACACGAAGGAAGGGTCATATTTCCAGGGGTGGGTAGGAATGGCCACGGTGTGGTCGAGGCGCGGGTCCACGGCGTTGGTCTGGAAGTCGGCCGGCTCGGTAAGGCTGGTGGTGTTGTAAGTGGTGAACAGCGGAAGGCCCTTGGCGTCGGTTTTGAAGGCGTTGACCAGGTTCTGGCTGGGCTGGTGGAACCCGCAGCAGCCAAACTCCGCGTTCATGGGGTAGTTGAGCTTGTTGCCCTGGTTGATGCGCCCGCGGGGGGTACCATCGTCCTTGGAAAACTGGATGGCAAACACCGACTCGCGCCCGTTGTCGAACTGCGACTGGAAGTTGTTGCCGAAATCGGGGGAGAGGCTGTGCTTGCCCGAGCCGATGACCTCATCCGTGAGGCGCACCACTTCCTGCAGCTTGGCCTGGTCGAGGCTGGTCACCTGGTGGTTGTCGTTCTGCACGTAGGCCTGAAACAGGCGCGTCTTGGCCAGATACGCCTTGGCCGCCACCTGGCTGGCCCGACCTACCTCACCCTGCGAAGCGGGCAGGTTGTCCACCGCAAACTGGAAGTCGGCGGCAATCTTGTCCCAGAGCTGCTGGCTGCTCAAGTCCACGTTCGAAATCTTCTCGTAGTCACCCATGGGCACCGTTTCGTCGATGTAGGGCACGCGGTCAAACAACTCTTTCAGGATGAAGTAGAAGTGCCCGCGCAAAAAGCGCATCTCGCCCTGGCGGATGGCCTTGTTGGGCATGTCTACTTTGTTCAGGCGGTTAAGGGCTTCGTTGGCCCGGGAAATGCCCACGTAGAGGCGGAACCATACCTCGTCGGTGTTGCCGATGTCGGGGCGGTTGAAGGTGAAGGTTTCGTAGAAGTGGAAGCCCTCAATGTCGCCGGTGCCCCCGCCGCCCTTGTAGGCGTCGCCGGAGCGCAGGTTGCCGTAGGGCCACAAGGAGCTGAAGGGCGCCGTGAAGCCGTCGTTGGCCAGGGCAGAGTAGGCGGCAATAACCTGCTTTTCGGCGCCTTCGGGCGTGTTCAGGTTCTCGTCGCTCAGGGCCCCGCGCGGCGACACGTCC
Source organism: Hymenobacter lutimineralis (assembly GCF_008271285.1). NCBI lineage: Bacteria > Pseudomonadati > Bacteroidota > Cytophagia > Cytophagales > Hymenobacteraceae > Hymenobacter > Hymenobacter lutimineralis. Next base: position 13,511 of record NZ_VTHL01000038.1, on the reverse strand, counting down.
AGAAAGTCCTTGTCGTTGCAGGAAGTGGCCGATGCGGCCAGCAGGGCCGCCGTAAGGGTAAGTAGCTGTATCTTTTTCATCGGGAAAAGCAGTTGTAGGGTAGAGCTTAGAACTTAGATTAGGAGAGCTTAGAATTCTGGCAGATAACTCAAGCATCCCAGAGTCTCAGTTCTAAGCTCTAAGCTCTCAGTTCTAGAAGGTCACGTTCAGGCCGGTGGTGAAGGTGAGCGGAATGGGGTAGCCGAACGTCTGGATTTCGGGGTCGAGGCTGGTGTAGGCGTTGGGGCCTTTGCGGTCTTTGAAGGTGAGCAGGTTGGTGCCCTGCACGTAGAGGCGCACTTGCTGCAGGCGCAGGCGGCCCGCCAGGTGCTGGGGCACGGAGTAGCCCAGCTGGGCGTTGCGCAGCTTCAGGTAGGAGCCGTTTTCCACGAAGTAGCTCGACTGGCGCAGCTCGTTGTTCTGGTTGAGCAGGGACACGGCCGGAATGGTGGAGCCGTTGTTTTCGGGCGTCCAGGCATCCAGCACGCGCTTGCCCCAGTTTTCGCCGGTCACGTAGCTGAAGTCGGTGCGGAACTTTGTTTCGTTGTACACCTCCAAGCCCTGCACGCCCTGCCAGAACAGCTGCACGTCGAAGCCCTTGTAGCTGGCGCCCAGGTTCAGGCCGTAGATGAAATCGGGCTGGTTGCTGGTAATCCAGGTCTGGTCGAAGTTGTCGATTTTGCCGTCCCCGTTCAGGTCGCGGTAGCGGATGCGGCCGGGACCGGCCCCTACCTGGGTGGCGTGGGTATCTACCTCGCCCTGGCTCTGGAAGAGGCCCTCGGCCACGTAGCCGTAGCGCGAGCCAAAGGGCTGCCCGATGATGGTCACGTCCTGTCCGTTGCCGCCGTAGGCGTTGATAACCTCGCGGGGCAGGGCCGTAACCTGGTTGCGGTAGCTGCTCAGGTTGCCCGTGATGTTGTAGGCAAAGCCGCTGCCGGCCAGCTCGTTCTGGTAGCCGAGCAGGAACTCCCAGCCCTTGTTTTCGATGGAGGCGCCATTCACGAACCGGTCACCGCCTTCGCCTACCACCGCCAGGTACGGCGGCTTCACCAGGATGTCCTTGGTGTTCTTCACGAAGTAGTCCACCGAGCCGGTGAGCTTGTTCTGGAGCAGGCCAAAGTCCAGGCCGATGTTGGTTTGGGTGGTGGTTTCCCATTTCAGCTGGTCGTTGCCCTGCTGAAAGCGGCGGTACCCCGAGGGCAGGGCCCCGGCTTTGTTGCCGGCAATGTCGTAGGCCGTGCCCTGGTCGGGGTCCCAGGTGGGGTCGGTGCCGTACACGGGGCGGTAGAGGCTGTAGGCTGCGTCGTAGGCAATGTCCTGGTTGCCGGTCTGGCCCCAGCCGGCACGCAGCTTCAGATCCGATACCAGCGCTACGTTGTCTTTCAGGAAGCTTTCCTCCGAGATGCGCCAGCCCGCCGAAGCCGCCGGAAACACGCCAAACTGGTTTTCCTTGCCGAAGCGGGAGCTGCCGTCGCGGCGCAGCGTAACCGAGGCCAGGTACCGCTCATTAAAGGCGTAGTTGACTTTGCCGAAGTACGAAGCCAGCCGGTAAGCCGAGGCAAAGCCGCCGTTGTCCTTGTTGGCCGAGCCCGCGTCGAGGTAGGCATAGTCTAGGTCTTCGATGGCGAAGCCCGTGCGCTGGGCCGATATTTCGGTGAAAGTATAGCTGATGCGCTCCGTGCCGGCCAGCAAATCCAGCTGGCTTTTGCCCAGTGTGAGGCTGTAGTTGAGCGTGTTCTGCCACACCCAGTTGCCGAAGGTGCGCTCCACATTCACTAGGCGGTTCAGGTTGTCGGACAAATAGCCCGACTTGTAGCGTTTAAACAAGCTGCGCTGGCTGAACAGGCTGTAGTCGATGCCGAAGCTGGTGCGCAGGTGCAGGTTTTTCACCAGCTCCAGGTCGGCAAAGGCGTTGCCAAAGGCCCGGTTGGTGGCCCCGTAGTTTTGCTTGTTGTCTTCCAGTAGGCGCACGGGGTTCTGGCGGTCGGCAATGCCATTTACCGGCCCACCCCAGCCCACGCCATCCACCGTGCGCACCGGCACAATGGCCAGCTGCAGCACCGATACGCCCAGAGCCTGCCGGTCTTCGCCATAGCTCTGGCGGCTGCGCGCCATCGTCAGGTTTTCCCCTACTTTCAGCTTGCCATCCAGAAAGGAATAGTCCGAGTTCAGGCGGCCCGTGAAGCGCTTGAAGTTGGAGTACTTCACCACGCCGTCATTGTCGTAGTAGTTCAGCGAGAACAGGGCGTTGCCCCGCTCCCCGCCGCTGGCCAGGTTCACATTGTAGCTCTGAATCAACGAGCGTTGCTGGATTTCCTCGAACCAGTTGGTATCGGCGGCGCGCTGGGTCTGGTCGGCGTCGATGAACTCGGGCACCACCACCTCATCCAGCACCGGGCGGCCGTTGGAATCGGTGTGGGAGCGGAAGGTGTAGAGCGGGCTGCTGGGCGTAAGGCCGTCGTTCACGGCGGCCTGCCAGTAGGTGCGGCCGTACTCCTGGGTATTGAGCATGGGCGCCAGCTCACGCGGGTGCTGCAGGGTGGCAAACGTGCTGAACTCTACCCGGTTCACGCCTTTGCGGGCCTTTTTGGTGGTGATGATGATGACGCCATTGCCGGCCCGGGAGCCGTAGATGCTGGCCGCCGAGGCGTCCTTGAGCACCTGAATGCTTTCGATGTCGTTCTGGTTGAGCTGGTTGATGCCATCCTTGGTCGGGATGCCGTCAATCACGTACAGCGGGTCGTTGTTGCCGAGCGTGCCCAGCCCCCGGATGCGTACCGACACGTTGCCGTCGGGCGCCCCATCGGTGTTGATGCTCACGCCCGGCACGCGACCCTGCAGGTTGCGCATGATGTTGCCCGAGGGTAGGTCTTTCACCTCGTCCACCTTCACCACGGCCACGGCCCCGGTCAGGTCGGCTTTGCGCTGCACCTGGTAGCCGGTTACCACTACCTCGTCCAGGGCCGCCACGTCCGTAGCGAGCTTCACACTAAAGCTGGTGCGGCCCGCGGCGGATACTTCCTGGGTTTTGTAGCCGATAAAGGAAAAGATGAGCGTGGCGTTGTCGGGCACGCTCAGGCTGAACTCCCCGTTGGGGCCGGTGCTGGTCCCAATGGCCGTGCCTTTCACCACTACCGTTACGCCGGGTAGGCCCGCGCCCTGGTCGTCGGTGACACGGCCGCTGATGGGTGTTTCGGCTAGCCGGGCCGTGGCGCCGGCGTACCGGAGGGTAGCCGCCTGCACTGGCAAGTGCAGGGCCAGCGGCCCGGCCGCCAGCATGGACAGGAGCACCGCCTGCCGCACAAAGGGTACTGTTTCTTTCATGGGAATTAGAAGGAATAAGGGAGCAAAACCAGGGCCGGTAAGCGGCGACCGAAAACGATTCCGGAACAAGAGTCTGAAAGCCGCCGGCTGTAAGCACCGCCGCGCCGGCGGCCTCGGCTCCGGTTTAAAGAGGAGCAGGCCTGGTGGCGCGGGCTATAGCTTAGGGTAGGCGGGTAGCTTTCATGACTGATTGTTTCCCAAATCTCAGTCGGAATCCTAGCGGGGGCTTCCTGTATTCATTCAGATTCTTCTAAATTTTAGACCCAATTCCGCAAACGTTTTCTGGGCTGTAAATCAGGTGTTTATGAATAAAGTGGGTATAGATACTATAAGCCGAACTTCTATTTTTGATACCTGTTTTTCACTTTTTATTCAGGCACTGGGCGTGGTGTGCAGGGCCCGGAACTCCGAAGGCGACACCTGGTAGCGGGCTTTGAAGCTTGTTGAGAAGTACGAAGGCGTGGAGAAGCCCAGCTGGTAGGCAACTTCAGCAATGGTCAGCTCCTCGGTAAGCAGCAGCTGGCGTGCCTTGGTTAGGCGCTGGCTTTGGATAAAGTCGGTGACGCCCGTACCCAACACCGCCTTTACTTTGCGGTATAGCTGCACCCGCGAGATGCCCAGGCTGCGGGCCACGTCCTCCACGCTCAGGTCGGAGCGGGTGAGGTTGGCTTCCACAATAGCCGTGAGGTCGGCCAGGAATTTCTGGTCCACGCGCTGGGGCGCTACGGTGGCGGTGTCAACGCTCAGCTCCCGGCGGAAATGCTCCCGCAGTTTGTCGCGGTTGGCTAGCAGCGTGCGCAGGCTTTCCAGCAGGAAGGTGGGGTTGAACGGCTTGGTCAGGTAAAGGTCGGCGCCGGCCTGCACGCCTTCTACCTGCTGCTCGGGGGCGCTGCGGGCCGTAAGCAGCACCACCGGAATGTGGGAGGTGCGCCAGTCCTCCTTGAGCTTAGCCACCACTTCCAGCCCACTGATTTCGGGCAGCATCACGTCGCACACAATCAGGTCGGGAATGGTGTCGGCGGCCATGCGCAGCCCGGTGGTGCCATCGGTGGCCGCACTCACCTGAAAGTGTGGCCGCAGCTTCTGGACCAGAAAGGCGTTGACTTCGGGGTTATCTTCGATAATGAGCACCAGCGCCTCGCTCGTGGCGCCCTGGGCCAGGGCCGGTAGCGTGGTTTCGGTGGGACTTTCCGCAATGCCTTCTTCCAGGGTGAGCAGAGGAGCGGGGACAGGCGCCGTGGTGCTGGCCTTGAGGTTGGCCGGCAGCTCCAGCGGGAGCGTCACCACAAACGTGCTGCCCTGCCCCGCCTGACTGGTAAAGGATAACTGCCCCAGGTGCAGGCGCGTGAGGCCCAGCGCCAGGGCCAAGCCCATGCCCGAGCCTTTGGCCACCGACTGCTGGCCCTGGTAAAACCACTCGAAAATGTGCGCCTTATCCTGCTCGGAAATGCCGCGGCCGGTATCCTCCACGCTCACGCGCACGGCCTGCTCGGCCGTCACCACCTGAATGCTGACGGTAATCTGCCCGCGCTCCGGGGTGAACTTCAGGGCGTTGGATAACAGGTTGAAGAATACCTTGTCCAGAATGTTGGCATCAAACCACAGCGGAATAACGGGCTGGGCTGGCAGGAACCGGAGGCTGATACCGCGCTGCCGGGCCGGGCGCTCAAACACGTCCATAATCTCGCGCACAAACGCGACCAGATTACCTTCCGTGGCCCGCACCGGCATTTTCCCCACGTCAATCCTGCGGAAGTCCATCAGTTGGTTGACCAGCTGGAGCAGGCGCTGGGCATTGCGCCGGATCAGGCTTAAGTCGTGCCGGTGGGCGGCCGGTACGTTGCTGCCGCTGGTGAGCATTTCCTCCACCGGCCCCAGGATAAGGGTGAGCGGGGTGCGCAGCTCGTGGGAGAAGTTGGTGAAGAAGCGCAGCTTGGCTTCCGTTTCTACCCGGGCCTGCTCGGCAAACGCCTGAATCTGGTTGCGCTGGGACAGGATTTCCTGGTTTTGCAAGGCCAGCTGGTAGTTGATGCGGCGGTTGGCCCGAAAGGCCCGCCACACCAGCAGGCCCAGCAAGGCCGCACCCAGCAGGGCCGCCGCCAGCACGTACAGCACCGTTTGCTGACTAGCGTAGGTGTCGCGCTGCTTGCGCAGCAGTTCTTGCTGCCGCTGGATATCCTGCTGCTGACTAGCCAGCTTCTCCGTCTGCAGCTTCATCGTCAGCACGTTGGTTGAGTCGATAACCATGGTGCTGAGAATGTTTTCCTTCTCGTAGGGCTGCTTGCGCAGGATTTTCATGGCCATGCGGATAGCCTCCTCCCCGCCCGGCGAGTACAGCAGTGTGGCGTTGATAATGCCGTCCTGCACCAGCTGAATGCCCCCATGCGCACCGGGCAGGCCGTCTACGCCCACAATTTTGATGCGCCGCTCCAGGCCCAGCTGCTTGCACACCTGGTAGGCTCCCAGGGCCAGGCGGTCGTTGTGGGCAAATATCAGGTCGATGTCCGACTGCGCTTTCAGCACGGCCGGCAGCCGCGCCAGCACGGAGGGCCGCTCCCAGTTGCTGTTCAGCTCGCCTGCCAGCCGGAGACCCGGATAAGCCGCTAGCGCCTGGGCAAAGCCGCGGTGCCGGTCGACGGCGGGGGAGGAGCCGGGGGCGCCCAGTATTTCCAGCACCCGGCCCTGCCGCCGAAGTAAGTTGGCCACGTAGTTGCCGGCCGTGCGGCCTACCTCTTCGTTGTTGCCGCCCACGTAGGCAGTATAGAGCTTGGAAGTGGTGCGCCGGTCCAGAATCACCACCGGGATGCCGCGGTTGTAGGCTTCCTCCACGATGGGCGTCACGGGCTCGGCCTCGTTGGCCGACACAATCAGCAAGTCGATGCCTTCCTGCAGGAACTCCCGGATGTGTTTCTCCTGCAGGGCACTGCTGTTGTGGGCATCCTTCATCCGAAACGTTACCTCCGGATAAAAGCTCAGCTCTTTCTGCATGCCCGCCAGCATGGCCAGGCGCCAGGCATCCCCGTTGGTGCACTGCGAGAAGCCAATGACGTAGCCTGGTTTGGCCGCCGCCTTCACTTGGTTACCCCACAGCGTAGCCGTCACCAGAACGACGCCTACAATCAGCCTGCTTACGTGAGCAATAGAAATCATGGATTCAGGAACAGTCGGGATGCCGGGTGGGCTCTGCAAAGGTGGCTCGAAGGCCAACGAAAACAGCATACACTTCGTGCAAACTTACGCGGACTATGCCGGCAGTTGGACAATTGAGTTGAGAGTCTGGCCACGTCGATTGATCCGTCAGTATATGCCTCTATCGGGTGGATGACTTAAGCATATAGCTGTAAAAGACCATGCCCGGAAAAGACCATGCCCGGCCATTTGGCCGGGCATGGTCTTTTACAGTAACCTGACATGCTTTACCGCACGCCCAGCCGGTTCCGCTTCCAGGCCGAGCCGGTAGCAACCGGAGCTTCGGTGGCGGCAGCTGTAAAACCGGGTTTCTTTTCGGCGAGCAGCATGGCCGTGAGCACGGCGGCAAGCTTGGCGGTGGCTTCGTCGGGGGCGGCGGGCTTCAGGCTCTCGGGCGTGAAGTGGTCCTTGATAAAGTTGGTGTCGAAGTTGCCGCTCACGAAGGCCGGGTGCCGGAGTACGTAGCTCCCGAAGCCCAGCGTCGTTTGGATGCCGGTAATCTGGTACTCGTCGATGGCGCGCAGCATGCGGGCAATGGCCTCCTCGCGCGTGGCCCCGAAGGTGACGAGCTTGGCAATCATCGGGTCGTAGTAAATCGGGATGTCCATGCCCTGCTCGAAGCCGTCATCGACGCGCACGCCCGGGCCCTGGGGGCGCACGTAGGTCGTGAGCGTCCCGATGTCGGGCAGGAAGTTGTTTTGCGGGTCTTCGGCGTACACGCGCAGCTCCAGGGCGTGGCCGTTGATGCTCAGGTCGTCCTGGCGGAAGGCGAGGGGCTGGCCCTGGGCCACCTTAATCTGCTCCTTGACCAGGTCGAGGCCGGTAATCTGCTCCGTGACGGGATGTTCCACCTGCAGGCGGGTGTTCATCTCCAGGAAATAGAAGTTGCGCTGGTCGTCGAGCAGGAACTCCACGGTGCCGGCCCCGGTGTAGTTGCAGGCCCGGGCCACGTCCACGGCGCAGCGGCCCATTTCAGCGCGCAGCTCGGGCGTGAGCACCGAGGAGGGAGCTTCCTCAATCACCTTCTGGTGGCGGCGCTGAATGCTGCACTCGCGCTCAAACAGGTGTACAATGTTGCCGTGCTCGTCGCCCAGCACCTGAATTTCGATGTGGCGCGGCCCGGTTACGAACTTCTCAATGAACACGGCCCCGTCGCCGAAGGCCGATACGGCTTCGTTGATGGCCAGCTGCATCTGCTCCTCAAATTCCTCTACATTATGGACCAGGCGCATGCCCTTGCCGCCGCCCCCGGCCGAGGCCTTGATCAGAATCGGGAAGCCAACCTGCTGGGCAATCTGCTTGGCTTCGGCCACGTCGGAAATAGCCTCGGCGGTGCCCGGCACCAGCGGAATGTTATAGGCCTGCACGGCCTGCTTGGCCGAGAGCTTGTCGCCCATAATGTCCATGGCCTCCGGGGAGGGCCCTACGAAGATCAGCCCGGCCTCTTTCACCTGGCGGGCAAACTCGGCGTTTTCGCTCAGGAAGCCATAGCCGGGGTGGATGGCATCGACGCCGAGCTGGCGGCAGACTTCCAGGATTTTGTCGCCGCGCAGGTAGCTGTCTTTGCTGGCGGGTGGGCCCACGCACACGGCCTCGTCGGCGTAGCGCACGTGCAGGGCGTTGCGGTCGGCCTCGGAGTAGATGGCCACGGTTTGCAGGCCCATTTCCTTGGCCGAGCGCAGCACGCGCAGGGCAATTTCGCCGCGGTTGGCTACGAGCAGCTTGGTGATTTTCTTCATGGGAACGAGTAGGGTGCGGGTGGGAGAGAGGCAACTGTCATCCTGAGCGAAGCGAAGGACCTTATCACGTTCGAGTTAGCACCAGCCGAGGCGTTCTAGGGTGATAAGGTCCTTCGCTTCGCTCAGGATGACAGGATTTTTATTCAGCACCCAAAGAAACGCCATTCCAACGGCACCATCAACCGGGCCGGGGCAAATCCGGGAAGGTTGGATGCCTGCCCGCTGAGGGCTACCTTTGCGGATTGCCACAACTTTGCACATCCCCTGCGGTTTAGGTCTCGGTCGTAACCGCTTGTTTTCGTTTCACTTTCAACCCGTTCCTTCGTGGATCTATTTGAGAAGATTGCCGCCAACCGCGGCCCGCTGGGCACCCACTCGCATTATGCGCACGGTTATTTCACCTTCCCCAAGCTGGAAGGCGAGATTAAGCCCCGCATGATTTTCCGCGGCAAAGAGGTGCTCACCTGGAGCCTGAATAACTACCTGGGCCTGGCCAACCACCCCGAGGTGCGCAAGGCCGACGCCGAAGGAGCGGCGGAGTACGGCATGGCCCTGCCCATGGGCGCCCGCATGATGAGCGGCAACTCCAACCTTCACGAGCAGTTGGAAAGCGAGCTGGCTGAGTTCGTGATGAAGCCCGACTGCATGCTCCTGAATTTCGGCTACCAAGGCGTGGTAAGCATCATCGACGCCATGGTGGGCCGCCACGACGTGATTGTGTACGACGCTGAGTCGCACGCCTGCATTATTGATGGGGTACGCCTGCATGCAGGCAAGCGCTTCGTGTACGTGCACAACGATATGCAGAGCCTGGAAAAGCAGCTGGAGCGCGCCAAGCGCATCATCGATGAAACCGGTGGCGGTATTCTGGTGATTACCGAGGGCGTGTTTGGTATGTCGGGCAACCAGGGCAACCTGCGCGGCGTGGTGGCTTTGAAGGAAAAATACCAGTTCCGCTTGTTCGTGGATGATGCCCACGGCTTCGGCACACAGGGGGCTACGGGCGCCGGCACGGGCGAAGAACAGGGCGTGCAGGACGGTATCGACCTTTATTTTTCGACGTTTGCCAAGTCCATGGCCAGCATTGGCGCCTTCGTAGCCGGGCCGGAAAACGTAATTGAATATTTGCGCTACAACATGCGCAGCCAGATTTTCGCCAAAAGCCTGCCTATGCCGCTCGTAGTGGGCGCTTTGAAGCGTTTGGAGCTGCTGCGCACCCGCCCCGAGCTGAAAGAAAACCTCTGGACGATTGTGCGGGCCCTACAAAGCGGCCTGCGCGAAAGAGGCTTCAACCTCGGCACTACCACCTCCTGCGTAACGCCGGTGCTGTTGAACGGCCAAATCCCCGATGCTGCCCAGATTACCTTCGATCTGCGTGAGAATCACGGTATTTTCTGCTCTATCGTGGTATATCCGGTGGTTCCCAAGGGCGTCATTATGCTGCGCCTGATTCCCACGGCCGCCCACAGCCTCGACGATGTAGCCTTGACCATTAAGGCCTTTGAAGCGGTGCAGGACAAGCTTTCGAAGGGGTTATACTCGAAAACCGAGATTCCAGCGGGTTTGCAGGACTAGCTTCCGCGCCTTTGTACGTAAAGCCGGCCGCTGGATAGCGGCCGGCTTTTGTATTTAGGACTATTCTGCTATTTGTGGTGGCTGTAAAGTAGGGTGTAATTACGATTTCAGCGAAAAAAAGGCCGCTCTAAGCGTCCTAATAGGGTTTAATAAAAAAAGTTGACAACTTGCTTGTATTTGAAATCCCTGTATATTAGGGCCGATTAAGCACTTTTCTCCACACCCACTAACCCCCTCTCCAATGAGCAATTTTGGCCAATTGAAAGACCTCGTAATGTCGCTGGAAGCTGACTTTGAGAAATTCTACGACAAAGGCAACTCGGCCGCTGGTACCCGCGTGCGCAAAGGCATGCAAGAGTTGAAGAACATGGCGCAGACTATCCGCACGGAGGTGCAGAACGCTAAGAACTCGGCCGCTGCTCCCGCTGCTGGTGCTGCCAAAGCTGCTCCCGCTAAGAAAGCGGCTGCTCCCGCTGCCAAGAAAGCCGCTCCCGCTAAGAAGAAGTAGTCTGAACCACGGATTCGCGCGAATTTTTCGGATTCGCGCGGATTTCGTGGACGATTCCAAAACAGCAAAAAAGCCCCGCAACCTGCGGGGCTTTTTTATTGGTGGAGCTGTCATTGGGCTTTGCGCCCAATGACAGATGAAATAAGCAGGTCTATCGTTTATACCGACTGCAAAATCCGCGAAATCCGAAAAATTCGCGCGACTCCGTGGTTTAGACCAGCTTGATAAGGAAGTAGTTTTTCCCTTTCTGGGCTACGAGGTAGTTGCCGAGCAAAGGTGCTACGGCCGTAGCTGATTGGTCGAGGGTAACTTTCTCACGGTTCAGCTTCACCCCGTTGTTCTGCACCATTTTGCGGGCTTCGCCCTTGGAGGAGAAAATGACGTTGCCGGTAGCCGTGCTCAGCAGGGTAAGGGCATCCAGGTTGGCCAGCTCGGCGCGGGCAACCTCTACGTGGGGTACCCCGGCAAATACGTCGAGCAGGGTGGCTTCATCCAGGTTACTCAGCTCGCCCCCGCCGAACAGCACCTGGGAGGCCGCCAGGGCCCCTTCAAAAGCCGCTTCGCCGTGCACCCGGATGGTCACGTCTTTGGCCAGGGCTTTCTGCAGGATGCGCTGGTGCGGGGCCTGGGCGTGTTCAGCTTCTAATGCTTCAATTTCATCCTGACTCAGCAGCGTGAAGACGCGGATGAGGCGGGGCACGTCTTCGTCCTTGCTATTAAAGAAGAACTGGTAGAACTGGTAGGGCGAGGTCATGGTGGGGTCAAGCCACACCGTGCCGGTTTCGCTCTTGCCGTACTTGGTGCCATCGGCCTTGGTGATGAGCTGGCCGGTGAGGGCGTAGACCTTACCCTCGCCGCCCGACATGCGCCGGATCAGCTCCGTACCGGTGGTGATGTTGCCCCACTGGTCGCTAGCGCCCATCTGCAGGGTGGTGCCCAGCTCTTTGTAGAGGTGAAAGAAGTCGTAGCCTTGCAACAGCTGGTAGCTGAACTCAGTGTAGCTGATGCCCTCGGCCCCGGTGTCTTCGTTGCCGCTGATGCGGCGCTTTACCGAGTCTTTGGCCATCATGTAGTTCACCGTCAGGTGCTTGCCCACTTCGCGTAGAAACTGCAGGAAGCCGAATTCCTTAAACCAGTCATAGTTATTCACCACGCGGGCCCCAGTGGGCGAATCGCCGAATACCAGGAACTTCTCCAGCTGGGCTTGGATGCCGGCCTGGTTGCGGCGCAGCGCCTCCTCATCCAGCAGGTTCCGCTCGGCCGACTTACCCGACGGGTCGCCAATCATGCCGGTGGCGCCGCCTACCAGGGCCAGCGGGCGGTGGCCGGCGCGCTGTAGGTGCACCAGCAGCATGATGGTGGCCAGGTTGCCGATGTGCAGGGAAGGGGCCGTGGGGTCGAAGCCGATGTAGCCGGTGATGGGCGCGTTCTTCAGCAGGTGCTCCTCGGTACCGGGCATCATGTCGTGAAACATGCCCCGCCAGCGCAGTTCTTCTATGAGGTTCAAAGTGGAAGTAGGAATTAAGAATTAGGAATTAAGAATTGAGCCAGCAGAATCCAGAAAGACAAACGTGCTTTCCTGAGACGGTAGCAGCCACCCAATTCTTCCAAAGCAGTTCGGCAAAGGTAAGAGGCAGGGCGTACCTTTGGGTAGGAAGAATTGGGAAGGTGACCTACCGGTGTGCCCCTGTCAATTCTTAATTACTAATTGCTCATTACGAATTCAAAATTGACGCTCACGCCCGACGAAATCCTGAAGCAGCTCCAGCAGCGGCAGTTTGCGCCCGTGTACTTTCTGCAGGGGGAGGAGCCGTACTATATTGATCTGGTGGCCGATCTGCTGGAAAAGCACGTGCTGCCCGAGCACGAGAAAGGCTTCAACCAGGTGGTCATCTACGGCAAGGACACCGACGTGACGGGCATCCTGGGCCAGGCCAAGCGCTTCCCCATGATGGCGGAGCGCTCCGTGGTTATTGTAAAGGAGGCCCAGGCTGTAGCCGACCTGGAGGCGGAGAAATCGTGGCCGTTTCTGGAGGCCTACCTGAAGAACCCGCTGCAAAGCACCGTGCTGGTGTTTTGCTACAAGCACAAAACCCTGGATGCTCGTAAGAAGCTGGGCAAGCTGCTTTCCGGCGACAAGAAGGACGCCGCCCCGGCCGGTACCGTGCTCATGACGAGCAAAAAGCTCTACGACAACCAGGTGGCGCCCTGGCTGAGCCAGTACGTGCGCTCCAAAAACCAGCAGATTACGCCCCAGGCCACCGTGATGCTGGCCGAGTACATCGGGGCCGAGCTGGGCCGCCTCACAAATGAGGTGGACAAGATGCTGCTCAACCTGCTGCCCGGCCAGGCCATTGATGAGGATTTGGTGCAGCGCATGGTGGGCATCAGCAAGGAGTACAACATCTTCGAGCTGCAGAGCGCCCTGGTGCGCCGCGACGTGCTCAAGGCCAACCGCATCCTGCTCTACTTCGAGGCCAACCCCAAGAACAACCCGCTTATCCCGAACCTGACGCTGCTGTTCAACTTCTTTTCCCGGCTGCTGGCCCTGCATCAGAACCCTAACCCCTCGGAGGCCGACTGGCTGAAGATGGGCCTGCGCTTCCCCATTCAGCGCAAGGACTACCAGACGGGCCTGAAGGTATTCGACTTTCACCGCACCCGCGACATCGTGCACCTGATCCGCCGCGCCGACGCCCAAAGCAAAGGCATCGACGCGGGCTCCATGACCGACGGCGAAATCCTGCGGGAGCTGATCTGGCTGATTATCCACCCAGTGCCCCTGCATGCGGTGGTGGGGGCCTAACAAAACAACCGGCGCCTCAGAGCGGGTAGGGCAAGAAGGGTCAACATTCGCCAAAGCCTAGTGCCACGGCAGCAACGTACCCCATGAAGTGCGCGAAAAAGTAGGTGGCCAGGCCCGGTGAGGCCACGGCTGTTTAACCGAAAACGGGCGAGTAAGCGTTGTTTTACATTGATAAGTGGTTAGTGACCCAGGCCGCGAGACTAAAAAAGGACGCCATGCGGAGCTTATCCGCATGGCGTCCCTTTGGAATCGGTCAACTGTCTACAGGGCCTTGTACTCGTTCCAGCTCTTGATCTTCAGGTCTTCGAGCGAGAGGGAAGTGAAGGCATGG
>NZ_VTHL01000037.1:0-22022 GCF_008271285.1 Hymenobacter lutimineralis | reverse complement strand
CGGCCGCCTCAAAGAAGCGCGCGGTTTCGCTACCCGCTACGAGAAAACCGCTTCCTCCTTTTTGGCCCTGGCGCATCTGCTGGCTGCCCTCGATTGGATGCGCTGACTGTCCACACTCTCTAGTTGAGTGGGCTTCAAGAGCGGGGCCCACCCAGACAGGTTTTTACTCCGGCAGCACCTTCAGGGCTTCTTCGTTGCCTTGCTGTAAAGCCAGGTCACGGGCGGAAAGGCCACGTACGTCGCGCACGGCCGTATCGGCGCCGGCTTGCAGCAGCAGGGGCAGCATGTTGTGGCGGCCAAACAAGGTGGCGAACATCAGGGCGGTACCGCCGTTGCCATTCTGCAGGTTGACATCGGCGCCGTACTCAATAAGCAGCTGCGCTACTTCGGGGTAGCCTTTGAAAGACACCCCCATAAGCGCCGTATTCCCGGCCATATCCTGCACGTTGGGGTCGGCCCCGGCGGCCAGCAGGGCCCGGGTGGCCGCCACATGGCCGTCGTAGGCTGCTACGATAAGCGGCGTGAAGCCTTTGCCATTCTGCAGGTTGACATCCAGCTGCGACGCTGTCAGCAGGTCCTGCAGGTCGGCAACGCTACCCCGGCGGGCAGCATCGAATAGTAAATCTTCGGGGCGGTCAGAAGTAAAAGACATGGCTGAACTTGAAATAAGAAGCGCAAAGCTGCTACTAAACCCATAAACGTCCAGGGAAAGATAGTAGCATAATTAGGGCGTTTTTGCTGTTGCCCGTTTCGAGGCCACCAGTAGTACTGATCTTAGGCGTAGTCCGCGGAGCGACCGGAATTGACGTGGAGCACGCTGCAGCAAAAGCCGTTAGTTATGAGGGAATTGCGAACGGTTGTTAGGCAGAAAATCGGATAACTCCGGTCCTCCTTTTATAGAACGATAAAAATATTGACCTGAACAATTTTAAGAGCTAAATGTTCATCTGAGCTTCATAATTACCTCGTACAAGATTTGGGCGTTTTGCAATTTCTTTAAAAACGAAGCTAGATTTGGGCACTCTTCACAAACATCACCCCAAAAAACTTTCTTTTTTTCATGAAAAACGCAAAACTCTTAGTAGCCGCTCTGTTGATTGCCGGCACCGCGCTGTTCTCGAGCTGCAGCAAGCAGGAAGAAGTGACCAAGAACGATGCGCCCAGCGAAGAAACCCTGTCGCAGATCCGGGCTCTGGGCTTCAGCACCCACGACGTGAAGCGCGATGGTGACGCTTACGTGGTAGAAGGCGACATTCGCCTTACTTCCGCTGACCTCAAGAATTCTTATGCGAATGGCAAATTGCTGCGGGTAGGTAGCGAGGAGCAGTACCGCACCACTAACCTGGTAAGTGTGGGTTCTACTACCCGCACCATTTACGTGGCTGTTAGCTCTACGCTACCTTCGGCCTACGTTACGGCTACCGACGAAGCCATTCGCCGCTATAACGCTGAAGGCCTGCGCCTACGCTTCCAGCGCGTTTCTTCAGGCTACAACATCCTGCTCACCAAAGCCCCCAGCGGTTCCTCTTACCTGGCTTCGGCCGGCTTCCCCACTTCAACTGGCAATCCTCACAACCAAGTGTTGGTGAACTCCACCTACCTGGGTTCTAACCCCGGCACCAACTACCTGGCTACCATTCTGGCCCATGAAATTGGCCACTGCATTGGCTTCCGCCACACCGACTACATGAACCGCGCTTATAGCTGCGGCGGTGCTTACACCAACGAAGGGGCCAGCACCGTGGGCGCTATTCTGATTCCTGGCACGCCTTCCTCGGCCGACCCCAACTCCTGGATGCTGGCTTGCGTGGGCACGGGTGTGAACCGCCCCTTCAACACCAACGACCGCACCGCACTCAACTACCTCTACTAGTAGCTGCGTCATCCGTCATCACCCCACAAAAAGCCCCGCCATCCTCCTGGCGGGGCTTTTCTTATGCGGCACTAGTGCTTGGGGCTAGTGCAGCGGGCGTTTTTTTACCAGACCGCCCTTGGTTTCCCGTACGCTGCTCATCACCACAAAGGCCTGCGGGTCCAGCTTGTCGATTTCTTCCGTAAGACGGGCTACTTCCAGGCGGGTAACAACCGTGAAGATGATGTCCATGCTTTGGAGCTGGTCGCCGCGGGTGCCGTAGCCGCGCTTGCCCACGTAGAGGGTAGCGCCCCGGCCCAGGGTTTCCGTCACCATGCGGCGGATGTCCTCGCTGCGCTGGGAAATGATGGTTACGCCGGTGTATTCCTCAATGCCTTCAATGATGAAGTCGATGGTTTTGGCGGCCGATAAGTAAGCCAGAATCGAATACAGTGCCGTATCGATGGACAGCAGCAGGGCCGCCACGCCAAAGATGAGGATGTTGATGACCAGAATAATGTCGCCAACGGACAGGGGCGTTTTGCGGCTGATGTACACGGCCAGGATTTCGGTGCCATCCAGCACGGCCCCACCCCGCATGGCCAGCCCAATACCGGCCCCCAGAAAAAAGCCCCCAAACACGGCAATGAGCAGCTTATCCTTGGCAATGACGGGAAAGGAAATAACCAGCAGCACCAGGGCCAGCCCCACAATAGCCAGGAAGGTGCGCAGCGCAAACGCCCTGCCCAGCTGGAAATAGCCCAGGATGATGAACGGAATGTTGATGATGACAATCAGCAATGACAATGAAATGCCGGTCAGTTGATTGGTCAGCAGCGAAATACCCGTAACCCCGCCATCGATAAACTCATTGGGTAGCAAAAACCCCTTGAGGCCAATGGCGGCGGAAAATATGCCCGCCACTACCAGGGCAACCTGCACGCTCTGGCGGCGCACCCAGCGGCGGCCTTCGTGGATGGCATCGAAGGCGTCCTGGGTTTCCTGGTCGAAAGTGGCCATAATGGGTGAGTCAACGTGAAGTCGGCGGGCCTTTTTTTCCCGCAGGTGTTTAATAAGAAGTTGCTGGAGCAGCATGGGCGTTGATTTTCGATTAAATAAAAGCCGCCTGCTGATTGCAGCGTACGGCCGCCTCGCGGCCGATTGGCGGCGAAACACACAAAATCATCCGAAAACCTGCTGCTATGGAGCGTTGGGAAAAATGCTGGTCCGCAGCCGTTGCCGTTGCCCATTCAGGTCAGCCGCCAGACCTCGGGCACGAGCCGTACCGATACGCAGCTGCCAGCCCTTTGCGCCGGCCCGTGGCCCTTCCCCACTGTGCACCCACCACGGGCTGCTGAAGCCGGAGGTGTGGTCATCGGCCGAGGCCAGGAAGGTGTGATGCGCCACGACGACCAGCTGCCACTGCTTGGGCGCGGAGCCCGGCGTCTTCAGCCAGTACTGACTTTCCGGCGCCGACGCCGCGCTGCACGCTGTCTGAGGCCCGCTACTTAGCAGCAGGCCCAGCAGCAGGCGTAACAGAACAACGGAAAAGGCAAGCATACAGGAAGGCAGGAGCGGCAGGCAAAGATGCTGCTTGTCTATGGGAAACGCGGAGCCTATCAGAAAGTTGGGCCGGCGACTTTTCTCCGGTTAGCCAATCAGCCGAATCAGCCAGTGCTGAAATGGCCGCCGCTGGGCCACCCAGAAACCCAACCGCAGCAGAGCGGGCCAGGCAGCCAGCAACTGCATCAGACGGTAGCTGCGCTGCAGGCGCCGCCCCAGCCGCTGGTGCACGGCCCGCTCGTAGTTCTGCAGGTAAGCTAGGCTGAAATTCTGCTGCTGAAAGCACCGGATGGCCTGCTCGGCAGCCAGAATTCCGCTGATGACGGCTTTATCGATGCCGTGTCCCTGCAGCGGGTCAATAAGGGAGGCGGCGTCGCCGGCCAGCAGGCAGCGGGAACCGGCCAGGGGCAGCTTGCGGCCCGCCAGCGGCAAGCCAAACCCCGTGATTTCCGTGAGCGGCTGCGCCGCCGCAAACCGAGGTGCCAATTGAGGGTGCTCCCGCAGCAGCTGCCGGAGCGCCTGCTTCATGTCCACGCGGCGAGCAGCCACTTCCGCCGAGAGCAGCCCAAAGCCCACGTTGTATACCCCTTCTCCTACCGGAAATACCCAGCAGTAGCCGGCCGGGTAGTCGCGCAGGAAATAAAACTCACTGGTATGCGCATCGGTGCCGATCAAACCGGTATAGTAGGCCCGCACGGCCGCACAGTGGTAGTTGCGGTCGAGCGGGCGGGGCAGCACTTTGCGCACAGCTACCGAGTTGGCCCCGTCGCAGGCCAGCAGCAGTTGAGCAGTGAGCGGGGGCTGGCTGGCATCAGCACTGAGCAGCTGCACACCTTGCTCACTGGTGTGCACATCCCGCACCGCGTAGCCTTCCAGAATGGTGGTAGCGGTGTGGCGCCGCACCAGCTGCAGCAACTGGTCGTCAAACTGCTGCCGGGGGCTGTTGAAGGTGGGTTTCTTCCATTGAATCAGCAGCTCCTGGCCTGCGGGCCCAAACAACCGGCTGGCGGCAGCCGACGCCTGAGGCTGCACGGTCCGCAGTTCCTGGTACCAGGCTTCGGAAAGCCGGCGAATGGCCGTGAGCGTAGGCCCCGGAATGGCGTCGCCGCATACTTTGTCGCGGGGGAAGCAGGCTTTGTCTACCAGGGCCACACGCAAGCCGTGCCCGTGCAGAGCCAGAGCCGCTGCCGTGCCCGCGGGCCCAGCGCCCAGAATCAGGATGTCGTAAGTATAGTTGGGCAAGGACACGCGGTAGAAAGCACAGCGCCCAAAGGTAGGCGTTGCCGCTGCTTTTGCAGCAGCATACGGCTCCGCCAGCGCAATGGCACATGGTCTATTCAACCGTCAACTCAGTAGAAGCTAAATGCACAGATTTTTCTATATAGGCCTCATACGATTAGCCGTCTGACGGGCGTTGGCAACTGCAGGAGCTTGCGTGAACGGCCCGGGGCGGGATTCAGTGGCTCAATTACTACTATGCGTTTATTGATTGTGTTGGCCGGCGTGCTGCTGGCTATGTGCGGGCGGCCGCAATGGTCGTTTCGGGAAGACCAGCTGCGCTTTCCGCGCGTGCGCACAGCCTATGCCAACCACCTCCCGGCGGTGCAGGCTTTATTTACCCGAGCGGGCATCAATCCGGAGCAGCCCGAGCTATTTCTGCGGGCCATCAAAACCCGGCGGCAGCTGGAAGTCTGGGGGCGCACCCAGGGCCAGGGCACCTACCACCTGCTGCGCTCCTACCCTATTGCCGCAGCCTCGGGCACGCTGGGCCCCAAGCGGCGGGAAGGCGACCTGCAGGTTCCCGAAGGCTTTTATTATATCGACCGGTTTAACCCCAACAGCAATTTTCACCTGTCGCTGGGTTTGAACTACCCCAATGCCGCCGACCGCCAGCGCAGCGACGCCCTGCACCCGGGTGGGGACATTTTTATTCATGGCTCCAATGTGACCATCGGCTGCGTGCCCATCACCGACACGTGGATAGAAGAACTCTACGTGCTGCTGGTGGAGGCGCGGAGTGGCGGCCAGGAGCAGATTCCGGTGCACATATTCCCCTTCGACCTAACCACGGCCAACCTGACGGCGCGAATGAAAAGCCCCCACTACTCCTTCTGGCAGGAACTCAGCCCGGGTTACCGCTTTTTCGAGCAGCACCGCGTCCTGCCCGCAGTTAGCGTGACGGCGCAGGGGGCCTACGCCGTGGTGCAGTAGCCTGGAGCGCAGCAAGGCTTGGCAGTAAGCCCCGGAATTGCCGTAGTTTGCGGCTATGGCTGCCCCTCGTTCCCTTGATGATTTTCCGATTCCGGCTAACCTGCGCGAATCGGCCGTGCTGGTCCCTGTGTTTCGCGACGACGCCGGCGAGCTGCAAGTAGTGATGGTGCGGCGGGCCGATTTTGGCGTGCATGGCGGCCAGCTGGCTTTCCCCGGCGGCAAGCCCGAGCCCGCAGATGCCGACCTGCAAGCCACCGCCCTCCGTGAGGCGCAAGAAGAAGTAAGCCTGGCCCCTGCCAACGTCGATATTCTTGCCTTGCTGCCTACGGTGGTTGTTCCTTCCGGCTTCCGGATAACTCCTTTCCTGGGTCGTATCCGTCGGCCCGACGTGTGGCAGTGGCAGGCCGCGGAAATTGACGAAGTGCTGGAAATTCCGCTGCGCCATTTGGCTGATGCAGCTAACCACACGGAGG
This sequence comes from Hymenobacter lutimineralis, assembly GCF_008271285.1. Lineage (NCBI taxonomy): Bacteria > Pseudomonadati > Bacteroidota > Cytophagia > Cytophagales > Hymenobacteraceae > Hymenobacter > Hymenobacter lutimineralis. The sequence goes on along the minus strand of NZ_VTHL01000037.1, from coordinate 15,923 downwards.
AAACCTGGCAGCTGGCGGGCTGGCCCGATGCCCGCCGGGTTCCTTTTTACCGGGTGGGCAACAACTACCCGCTCTGGGGCGCCAGCTACCGCATCCTGCAGCCACTGGTGCCGCGCCTGCTGGCTGGAGAGTGGGGCGTGTAGTGGCCGCAGCGGCCAATAGTTTGGCACGAAATTGCGTTTTGAAGAAAACAGCCGCTACAGGAGTTCTATTCCACTCGGCCTTTTACCTATGAAACGACTGTTTTTTCTGTTTGCCATCCTCTGCCTGCCCCTGGTGGAAATATTGGCCCAGGTCAACCAAAGCCTTTGGTACTTTGGCAATCAGGCCGGCCTTAGCTTTGCTTCGGGCCAGCCAGTGCCGCTCACCGACGGCAAGATGAACACCTACGAAGGCTGCGCCGTAGCCACCAATGCGCAAGGGCAGCTGCTGTTTTATACCAACGGCGTAAACGTCTGGAACCGGGAGCACCGCCTCATGCCCAACGGCCGCCGGCTGATGGGCGACGCCAGCAGCGCCCAAAGCGCCCTGATTGTGCCCGACCCCGGCAGCGCCAATGTGTTCTACATTTTCACCACGGACTTGCAAGGGCACGGCAACGGGCTGCGGTACTCGGTAGTTGACCTTACCCGCGACAATGGCCTGGGCGACGTACCCCGCGCCAACCTGCTGCTGATTACGCCCGTGGCCGAAAAGCTGGCCGCCGTACCGCACCGCAACGGCCGCGACGTATGGGTGGTGGCGCACCGCTGGAACTCCAATGCTTTCGTGTCCTACCTTGTTACGGCCGAGGGCGTAGATGCCACGCCCCACCTGAGCAACGTGGGCAGCATGTATGCTGGGCCGGGCCGCAACGCCATTGGCTGCCTGAAATTCTCCCCCGACGGCACCCAGCTGGCTACGGCTATCTGGCGGGAGACCAACAAGTTTGAGGTATTCAGCTTCGACCGCACGACGGGCCTGGTGAGCAACCCGCGCCAGTTTGGCCCCTATGAGGAAGCCTACGGGGTAGAGTTTTCCCCCGATGGCAGCAAGCTGTATGGCACCAGCAACGGAGCCGGCGGCGGCAACGCGCAAATCTGGCAGTTTGATCTGCGCACGGGGGATGCCAAGGCCATTGGTAAATCGGCCAACCGTAAAGTAGGCTCCATGCTGCTGGGCCCCGATGGCCGCATCTATGTAGCGCGCGAAGACAACCCTTTCCTGGGCGTTATCCAGAACCCCAATGCCAGCGGGGAGGCCTGCCAGTACGTGGATGATGGCGTTAACCTGGCCGGGCGCCGGAGCCGGCTCGGGCTGCCCAACTTTATCCGCTAGCACCCTGCTCCGGCAGCAGGCTTACTGCACTTTCCCCAAGCGAAACCGCAGGAAGCCCGCCGCCCCCGACACGTAAGGGTTATCTTTTGAGACAAACCCCGTCACGTCGCGGGTGCTGATGCCGGCCTCGTAGATGGGCGTGGTAAGCGTAATGCCCAGCGGGATGCCGAAACCGTAGCCGGCTCCACCATTTACCCCGCTGCTCAGGCGCAGCCAGTGCCAGGGCTTGTAGTCGAGGGCCGCTCCGACGAACGTGTTGGGCAAGCTACCCGCTATCTGGTTTAGCGGCGTAGACACTTCCACCCCTGCTTCAAGGTTTTCACTCATCCGCAGTCCGGCGCCTACGCGCAGCTTGCTGGGCAAGCTGGTTTGCAGCTGCTGATCCGCCTCGTACACAAACAGGCTGTCGGTGCCGGCCGCAAAGATGCGGGCGGCTTCCGTGAAAAAGTCGTAGCTGTTGACGCCGTCGGAGCTTAGTTGCTTGATTTTTTGGTCCTGGGCCGTAAGCAGGTTGCCTTCCCACTTCATCCGGCCAATATCCGTTACGGCTATTCCCACGCGCAGCAGCTTGCCGGCTTCAATGGCCACCCCGAAATCGAAGCCGTAGCCCTTGCCCACCGGCTGCAGCCCATTAGCTCGCTCGCGGAGGTTAAAGCCTGGTTGGGTTGCTACTTTTCCGTAATCAACATCGAACAAGGGCGAAAGCGCCGAATACGACGAAGCTTTACCATCGGTAACCTGCACGTCGAGCACGCCCACGCCCTGAATGTAGCGGTAGCCCACCCCGCCGGAAATCCGAAACTTGGGCAAATCCACCAGCTGCCGCCCAAAGGCCACGTTGTACTCGTTGTACCAGGCCAGCTGAATCTTCGTGCCATCCAGCACTTCCGAGACCAACGGAGCCGTGGCCGGATCGAAGTTTTGAAAAACCGGGGCTTCGCGACCCAGGAACATAATCTCGGCGGCGTTCTTATTCAGCCCGACGTGGGAGCTCACCCGCTGGCGGTTACTTAGGGCCAGCGTGCCAAACAACGGCAGGTTCAGCGACACCGCTACCGTGGTAGCGTCGGCGTTCAGGTTCAGGGCATTATCGGAGGTAAAATCCCGGGACAGGCTCTGCTTTTCGGCCTGCGTAAGTTCCCGGCCCGAGGCATCCAAGAAACGCCGAATGGTAGCTTTGGTGAGGGACTGGGAGCCCACGCCAAACCCAAATTCCCCAACCGTAAAAGCAATTTTGGGGCTTCCCACCCGGGAAAGGTTGGCTGGGTTTACACCAATGGCCTGATAATCGGTGGCGAAAGTGACGCCCAGACCGCCGCGCCCTACCTGGCCAAAATTGCTGAAATCGGCCTGCGCCAAGGCTGCTGAGGGCAATGCCAGACTGAGCGCCACGGCGCTCCAGAGACGAGTAGAGGACCGAACCATATAGGGAATACGTAACGTAGGCAGTAGCTTGCGCGGCCCCAGCTTGGTGGCGGGTTAGAACCTGCCGCTGGCGCAAGCTACCGTTTCCGCCTCATAGTTGCTTTGTCTTGGCTAAACGCTTTTCCGCTTCCGAATACGCCGACGGCATTCTGGCCGGCAACCGCCTCATTCTGAGCCGGGCTATTACGCTGGTGGAAAGTACCCTCGCCTCCGACCAGCAGCTTGCCCAACAGGTACTCGACCAGGTACTACCCCACGCGGGCCGAGCCGTGCGGCTGGGCATTACGGGCGTACCCGGCGTAGGAAAAAGCACGTTTATTGAAGCTCTGGGGCTGCACCTGGTAGCAAAGGGCCACCGCCTCGCGGTACTGGCCGTGGACCCCAGCTCGCCCCGCAGCGGGGGCAGCATTCTGGGCGACAAGACGCGGATGCAGCAGCTTTCCATGCACGCCCAAGCCTACATTCGTCCTTCACCGGCAGGCCGTTCCCTGGGCGGCGTCACGCGGAGCACCCGCGAGGCCATGCTGCTCTGCGAAGCAGCCGGGCACGACGTCATTTTCGTGGAAACGGTGGGTGTCGGCCAGAGTGAAACCGCCGTTCACGGCATGGTCGATTTTTTTCTGCTGCTGATGCTGGCTGGGGCCGGCGACGAGCTGCAGGGCGTGAAGCGCGGCATCATGGAAATGGCCGACGCCGTCACCATCACCAAAGCCGATGGTTCCAACGAAGTCGCGGCCCGCCGCGCGCGCCGGGAGTACCAGAATGCCCTCCACCTGTTTCCGCTGGGCGCTTCGGGCTGGAGCCCGGACGTAACCACGTGCTCGGCCCTCACCGGCCAAGGCATTCCCGAGGTATGGAGCGTGGTGGAAGACTATGTGCGCCACACCCAGCAGAACGGCTATTTCCAGCAGCGGCGCCAGGAGCAAAACCTGCATTGGCTTCAGGAAACCATCCGCCAGGGCCTGGAAGAGCAGTTCTATGCCCGACCGGCCGTGCAGGCCCAACTAGCTGCCGTGCGGCAGCTCGTGCTTAGTGGCCAGCGCTCCGCCTTTGCCGCCGCCGCCGATTTGCTGGAGCTCTAAGTCATTTCTCTATGGGCACAAATAAAAAAGGCGCCTGCTTGGGGCGCCTTTTTTACTTATAAGTTCTTCTGCCAGACCTGGCGCAAGGCCAGCTGCTCGGGCGTAGCCTGGGGGTCGAGGCTGAAGTTGTAGCGCTTGATTTCGTCGCGCTCAATGGTGCGGCAGCGGATCTTCTTCTCCGCGCCCTCGTGCCGGATGGTCAGCTCTACCTCCTCACCGGGCTTGCCACTCTGCATGGCCGTCAGGGTTTGACGAATGGTTTCCGGGGCAATAACGGCGCCGTTGAAGGCCACGAACTGGTCGCCCTTGCTCACGCCGCAGGCCTGCAGGGTGGAACTCACCTCCGAAAACACCAGACCGGCCGGCTGCATGGCGTAGCCGTTGGTGCCCAGGGAGGCGAGCTTTCGGCCCGTGCGCAAGCTGGCATCGTAGCGGATACCCACCTTCTGGTAGTAGGCCTGCAACGGCAGGGGCTCAGCATTTTCTACGTAGCGCGTGAAGAAGTCCCGAATCTCGGGGTAGGTGAGCTTGGTGAAGTCGTCGAAAAAGGCTTGCTCGCTTACGGGCTTGCTGGGGCCGTACTTTTTGGCCAGCTCCAGCAGCACGTCGCGCAGCCCCCGCTTGCCCCCTGACAGCTCCAGCAGCCGCAGGTCCAGCAAAGCCGCCGTCATAGCCCCGCGCTGGTAGATGTTGCCGTACTGCTGCTGCCCCTCATCGGTAAAGGAGCTCAGGCCCAGCTTTTTCAGGGAATAGGTGGTGTCGGCACGCAGGTGGTCGTAGGCCACTTTATCGTGCAGGGTGTTCAGGTAATTGTCGAGCGTAGTGAGGCCACCGCGCAGTTGCATCATGTGCGCGGCCCATTCCGTGGTGCCCTCATAGAGCCACAAGTGCTGGGAGCCGGTGGGCTGCACGAAGTTGAAGTGCTCAATAATTTCGGAGTGGATGTTGAGCGGCGTCACGATGTGAAAGAACTCGTGGGCGGCCATATCGGTAATCTGCTGGGCATACTCCGGGGTGAGCGTCTGCTCCTTCAGCGTGTACTCCGAGCTGTAGGAGTGCTCCCAGGCGCCCTGGCTTTGGTCTTCGAAGTGGTACAGGAAGGCGTAGCGCTTCACGGGCAGCTGCACCAGAAAGCTCTGGGCGGCGCCCAGCATCTTTTGCATGTCGGCCAGCAGCGGGCCCGCCTTGATCTGGTCGGTTTTGGAGTAGCAGTACAGCGCTACCTCGGCATCGCCCAGCTTGGTGGTGGCTTCCGTGAGCCGGCCCAGCAGAATGGGTGAGTCTACGGCCTGGTCGTAGTCCTTGGCGTGGTAGTAGCCCTGGGCATCGGGCGTGAGGGCCGAGCCGGCTTTCCAGCCGCTGGGGTAGTTGATTTTTAGGCGCAGTGGCGCGTTTTGCAGGCCCTGGGGGTAGCCTAGAATAGTTTGGCCATTAAGCAAGGCGTGGTCCTGCTCCAGGGAGGAGCCACACATGCGGTAGATGACGTGCTCTTTTACCGGCGTATCCCAGGTTTCGGCAATGGTGTAGCGGATTTCGCGGGTTTTGCCGGGGTCGGCCAGCTGCCATTGGTTGGTGGAAATCTGCTTGGCCTCTACGGGCTTGCCCGCCTTGTCGAAGGCCTCAAACTTGCGCACGAAGCGGCCCATGTCCATTACCTGGTAGGTGCCGGGCGCGGTGGAGGCAAACTGATAAATGCCCTGGTCCTTCTTGAGCTTGGGCAGCTGCAGAGTTACTTGGAACTCGTCGGTGGAGCGGGCCGGGTCAATGCTGACGGTGTACGTCAGCTCGGAGGAAGCCAGAGCGGAGCTAAGCGGCAGTAAAGCCAGCAGGGCGCCGGATACTAAGGTTTTCATGAAAAACGAACGGGGTGGAAGAAACGAAAAAGCGCCCCGGCACGAGGTGGCCGGGGCGCGAAGGTACAGGGGAAGAAATCAGGCCCGGCGCTTGCGCAGCGTCAGGTAATCGAGAAAATACAGAACCTTCACCGACAGCGAGTTGCTATGAGGCGTGTTGATTGTGCGGCTCAGGTTGTCGAAATAAAGGGGCGTCGATTCTTCGGCCAGCAGCTCATTGGACAGGGCATTCTTCCAGACCACGTTCACCTGGGAGCCGGGCGCAAACCACCAGGAGAAGTTGGCATCCACGTTGAAAGCATTAAAGGCATTATCACGGTTGCGGCGGTAGTCTACCTTCAGTTCCTGCCCCTGGGGGCGCAGCACCGTAAAGTCGTAGTAGTGCACGCTGCTGGTGTAATGGCGCGTGCGGATGTTAAACGACATGCGGTTGTTAAACGTGTACGTGCCCGTTATCGTGTTCACGTACGTCATCACACGTCGCCGCCCCAGCAGGATTTGGCCGGCCGCGGCCAACGGTCCATCCTGGAGCTCGTCGGGGTCGAGGCCGCCATTCACGTAGCCTACCTGGTTGGGACGGGTGTTCCACTCGAAGTTGTAGCGAAAGGACAGCTGGTTGCTTACCCGGTACCGGGGGCTTAGGCTGACGCCATACCCCGTGCGCCGCGGCCGGATGCCATCCCGCTGAAACCACCGCCCGGCAGTTGATAAGTCAAACGCCAGCTTTTTGCGGTAGTCCGTGGAGATAAAGCCGTTGCCGCCGACGTTGGCCGGAAACCGCACGTAGTACGTGCCAATTTCGGTGCGGGGCTCAAAGTAGTCGTGGGCCTGCGCCGTGTAGTCGCCATTGAAGCCCACGGTGATAAAGCTCTTGGTAAACGTGGTATTGCCCCCGAAGTAGGCTCCGGCGCTGGTGTAGGCCGTGGGCCGGTACAGCAGCCGGTGCTCCAGCACCAGGTAGCTATAGGCGTTATTTACTTTCCAGAATGGCTTGAAGCGGTTGAAATTGAGCTCCGCCACCTGCGAAATGGAGTTGTTGCTGAACAGGATGCCCAGGTCGTTGGGGTTATAGCCGTTGGATTCGATACCCTGGCTCAGGCGCCAGGTAAAGCCTCCGCTGATTTTGCCCACTCCCAACAGGTACTTATACCCATCCTGGTCGCCTACCTCGGTGTCGGAGTTGAAGTACTGCCCGCGCCGCCGCGAGTACACCACCTGCCCATCCACGGCGTAGGAGTTTTTCTTGTTGGCCAGGCGAAACAGGCCGCCCGTCACGTTGGCGTCGTAGGTGCTACCCTGGCGCGTCACGTTGGTGTTGATCAGCGACACATACGAGTTGTTTTTCAGACTCTGGTCCAGCACGAAAATGTTGTAGTTGGCCAGAGGCTGTGTCAGAATGCGGCGCTGCTCGCCCTGCTCATCTTCGGCCGTGGCATACATGTTTGCCGCTACGGCGTTGAAGAGGCCCACGCCCAGCCCCTTGCTGGTGCGCCCCGATATCTTGGTGGCATTCAGCAGCCGGCTTTCCCCGGGGTTTTGCACCAACCGTTCCCCCGGCTTCAATTGCCCTTCGGCGTCGTAAAAGCCCATAGGCTGAGCTCCCACGCGGCGGGAGTAAAACAGGTTGCCTTTGTTGAACAGCTCCGTGCCTTCGGTAAAGAACTGGCGGTTCTCGTTGTACTGCACTTCAAACGGCGTCAGGTTCAGCACCCGGTTGTCGCTCACGGTCTGTCCAAAGTCCGGCACCAGTGTGGCATCCAGCGTAAAGCTTTCGTTGATGCCCCACTTCACATCCGCGCCTCCATTGACGCTCGTGCTGGTGTTGCGCACGCCCTGCTGTTTGTAGGGATAGTGGTTGACGTAGGTAGAAATGTAGGGCGTAAACGAAAGCCGCAGCGGAGCCTTGATGTCGCGGATGCCCACCAACTCGCCCCATTGGTTCAGGAAGCCGTTGACCTCGGGCTTCACCTCGCTCCAGAAAAACCCTTGCCGCAGAATCTGGCGGTTGCGCATGAAGTTTAGCCCCCACACCTGCTCCTGCTGGGTGCTGAAGCGAATGGCGGAATAAGGAATGCGCAGCTCGGCCACCCAGTCGGTGCCGCGCAAGGCTGTCCGGCTTTCCCACACGGCATTCCAGTTAAAGTCTTCTCCCCCTGCAGGAGAATAGCGGGCATCCATCTGCACGCCGGAGGGTGTCACAAAGAAGCCGTAGCCATTAAGCTTGTCGTGGTAGGTATCCAGGAAAATGCCGAAGAAGTCGGTGTTGCCGATATCGTCGCGGGCGCCCAACTCCCGGGGTATTGAGTCCAGTGAGACATCATGCATGATAGCTCCCACGTAGAGAGCCGCATCATCATAGAGGATGCGTACTTCTGTGGGGTGCTTCTCGTGGGGGCCGGGGTTAGGCCGATTCTGAATAAAGTCGGTGGCAACGGGTGCCTGCTGCCAGACGGCCTCATCCAGTAAGGCATCCAGCTTAGGCGCTGCCGTGGTAATGCGGACGGCTTGTAGTTGCCGTACGGCCGCCGGAGCCGGCGAAGCAGCAGTTTGGGCCAGGGCGCTGCTGAGCATACAGCTCAGCCCAGCCAGCAACAGAAGGCCTGCACGTAACATTGAATAGAAAAATAGAAGTGAAAACCGATAGAAAGCCGGAAAGAAAAGCCAGGACCAAGGACCGCCGGCAGAAAAGCTGTGCTGCCATAGATGGGGACTGCGGGCCAACCGTTGCCTGCCGCCGGGCAATGGGCATAAAAAAACCGGCGCCTGATTGTGACGCCGGCTTTTTACATCCATTACTCACTCACTGAAATCTGGACGGTTTGTTTGCGCTTCTGCCCGGGCGTGGGTTCCGGCACATCAAGCAGGCGGCGGTACTTGCGGGCCATGGCCGCCGATTGGGCTTTCCCGTTCACGGTCAGACCGTCGTCGTTGAGTTGAAACTGGAAGCTCTTTTCCGTGGCTCCGAGCAAGCCATCCTTGCGCAACTCCGCCCGAATCTCGTCGGAATCCAAGTGCGGCGGAGCTGGCGGGGCGGGCGGCGCGGGGGCGGAGAAGGGCACTGGAGCCGGCGGGGCCGGGGCTACGGCTACCCGCGGGGCGCGGGGCGGGCGCGGGGGCTGTGGTGGGCGGGGCGCCGCTCCTCCCGAGTAGTTGATGTTGATATTCTTGTTCGTTTGACGCGTAATTGAGAAAGAACCTGTCTTGAGCGTGCGGCCCGATGTTTCCGTGAAAAGGCGGAGGTACTTGTCGCGCACGGCCACTGGCTGCTTTTTGCCATTCACCATCATCTCGCGGGTGTTCAGGCTGAGCTGGTAAGTGTTCAAATTCTTGATCAGGCCGTCGCGCAGCAGCTGCCGGGCTAGGGCACTTTCCAACTTGTTGTCTTCCCGGCGGCGGGCTTCGTCTACCCGGCGCAGCTCCTCGTCATGGCGTTGCATGTCGCGGTCGTGCTCCAGCATTTCCCGGTCAAAGTCCCGCATTTCCCGGTCGTGCTCCCGCATGGCCTCATCGTGCAGGCGCATGGCTTCGTCCATTTGGCGCTGCTCCTGGTCGCTCAGGCCTTCGTGCCGGGCTTCGTCCAGTTCTTCCTGCTGTTCCCGTAGCCGCTCCTGGCGCTCCTGCAGCCGTTCCTGAGCTTCTTCAATCCGGTCCCGCTCTTCCTGGGTCTCGGCTTCCCGGTAGGCTTGGTCGAGTTTGCGCTCTGCCAGTCGTAAGGCCTCGCGGGTTTGCTCCTGCCAGTCGGCACCCGCGCCGTTGCTGTTTTCCCAGTTAAAGCTGAACGTATGTCCCGCGCCGTTTTGGAGGCGAGAGAGTTGGCGGAGCTTCACCATATCCTTTTTGCTGGGCCCCGGCATCGGGAAACGCTGCGGGGTACCGTTATCAAACTGGAAGTTGAAGTCCGGGTTGCCCTGATTACGGAATACGTAGCCATTGGGCGCCACTCGGATAACCTCCGTGGTGGTCTTGCCTTTCCTGCCGGCTTTCGAGGCAGTTTCTACCGGCTGGCCATTCACCATCAGGTTGGTTACGCGGCCTTTCTTGTCTTTTTCGATTACCACCGTGTTGGCCTCCCGACCGGACATCATCCCCGGAGCGGGGGCATCAACGATGACAACCTGCTCATTGGCGCGGCCGCGCTTGGTCTTTTGGCGAGACTTTGGGTCATCCTCCTGTAGCTCATCTACCTCAACCTGGGCGGGCACCTTCGCTACCTGGGGCGCTAATTCAGATACCACCTGCTGTTTGGTCGTATCATCGGCCATAAATGAGGCCGGCAACAACGTACCGAGTGGGTTTTGGGGATGAGCCAGTGGACGCGGGTCGGCCAGGGCCACGGCCGTGCTCAGAAGCATAAAGCCTCCCAGCACCACGCAGGCTGCCATAAAGCCTTCGGTAAAGGTGGGCGCAGTGCGGCCCTGTACCAGGCGACGGACCCGGCTCAGCAGCGTGCCCCTGCTCCCTACGGCGGCCATGGCCAGCTGCGGAGTCAGGCGGGGCGCAAGGTTGAGCTCGGCCAGGGCCGTGAGGGCCCGGGCCAGCGTCAGCGGGTTGCCACCCACGAGGGCCGTGGCCGTATCGTCGCAGCAGTTTTCGCGCTCTACGCGCAGGGTAGCCGTCACAAACCACACGGCGGGATGATAGAAGAACAGGATTTCAGCCACCGACTGCACGAGGTTCATCAGGTAGTCGCGACGGGCTACGTGGGCCAACTCATGCGCCAGAATAGCCTCCAGATAGGTTTGGCTAAGCCCCGTAACCGTGCCGAGCGGCAGCAGAATCACGGGCCGCAAGTGGCCTACCACCATGGGTACCCGCACCAGCGCCGATTCCAGCAAGGCCACTGGCCGTTGCAAATTGGCTTTCTCGGCTAAGGTGCCAAGCCGGCGCTGCCATTCCAGGCCAAGGGGCTGCACGCGGTAGTGACGCAAGCGCTGCACGTAGGCCAGGCCCCCCAGCAAGCGGAGCGTCATGGCCAGCAGCCCGAGCAGCCAGGCCGTCACGAGCACGGGCAGGTTCTGGTCAAAATACTGCTGCCAAGTGGCAATCTTGCCAACGGGCTCCACAGCTGCCGTAGATGTAGCGGTAGATGCGGCCTCCTGCGTGGGTTGCCAGGCAGCCAGCCGGATATCAGCAGTATCTGCCGGCAGTTGCATGGTTGAAGGTACTTCCGTGAGGGCAGCGTAGTAGTAACGTGCGAAGGTGACGGTAGCCAGCAGCAGCATGGTACCCAGGGCCAGACCGGCTACCCGGTAACGTACGTCGGCACTATGCTTGCGCAATAGCAGCAGCAGTCCGCCTAAGGCCAAGGCTACTACTGCCCCCTGCCACAAGGAGTGGACGAGCGTCCAGCCCAATGCCCGAACCAGCGCGGGCGACAACGTTTGTTCGAGCCAGTTCATTGGGCAGGGTCGTTTTGGTTTTCGATTTCGTCCAGGAGCGTGCGGATCTGGTCCAGCTCTTCGCGGGAAGTATTGCGGTTGCCGAGGGCCTGCATCACCAGCTTCAGGGCCGAGCCGCCAAACGTGGCATCCACAAACCGGTCGAGCAGCAGGCCCTGCGTTTCTTCCTGGCGCACGGCCGGGCGGTACACGTGGGTCTTGCTCTCGTCGTCGCGGTGTACCAGTCCTTTGTCTAGCATCAGCTGGAGCAGCTTGAGGGTGGTGGTGTAGCCTATCTCCCGCTTTTCGCTGAGGTAGTCATTAACAAAACGAACGGTGCTGGGACCGTGCTGCCACAGTACCTGCAGAATTTCCAGTTCCGACTCCGTAGGCTTGGGGGGCGGGGATTTGCTCATAGCTCAGAAAGGTTAGTCATACGAATCAGTTCGTACTTCAAACATATACGAAGCATATCGTAGAAGCAAATTTATTCTACGATTTATTTCGTACAATATTTCAGCCGTCTGAAATCAGCTGTATATCACAGCTTTGTTTGATGACCCGAAATCCTGCGCTACCGTTGCCCGCCCCGCTTCCGCACCAGCGTAATCTGGGCCCGGTGACAGATACCGCCCAGGGGTGGGTTGAACTTGGCCACCTTCACTTTCACGGAGCGGATGTGGGGAAACTCCTCCATCACCCGATCAATAACGCGGTAACCCAGGTGCTCCAGCAAGCGGGCCGGGGCCAGCATTTCCTCCCGCACTACCCGGTACAGCACTTCGTAGTTGACGGTTTGCTGCAGGTTGTCGGAGGCCCCCGCCGCGTGTAAATCCGTGCGGATGTAGAGGTCAACCCCGTACTTATTCCCGATTTTCTGCTCCTCGTCGTAGTAGCCGTGGAATGCGAAAAACTCCATGCCTTCCAGTGCAATCTGCCCCATGCGGTAAGTGAGTAACTAAATGAAGTAGTGAAATCAATGGTGAGCGGGCAGCAAGCTCCGAAACAAATTCCGGATAGCTGGGCCAAGCGTTGAATTCGCCTCCTACTGCACCCGCTGTACAACAAAAAAGCTGCCCCACGGGAGCAGCTTTTCAGGCTTATATAAATCGTCCAGTGGCGCTAGCGTCGAGCTAATTTTGCGGCATCGATTTACCCACTGCTCGACTTCGGCCTGGCATTAGTGGCACGCTATATTTCGTCGAAGAAAGATTTCTCAGCCTCTGCTTTCTGCATGCCGGGGTGCGTAGCGGGCGAAGGCTGCGTGATTTCCGGGTGGCCGGGGCCTACGGGCTGAATATCGGGGGCAATGGGTTCTACGCGGGGCTCCACCGGGTTGGGCACGGTAGCGGGACCGGGCTCATGAATGCGCGAAGGATCTACGCGGCCCGGGTTTTCGTCGGGCGTGCGGTTGGGCTGAATGTCGGGACCAGGCGTTTGGGCCGGGGCGCCGGGGTCGGGCTGCTGGCCGGGCTTGGGGTTATAAGCTCCGGGCTGCGGACCAATGGGCGCCCGCTCAGCAGCGGAGGTGGCTCCAACAGCCGGTGCGCTGGGTCGGGCACCGTTTACGGCCGCGGCCGACGAAGTAGCAGAAGTATGTACAAGCATGGCAGAGTCGGCTTCAGGTGAAGGTTCAGGTTTATTCACCTTTACGCTGGCCGCCCGGGAAAGGATAGCCGCCATGGAGGATTTCGGCCGGTTGCGACTTTTCTCCACCTTGTCCAGGGCATCGGTAGCCAGGTGCTGCAGGTCGCGCACGAGGCCTTCGAGCACACCTTCCAGCCGCTGGTGCTCCTGCCCCAGCAGATTTACTTCCGTCTGCATCTCGGCAATGGTTTTCTCGGCCTGCTTGTAGGCGTCGTCTACCACCGAGCGGGCTTTCTGGCGGGCATCGGCCAGCAGCTGCTCGGCCTTGAGCTGGGCTTCGCGCACGCGCAGCTCGGCGTCGCGCTGGGCTTGCTCGGTGATGCTGTTGCCGGTGTCCTCCGCCGTTTTCAGGGTGCGGTAGAGCGAGGACTCCACTTCGCGCATCTTCTGTACTTCCTGGGTGGCATGTTCCAGCTTCAGGCGCAGCTCCCGGTTTTCGTCGCCCATCCGCTCCCACTGCTGGGAGAGGGTATTGAGAAAGGCTTGCACTTCGTCCTTATCAAGACCCCGGAAGGCCTTTTCAAAGGTTTTTTGCCGGATATCGAGGGCGGAAATCTTCATGGAGGAGCTAGAAGTTAGGAGCCAGGAGTAAGGAGTTGAACGTTTGGGGTCAGAAGGCAGGAGGGGTAAACTGTAAAAGATGAGAAGTTTACTTCAACTCCTAGCTTCTAATTCCTGGCTCCTAACTGCACCTGCCACACAACCAAACTCCGGTCGTCGCTACACGAAACTAGCCGATTTTGCCGGCCCGACCAAAACAACTTGTTTACGGAAGTGCCGTGCCCGGCGTGCCGGGCGCGGTCTACCACCCGCAGCAGCCGCAACGAGTCGGCATCCCACAGCTTGATGGACTTATCCATACTGCACGTAGCCAGCAGCTGCCTGTCGGGGCTGAAGGCGAGGTGGTTGATGGCAAACAGGTGGGCCACAATACTGCTTTCTTCCTTGTAACCGGCTGCCACGTCCCAGCGGCGCAGGTGCGCGTCGCGGCCGGCCGTGAGCAGAAAGCGCCCATCGGGGGAATAAGCCGCCGTGAATACCGAGTTGGTGGCCGCCGCCAGCGTGTGCCGTACGGTGAGCGTATCGGCGTCGAGCACGTACACCTGCGTATCGGAGGAGCCAATGGCCAGCTCGTTCCGCTCTTCGTGCAGGGCAAGGCAGCGCAGGCTTTTATCGGTGAGGGGTACCAGGTGCAGCAAGCGCAGGTCGTGGGCGTGCAGCACCGCCAGAGTGCCGTTGCCCAGCGCCACGTACACCCGCTCCCGGGACGCAGAGTACAGAATATCGAAAATGGCAGCCGGGGGCAGGGCCGTGGCGTGTACCAGCTGGCGGGCCGACAGGTCAATAGCCTGCAGGCCCTGAAAGTTGTGGCCGATCAGCAGCCACTGCCGCTCGGGCACATGGCGCAGGGCGTACACCGAATTCTCTACCCGGGCCACCAGCTCCCCGTCCTGCGTCGGGTCATCCACGTTCCAGCTCACCACAAAGCCGTCGGTGCCGGCGGAGTATACCACTGCTTCGCCAACGGCCCCGCTCAGGGCGTATACGCAGTCACGGTGGCCGCTGAGCGTGGCCAGTTTCTGCACCTGCGGACGAACAAGAGAAGCCATAGCGTACTATAAAATCGGCTGCAAAGTACGGCGGATTTTGCGGGGCAAAATTCTTTACCCAGGCCTGGCAACAGAATGTGCGCCGGAAACCCGACTTTCGCTTACTGATCTACCTTGCCCGCCGCATGCCGCTTTCCTCCGTTCTGCCCCTCACCGACCACGCCCTGCTGGGCTTGTGGAATTTGACGGAATCGGCTGCGGACTTAGCTTCCCTCCTGCCCTACGCCAACTGGTACGCGGCCCACTGCCCGCCCGGCCGCAATGAGGCCCGCACGCAGCAATGGCTGGCGGGGCGGGCCCTGGCCCATGTGCTGCTGGCCCAGCTACCGGAGCAAGCCGCCGGCCCCCTGGAAAATGACGCCAACGGGCGGCCTTTTTTCCGGGAAAACCCGGAACTGGCGGTGTCGTTGTCGCACTCCGGGGCCTGGGTAGCGGCGGTGGTGAGCCGCCAGGGCCGGGTTGGCACAGATGTTGAACTAGTACGGCCCAAAGCCCGCATGCTGGCGCCCCGGTTTCTTTCAGCTAACGAGTTGCTGGATGCCGGGGATGAAGCCCTGAAATACAGCTTGTACTGGAGCGCGAAAGAAACCTTGTATAAGCTGCACAGTTACCGGGCCCTGGTGTTTAAAGAGCAGATTCTGCTCGACCCGTTTCGGCTGCGGGAGGCCGGTGCCATGACGGGGCACCTGCTCCTTCCAAACTCCCGCAGCCAGCACCAGGTACATTACCGCTGCCTGTCGGCGTCCTACGTCCTCACTTACTGCCTCGATGCACCTACTTCTTCCCTCGCCTAATTTCCTTGTCATGAAGCTTCGCCGAATTTCTATCCTGGTTGCCAGCGCCTTACTGCTGGGTACGCTGGCCGTTGGCGTAGCCCGTGCTCAGGGGCCCGCCACGGTCACGGACTTCACCCTAAAGAATGCGGCCAACGCCGATGTGAAGTTGAGCTCCTACGCCGGCAGCAAGGCCGTAGTGGTGGTATTTATTTCGCAGAACTGCCCGTTTTCCCGCTTGTACCAGGACCGGCTGAGTGCCTTGGCCAGCACCTACGGGAGCCAAGGCGTCCAGTTTCTGTTTATTGACACGCCTATCAACCTGGAAGCCAGCGCCGCTACGGAGGCGGACAAGCTCAAAATCAAGACTGATGGGGTAAACAGCCTCACCTATCTGCGCGACGACGCTGCCCAGGTAAGCACGCTGCTGGGGGCCAGCAAAACGCCCGAAGCCATTGTGCTACAGCCCGCCGGCAATGGCTTTGCCGTGCGCTACCACGGCGCCATCGACGACAACCCCCAGGTGGAGGCCTACGTGAAGCAGCGCTACGTGCAGCAGGTGCTCGACAACCTGCTGGCGGGCCGGGCGGCTGGCGTAGCTTCCCAGCGGGCCGCGGGCTGCCTGATCAAAAAGAAGTAACCATTTAGCTTACCTGCCTGCCACCACTGCAAAGCCCCAACCGTCTACCGACGACTGGGGCTTTGCATGTTCGGTGCCTACTAGGGAGTGTGGACAGTGGTCGTAGCTTAGCGGCATGCTACGCCGCCATGAATTAAGCGAACGGGAATGGAAATTGGTCGAACCGCACACTTTGGGTCGTCCGGGTACGGGTGGGGG
>NZ_VTHL01000036.1:0-27126 GCF_008271285.1 Hymenobacter lutimineralis | reverse complement strand
GCTCAAAGAAGCGCGAGGCTTGGCCACCCGCTACGAGAAAACCGCCGCCTCTTTTTTAGCCGTCGCTCACCTGCTCGCCGCCCTGGATTGGATGCGCTGACTGTCCACACTCTCTAGTAGAAAAGGGAATTGCGCAGGGTAAAGATAAAGCCTTGCCGGCAGCTGCCCAACCCTTTTCAGCGGGCCGTTTCGGTAAATAATCACATATATGCTGAATACTTATTTAGACAACTTATAAAAAAACTTAGCCCTTATTTGGAACAATTACAAATAAGCTCTCTACCTTTGGGGCATCGTTCAACATTCCCCGTTAACCCTGCTCCCATGACGTTTAAGTACGTTCCCGTTGCCCTTCTTGCTTTGGCATTTGGCTTTACTTCCTGCGACAAGAATGACACCGAGTCGGCGCCGGCCCTGCGCGCCAAAATGGACGCCAGCACGCTGACGGCTTCCTCCAAGTACACGGAATCGTTCAAAGACGCCAGCGGGCAATCCACGGTGGAGTTGACGAGCTCGAACCAGCGCCTGGACATGTTCTCGGAGCTGAACTCGTACATGGCCCTGGTGGCCGTGGCCGCTCCGGCCACCCCGTCGACCCTGGACGTGGCCAAGCTGCGCGGCTACTACGCCAACACCGGCGGCTACTTTACCGGCACCGGCCTGAATGCCTCGGGCCTGACGCTGCGCACCAGCACGGCCGCTTCGTTCCCGGCTACGAACGCCGAGACGGTGCGCACTTACGTGGATGCCAAGCTCACCCAACTGGCCACGGCCAGCCAGTCGGTCAACAACGTGGCCACGCCCGGCAGCGCCGGCCGCCTGGGCCGCTACCTGGTGGATGGCAACGGCATTGAGGTCAACCAGGTGATTCAGAAAGCGCTGATTGGCGCCCTGCTGCTAGACCAGGTTGACAACGTGCTGCTGACCGACAACGCCCTGAAGGCCAACAACAGCAAAGTGGTGGACGGCAAAGCCTACTCCGAGTTGGAGCACAACTGGGACCTGGCGTATGGCTACCTGACCAGCAACGCCATCATGACCACGGACATCAACCTGACGCCCCGTGAGCGGTTCCTGGCCAGCTACCTCAACGAGAAAAACCCCACGGCCTCGCCCGGCGTGTACATGGCCTTCCTGAAGGGGCGCGCGGCCATCGTCAACAACGACGCTGCCGGGGTGAAGGCCCAGGCCGACATCATCCGCACCGAACTGGAGAAAACCATTGCCCTGGCTGCCGTGTCGTACCTGACCAACTGGAAGGCAGCTTCGACCCTGGACGTGAAGGCCCACGCGCTGGGCGAAGGCCTGGGCTTTGTCTACTCGCTGCGGTTCTGCACCAAGTACGGCGCTGACGCGGCGTTCTCCGACAACCTGCTCAGCGGCCTGACCGCGGGCACTAACGGCACCTGGAGCCTGACCAACGCCCAGGCCGACGTGGCCATCAACGCCATCAAGGCCAAGTTTAACATTCAGTAATTTTCGGCCCGCTTTCCGCAAGCGGACCCAAGGCCAACGGGTGGAGCAGCTGCGGCTGGTTCGCCCGTTGGCCTTCGCCACGAAAAAACGCCCCCGATGAAAAAGTCTGTTTTGTTTGCGTTTGCCCTGCTGCTGGCCGCCCTGGGCATCATCAGCTGCGGCAAGGATGGGAACGGCGACACGCCCGGCCCGGACGCCGCGGTGGACCGCAAGGCCCTGCTCACGCAATGGGCCGATAGCCTGGTAAAGCCGGGCTACCAGCGCTTCAACGACAAACTCGCGGTGCTGAAAGCCAAGACCACGGCCTTCACCGCGGCGCCGACGCCGGCCACGCTCGTGGACGCGCGCCAGGCCTGGCAGGCGGCCTACGTGGAGTGGCAGAAAGTCGAGTTGTTTGAGTTCGGCCCGGCCGAGCAGGTGAGCCTGCGCAACCACTTCAACATTTACCCGGCCGACGCGGCCGGCATTAACCGCAACATCACCGCCGGCACCTACGACTTCGAGCTGGCCACGGCCATTCCGCAGCAGGGCTTCCCGGCCCTGGACTACCTGCTCAACGGCGTGGCTGCGGGCGACGCGGCCATCGCGCAGCAGTATGCTTCCTCGGCCAACCACCGCCGCTACCTGACCGACGTGGTGGCCAAGATGGACCAGACGTTCGGTACCGTGTACAGCCAGTGGAACGGCTCCTACCGGGACACGTTCGTGGGCAACACCGGCACCGACGCCAGCTCCTCGCTCTCGCGGGTCATCAACGCGTACTCGCTTTATTTTGAGCGCTACCTGCGCGCGGGCAAGGTGGGCATTCCGGCCGGCACCATGACCGGCACGCCCCGCCCGGAAAAGATTGAAGCCTATTACCTGAAGGGCGCCCTGCCGCTGCAATTGGCCACCACGGCCCACGCCACGGTGCAGCAGTTTTTCAACGGCCGCCCGGGCCGGCCCTCGCTCAAGAGCTACCTCGATGCGCTCGGCGCCAAGGACAGCCGCACGAACCAGCCCCTGACCGGCATCATCAACGCGCAGTTCGGCGTTTCTGCCCAGCAGCTCAGTTCCCTGGGCCCGGACCTGTACGCCACCATGACGGCCCGCAACGCCGACGCGGTGGCTTCCTACAACGAGATGCAAAAAGCGGTTCGCCTGATTAAGGTGGACATGACCTCGGCGCTGGGCATCACGGTGACGTACGTCGACAACGACGGCGACTAATGGGGCAGGGGCTTCGGCGCTATCTGCAGGGCTACACGGCGGCCGCTCCACTGGCCACGTTCCGCGTGGCCTTTGGCCTTTTAGTGCTGGCCAGCGTGGTGCGCTTCTGGGCCAAAGGCTGGATTGCGGAGCTGTACCTGAAGCCCAAGTTCTTCTTTTCCTACTACGGCTTCGAGTGGGTGCGGCCGCTGGGGCCCTACACCTACGCACTGTTCCTTTTCTGCGGGCTGTGCGCGCTGCTGGTGGCCCTGGGCTACTGGTACCGCTCGGCCGCGGCCGGCTTGTTTCTGAGCTTCACCTACATCGAGCTCATGGACAAAAGCACCTACCTGAACCACTACTACTTTGTGAGTTTGGTGGGGCTGCTGCTCGTGGTGCTGCCGGCCGGCCGCTATTTCGCCCTGGATACCTGGCGGCACCCCGCCCGCTGGCGCAGCGAGGTGCCGCGCTGGACGGTGGACGCGCTGCGCCTGCTCATGGGCATTGTGTACTGCTACGCCGGCCTGGCCAAGCTCAACTCCGACTGGCTGGTGCACGCCATGCCGCTGCGCATCTGGTTGCCGGCCAAAAATGATTTGTCCTTCATCGGCCCGCTGCTGGGCCAGGTGTGGGTGGCCTATGCTTTCAGCTGGTTTGGGGCCTTCTATGACCTGACCGTGCCCTTCTTCCTGCTGAACCGCCGCACCCGGCCCTGGGCCTACCTGACGGTGGTGGTGTTTCACGTGCTGACGGCCGTGCTGTTTCCCATCGGCATGTTTCCCTACGTGATGATGGTTGCGGCCCTGATTTTCTTTCCCGCCGAATGGCACGAGCGGGTGTTGCAGCGCCTGCGCCGGCTGCTTCGCTTGTCCCCAGCCTCGCACCAGGCGCCCAGGCCACTGGTGTATGGGCGGGCCACGCGCCAGCTGCTGCTCATCGGTCTGGGCGCCTTTTTCGTGGTGCAGCTGCTGCTGCCCTTTCGCTACCTGCTCTACCCGCGCGAGCTGTTCTGGACCGAAGAGGGCTACCGCTTTTCGTGGCGGGTGATGCTCATGGAGAAGATGGGGCAGGTGCAGTTCAAGGTAGTGGACGGCGCGACCGGCCGGGCGCGACTCGTGAATAATTACGAGCACCTGAGCGTGTTGCAGGAAAAGATGATGAGCACCCAGCCCGACATGCTGGTGCAGTTTGCCCACTACCTGCGCGACTACTACGCCCGTCGCGGCGTGCGCAACCCCAAAGTGTACGCCGATGCCTACGTGAGCCTGAACGGGCGCCTGGGCAAAAGCTTTATTGACCCCACCGTGGACTTGGCCCGCGTCACCGACGACTGGCGGCCCAAACCCTGGATTTTACCTTTCGACGATGAGATTACCGGTTTATAGCGTGGCCCTGGTGGTGAGCGTGCTGACTTCGTTTACGGCCGTCGCTCAGCAGGCCGGCCTGCAGGGGCGGGTGCGCGAGGCCGGCACCAACCTGCCTGTGGCGGGCTGCGAGGTGTACGTGCGCGGCTCTCGCCAGATTGCCCGCACCGACTCGGCCGGCCTGTTTACCATCGCCCGCCTGCCGGCCGGGCGCCAGCAGCTGCAGCTTTCCTCCATCGGCCACGAGCCGCTCAAGACCGAAATTGACCTGCCGGCGGACGGCAGCATCGTAGACTTTACGCTGGCCCGCCGGGAGCGGCAGCTCAAGGAAGTAGTGGTGGCGGCGCCGCAGGGCCGCTTCGGGCCGCAGCGCCTGCGCGAGGTGGAGGGCACGGCCATCTTCGCGGCCAAGAAGTCCGATGTCATCGTGCCCGACAACCTGGTGGCCAACCTGGCCACCAACAACGCCCGGCAGGTGTATGCCCGGGTGGCGGGGCTCAACATCTGGGAAAGCGACCAGGGCGGCCTGCAGCTGAGCATCGGGGGCCGGGGCCTCGACCCCAACCGCACCAGCAACTTCAACGTGCGGCAAAACAACTACGACATCTCGGCCGACGCGCTGGGCTACCCCGAGAGCTACTACACGCCGCCCGTGGAGGCCATTAAGCGCATCCAGTTGGTGCGCGGGGCGGCCTCGCTGCAGTACGGCACCCAGTTCGGCGGCCTGCTCAACTTCGAGCTGCGCGCCCCCGAGCCCGACCAAACGGTGTCGGTGGTGTCGCGGCAGACGGTCGGCTCCTACGGGTTTTTCAACTCGTTCAACAGCGTGAGCGGCACGGTGAAGAAGCTCAGCTACTACGCCTTTGCCCAGTACAAGCGCGGCGACGGCTGGCGCCCGAATTCCCACTTCGACGCCAAAACGGCCTACGCCGACGTGCGCTACCAGTTCACGGAGAACTTCAAAGTTGGTGCTCAGGTCACCCACATGGACTACCTGGCTCAGCAGCCGGGCGGCCTGAGCGACGCGCAGTACGCGGCCGATGCCCGCCAGTCGAACCGGGAGCGGAACTGGTTTGCCGTGGAATGGAACCTGTTCAACCTCTCGGCCGACTGGAAGCTGACGCCCCAATCCAACCTCAACGTGCTGGGCTTCGGCCTGCGGGCCACGCGCAAGTCCCTGGGCTTTCGGCCCAACCAAGTGGCCCTGCCCGACAACGACACCTACCTGCGCGACCTCATCACCGGCGAGTTTCAGAACTACGGCGTGGAAGCCCGCTACCTGAACCGCTACGCCCTGGGCAGCGGCAGCAAAAGCGGCGTGCTGCTGCTCGGCGCCCGCTACTACCACGGCTATAACCACAGCGTGCAGGGCTTCGGTCCCGCGGGCCGCGGCGCCGACTTTCGCTTCGTGGGCCCGGAAGGCGTGACGTTTGCCAACGGCTTTTCGGACTTTGAGTTTCCCAACCAGAACGTGGCCGCTTTCGCCGAGAACATCTTCTACCTCAGCGACCAGGTATCCCTCACGCCGGGGGTGCGCTACGAGTACATCCGCACCACCTCGCGGGGCTCCTACGGCACCGTGATTCGCGACAACGCCGGCAACATCGACGCCATTACCCAAACCAACGAGCAGCGCCTGAGCCCGCGCGGCTTCGTGCTGGGCGGCATCGGCATCAGCTACAAGCCGGTGGAGACGCGCGAGTTCTACGGCAACATCTCGCAGAACTACCGCTCCATCACCTTCTCGGACATGCGTATCGCCAACCCTTCGGCCGTCATCGACCCCAACCTGCAGGACGAGCGCGGCTTTTCGGCCGACCTGGGCCTGCGCGGGGAGCAGGGCCAGTGGTTGACCTACGACGTGAGTTTGTTTGCCCTGCAGTACGGCAACCGCATCGGCGAAGTGCAGACCTACGACGCCGCTGACCGGGTGCTGCGCCGCCGTAGCAACGTGGGCCGCGCCCTGATTCTGGGCGTGGAGTCCTACGCCGAAGTAGACCTGCTGCGCGCCCTGCGCCCCACGGTGGAGCCCGGCCGCTGGTCGGTGGCCACCTTCGGCAACCTGGCCCTGATTCGGGGCCGCTACACGCAAAGCGAAATCGTGGGAGTAAAAGGTAACCAGGTCGAGTTCGTGCCGGATGTGAACCTGAAAGCGGGGGCTCGCACAGGCTACGGCCCGTTCAAAGGCTCAATTCAGTTTACCCACCTCTCCAAGCAGTACTCGGATGCCACCAACGCCGAGCAGGGCGGCATCTCGGCCGTGGTGGGCCGCATCCCGGCGTACTCGGTGCTCGACGCTTCCGTGTCCTGGGAGCGGCGCTGGCTGAAGCTCGAAGGCAGCGTCAACAACCTGGCGGGCGCTGTGTACTTCACCCGCCGCGCCACCGGCTACCCTGGGCCGGGCATCCTGCCCTCCGACGGGCGCAGCTTCTTTCTGACGGCGGCCGTGAAGTGGTAGCCGGTATCTTTGCGCAGGTGCAAGCTCTTACGCGCATGGATGCAGTAGCCGCCCTGATAGACCGGGTGCTGCGGGCGTGGCCCCAATTGCGCGGCTACTTCCGCGGCCGTGACCTGATAACCGAAGCCGAACTGCTGGCCTTTTTTGCCACGGCCGTTCCGGAGGTAACGGCCGCCGGGTGGCCGGCCGTCCGGCAACGTTTAGTGCACAGCCAGCTGCTGCACCAGGTGGCACCCGGCCGGCTCTCGTTTAAAAGCGCCCCGGCCGCCGATGCCCGTAAGCCGGTGCTGCCCCCCGAATGGCGGGCACTGTGGCAGCAGCTGCAGACCGGGCTGGCGTTGCCGCCGGGTTGCCTGTGGTCTACCCGCTGGCTGCAGCCGTTTCTGCCCGACCTGCCCACTGTACTGGTGGTAGAAGTGCGCTGGGCGGAGCTCATCTGGGCTGAGCGCCTGCTGGCCTCTTCTTTCCAGCCGGACCCGGTGGTGGTACGGCCCTGGCAGCGGTTTTCTCCCGTGCGGCAGGTGCGGGGCATCCCCACGGCCCGCCCGGAAAAAATGCTCGTGGATGCCGCCCGGCTACCCGAGCTGGCGGCGGCTACTTCGGATGCGGCGCTTGCGGCGGCCCTGACCGCGCTGCTTACCCGTCCTGGCTTCAACCAGCCGCTGCTGCTTCAGTACGCGGCCCGCTGCGGTACCGAACCCCGCTGGTCGGCGTTGCTGTACGCAGCCGGGCACCCGGGTTGAACGCGCCGCCGGTTTTTTGCGGCGCAGTGAAATACTGCTGCGGCTGGACCCGCTGTAAGCGGTGTTGTTGCCCTGCTTAGTCGTCCACCTTACGACCCAGTAGCTTTCGCACCCCGTTGCGCAAAGCATAGAGTCGGGAGTTGACGTAGCACTCGTGGCAGTGGCTGAAGTTCCAGAAGCAATCCACCGTGTCCGTGACCAGGTGGAACAGCACGCCCACAGCAATGATTTGCGTGGCCGGCAACAGAAGCAGCAGCACGTACACCGGGATAACATAGAAAGAATGCAGCGGGTGATACCCCACGCTGCAGCGCATCGGGTCAAAGATGGGCTTGGCCAGCAGGTGGTCCAAGTCCATGAGCATCGTGGCGAGCATTATCAGGTAAGCGGTTTGCCACACTGCTGGAAAGAACACCAGCGCCAACACCACCGGAAAAAGAAAGTGCAGGCCATAATGCACCAGGCTTTGGGCGCTTAAAAATTTAGTTGGGGCTGGCGGTTGTTTCGCGCCAGGGGCCATCGGCCGCGTGGAACTGCTCGCGGTGTCCCCAATCGTTGCTTTTGGCGAGCTGCCATTCAGCTGGCTTGCCCGCTCCCTTTTCTCCTGGGTCGGGAATTCCAGTGTATCCGGGGCTTGGAGCGGCACGTCTGCCTTCACCCGTCTCTGCAGGGCAGTAGGGAACTGGTGGGCGGCACCGGCCGTCGCCGTATCGAAGCGCTGCACCGGCCGGGGGTGGTAGCCCCCCGCAGCGGGCGCAAACCTCGGGACGACCGCCGACGAACGGCAGCCAGCCAGTGCCAGGACCAGGCCGGCTGCGATATACCGGATGAAGACGAAAACGGGTAACGGCAGCATGTGGGCTCAGTACAAGGGCCAAAAAGGACGCGTAGCCCTGACAGCCTCCCCGGTGGTGCGCAGTGAAATCAAAAAGGCAGCCCCTGGGAGCTGCCTTTTTCGTTGCCTGGATAGGTTAGCGGTTGCGGGCCAGCCAATTCTGCAGCGCCGCAATTTCCTGGCGCTGGTCGGCAATGATGGCCTGGGCCAGGGACCGGGTTGTGTTCTGGCGCCCGTGCTGCAGCAGGGCCTCCGAGTTGTCGATGGCAGCCTGGTGGTGGTCCACCATGAGCTGGGCAAAGTCGTAATCCGGCCGCGCCGTCATGGTGCGCGCGTCGCTGGCGGCCATCATCCGGTCCATGTTGGTTTTCTGCAGCTGGTTGAACTGCGGCACCAGCGGCTGCGCGGGCTGGTGCCCACCCAGAAACGCGTTAAACTGCGTGATTTCGCCGCGCTGCTTGGTGATAATGTCCTGGGCCGTGGTTTTCATTTCCTGGTTGGTGCCCGTGCGCAGCTCTTCTTCGGCCATTTTGATGGCCGCCTCGTGGTGCAGCACCATCTGGGCGGCGTAGTCGTGGTCGGGGTCCTGGGTTTTGGCCTGCGCGTCCATCTGCGTCATCATGTCCATCATGATTTTCATGTAGACACTCTCGTGCTTCATGTCGTCCATGTCGTGGTCCTTTTTACAGGCCGTGAACAGAACGCTGAAAACCAGCAGGGCGAAGAAGGGCAAACGCAATAAACGGTTCATGGGAACGACCTAAAACAGGGCAAGGAACTGACTGCCTGATAAACGCCGCACTACTGCCACTGGTTTGTATACCTTCCGACCAATTTGCTTGTAAGATTTCCAGCCCTACCGCCGGGCTTTGCGTCATCGCTCCAGCTGCGGAGCAACCTCTTGGCTCACCTGGCTGTGCCGGGCTGCCGCCTGCCGCTCAGCCCGGTCGCTGCCGTGCTCGACTACGTGGTTGCCTACCTGCCGGCCCGCGGCATCGAGTGCCTGACTCACCTGGGCTATTTCGGGCTGGTCGGTGCGGTACGACACCTTCATTTCCGAGTGCCGAATGCCTTCCGCATCCACGGTGCTTTGCACTTCGCCGGCTTTCGCGCCGCTGGCGGTGAGGGCTGCCTGCACGGCCTCGGCCTGGCCCCGCTCACCGGGGGAGCTGGCCGGCTCGTCCACCCGGATGATTACCAGCTTCTCGCTGCCCGGGGCACTGGGCCCCGCCGCGGGCATGTCACCCGTGGTGGCCTCGACACCGGGCTTAACGGCCACGTCCAAGCTACGGTCCCGGTTGTGGGGCTGGATGGCCGCGGCTTCAGCCGCCAGTTGCCGGGCCGCGCGGTCCGCCTCGGGCTCCATGACGCTAACGCCCGCATACTGCGCCTTTCCGGCCGCGGCGCGGGCATTGGTGTTGGTTACGATGGCGTGGATGATGGCAATGTCGGGCTGGTCGTTGCGGTAGGTCATGTCGAATTCCGCCCGGCGGATGCCTTGCTCATCCACGGTGCTGCGCACCTGGCTGGTTTGCATGGAATAGCCGGAATTATCCAGAATGGCTTTCCAGGCCTCCGCCCGTCCGGTCGTATTGGGTTCCAACTCATCCACTGTCCAAGTCGCTGTTTTGGCCTCAGTAGGCGAAGCCGTGGGCAAGCTGACGCCCGCGGCGGCCTCCGCGTAGCGGGCCCTCTCGCGTAAGTCCTCCCGCTCGGCTTCGTCGACTTTGCGGCCCGCCGGCGGGGGGTTGTCGTGGATATACTCTTTCAGCAGCACCAAGCCGGCGTCTTTGGCGTGCACAAACTGCGCGGTGTGCTCCGCCGCTTCCTGCTCGCTGCGGTAAGAGCGGGCGGGGCGCTGCTCAGCTTCTGCCGCAGTGGCCCCCAGGACAGTCTGAAAGTGTTTGTCGTCCTGTTCCCGCCCCTGCTGCGCTTCCGGGCTGCTCTCCTGCTCGCGACGGGCCTGGCGCTCAGCCTCCCGCTGCTCCCGCTCCTGGCGCTGGGCTTCGGCCAGCCGCTGCTGGCGCTCCGATTCCTGCTGCTGCTCCTCGCGCTGGGCCGCCGCGCGAATCTGCTCCGCGCTCAGCCCTTGCGCCGTGTACTCCAGCTCCTTGTTGAAGTCCTTGGCCAGCGGGTAGTCCACCCGCAGAAAGGCCTCCTGTTGGCGCTCGGCCGCGGGCCGCAGCTGCTCGCGCTGCCGGTAGAGCTCCTGGGCCACCACCTCCAGCTGGGCCGTGTCGGCGCGGGCCACGGTCAGGCGCACGATGGTGGCCTGCTCGGTGCTGCGCTGTATTTCTACCGCGAGCGAGGGGCCGTCCTGCTGCGTCTGGTTGATTTTTTCCACCCGCTCGCTGAGTTGCTGCACCTGGCCGGCACCCTGCTCGGCCGAGTCGTGGTGAAACGTCACCTTCAGGCTGGTGTGGTACTTGTCGCTGGTGGCGTGCCACTCGACCGGCCGGGAGGCCTCGCGGTAGGCTTCCTGCTCGGCCACGGGCACCAAGGGGCGGGCCGGCTGCAGTTCGTTGAGGTAATTGATGTTGAACTGCCGGCCGCCGGCGTCGCGGTCATTGGCCAATACGACCTCCTGAGGCTGCTGCTTGTCAATGACCCGCTGAATCAGGGCTACCTGGGCCTCGGTGGGCGTGCCGCTGGTGGCAATGTAGAGCGTGTTCTTGGGGTCCTGCCCGTGCCTGAGCTGGAAGTGGGACAGCGAGTCGATGGCTGACTCGCTCACCACCACGCGCTCGACCGGCGTGTCCTTGCCGGCGGTGGGGTGCGACACCCAGATTCCGTTTTTGGGCAGCGGCAGCAGGCTTTTGTAGTGCTCGTTCTTCTGCTCCACGCTGGCCAGCCCGTGCTCGTTGTAAAGCGGGAAGGCCGTGTTCTTGTGCTCGTTCTGCTGCGCCGTGAAGATGCGTCCCTGGAAGGCGGGGCTTTCGAGTGTGGCATCGGTAATGCCGCGCCCGTGCAGGTAGCTGCGGTCGGTGAGTTCTTTCTTGACGCCCAGCACCTCGGAAATCAGCCGCGTGCGTCGCTCTTCCTCGGCCTGCCGGGCCTGCTCCGGGTCGCCCACGGGCAGGCCATTCAGCCGCGCGGAGTCGGGTGGGGTGGCGTACTGAGTAGGATACTGACGGGCCGGGGCCGGTGCGCCGTCGAGGTACTCGCGCAGCTGCTGGCGCACCTGGCCCAGGTTGAGGCCGTGGCCGTCGCCGCCCCGGGTCTTGGCAAAGTCGATGATGGAGCCCGCGTCGCGGTCGTCGCCGGTGTTCAGGTACACCTGGTGGTCGCCCTTGCGGGTGACGATGACGTGCTCGTCGTCCTTGACCAGGTGGTGCCAGTCGCCGCGGCGGCTTTCCTTCTTGATGGTGTAGCCTTGGCGCTGGGCGTAGTCAACCAGGTCAATGTCGCGCTTGAAGCGGTCGAGTTCGGTGGGGTCGTTTTCCCGGGGTGCGTTCATGGGGTGGGCTGGGGAAGTGGAGCCGGACAGCTCCATCTCCTTGCCAGCACCCGGCGGCCGGGCCCCAAGCAGGAAAGCTATCCGGGGTTAGGGGGTGGACGGCGAACTAGCGGCCCGCTGCGCGGCCGCGTCGAAGAAGGCCAGCTGCTCGCGGAATTGTGCTAGTAGCTCGCTACTGCCGAACACGTACTGGTTGGCGCCGCTGCCGATGTCGATGCGCACGATTTCCGTGGGCACGCCCAGCGCGCGCAGCACCCGTTGCACGAGGCGCGGCTCGTCGCGCTTGAGCTTGCCGTTCTTCAGGTTGACGACGTTGGTATAAGTCAGGCCATGCTGGGCACAAAAAGCGGTTAACTCGCCCTGGGGAAGGGCCTTAAGACGAAACTGAACGTAGCGCAGGCACTCGCTGTAGGGCGCGGACAGGCTTAGGTCAGGAAACCCCAGCGGGGCGGAAACGTGGTCGGATGGTACCATGCGAAGAAGGGCACACTGCTGGGGGCAGTGAGAGTGAAGTATCGGAGCGATACCCCAAAGGACGCATATCGGGCTTAGAAGCCGCAACGCCATCGGGGAAAAACTCAAATCTTCTACCTCCCACCGGCCTCGTCGCCGAAACCGGCAGGCTGCTGCTTCGCTGGTAGGCGCTACATACGGCCAAGTATTTTTTAAGTTTTAACTAACTTTTTACTAACACTATCGCGCTTCCTGCCGTAAGGGGCCGGTATGCGTTCCGGAATACTCTTATTGGCGGTGATACTGGCCCTGGGCGCCCTGGCGGCGCTGCTGTGGTGGCGCTTCAAGGGCCCCGGCAAGCCCGTTGCGCCAGTGGCCGCGCTGTCGACCCGGAACCACCATTCGCTGCGCACCTTCCACTACGAAACTGCCGCGGCCGCCCAAGCCGCCGAGAAAGCTGCTACCACCGACGTCGGAGAAGCCCTGGCCCGTCTGCTTCCCAAAGAAGACCTGGCCGTTCCAGAATCTGTGCAATCTGCCGAAGAAGCGGAAGCAGCAGTTGTGGTCGACAACTCGGAACCGCTTTTGGAAGAGCCGGAAGAAGCCACGCAGGATGTGCCCGCAGAAGATGCCCCCCGCCCGTCCTCCATTCGCCACGCAGCCGGCGCGTTGGCATCCCTGCTCGATGCGCAGGAAGGTGCTGCCACGCCCCTCGCGCCAACTCTAGAGCCAACAGCGGAAGCGGACGAGGAACCGGCCGAGGCCCTCTTCCACAATCCCCTCACCGCGCCGGCCCCGACGGCCAACGACCAGGCCAACCGCGCCGCCGAAATCGCCCTGCGCCAGCAGCGCCGCGCCCGCATGAGCGCGGATGCCGCGGCCCAGCGTGCCGCCCTGAGCGACCTGTTTCCCGGTGCCGGCAGCCCCATTCCCACGACCAAACCTTCCTAACGACCACACCTGCTTTTCGGGGAGATAAGCACCCTGTTTCCACCTATTACCCTTTTCTATGCTAACCCATTTCTTTTCCCGGGCCCGTACCCACGCCGCAACGGCCACTGAAACCCTGCACACCCTGGCCGCGGCCGGCCAGACCTACCAACCTTCCCGCGCCGAGCAGCGCGTGGCGGCGCTGCTGACCACCCTGGCTCTAGCCACGAGCCCGGCCCGCGCCCAACTGGGCGGCGGGGGCGCCGCGGCCGCGCTCGAAGGCGTGCAGGAAACCGTGGTGGGCATCGTGCAGGTCATTTTCGCCATCGTGCTCATCGTGGGCCTGATTCGGGTGGTGATGAAGTTCGTGCAGGGCGCCCCGGATGCGCTGGGCTCCCTGGGCTGGCTGGTAGGCGGCGTGATTCTCTGGTTCGGCTTCCAGCTCTTCAAGGACGATTTGGTCAGCGCCGTGGGCGGTGGCGACGGAGGCGTACGCTAAGCTCGCCATGCGCTCCTACAAATCCATCGAGCGGCCCGCGCAGGTGCTGGGCATGAACATCCAGGACCTGGGCATCATGGTCGGCCTGTTCATCGGCTCGGTGCTGCTGCTGGGCTTCCTGGGCATGGCCGTCAGGATTCCGCGCCTGGTGTACCTGCTCGTTATCCTCGTCGAGCTGGGCCTGATTCTGGGCCTGCGCTACCTGAGCAAGCGGCAGGCGCCCGGCTTTCTGATGGGCTGGCTCTCCTTCACCTTCATCCAGCCCCGCCGCTTGGCGGTGGGGCCCCTTCCCACTCCTTCCACCCATGACCAAAAAGCCCAAAACGGCCGCGTTTAAGGCCGTGATGCCCGTGCACAGCTTCGAGGGCGACAAGGTGGTCTTCAAGGACGGCCGCGTCGCGGTGGGCTTCCGCGTGGAGCCCGCCGAGATGGAAAGCTGGACCTCGGACGACTACGACGCCTTCCAGACCGCACTGGTGGGCGTGCTGCGCCCCCTGCCGGTGGGCACCATCGTGCAGAAAACCGATGTCTACTACGACCGGCCCTACCGCGAGGACAAAACCCAGCAGACCTACTTCGAGAACAAGATGAACAAGCACTTCTTCGAGCGGCTCGTGCTGTTCCAGAAGTCCTACCTGTTCCTCTCGTTTGCGCCGGTGGCCGTCAAGTCGCCCAAGACCAACGCCGTGAATGCGCTGGTGGCCCGCGCCGGCGAGGCCGTGCTTAAGAACCCCTTTGCCCAGCTGGTGCACACGCTCGAAGTGGCCGAGAGCGGCGCCGTCGAATTCATTCAGGGCCTCAAGAACCTGGGCGGCGTGACCTTCGAGCGGCTGCAAAGCGAAGAGATTCACCAGCTCTACCTGCAGTACTTCAACCTCAACTTCGACGGCCAGCCCACCCGGCAGGAGCGCGAAATCGGCAACGACCTGGGCACCTTCAGCGTGGGCGAGCACAAGGTAAATGTCCTGTCGATGGTGGGTCAGGGCTCCGACGCCTACCCGGCCGTGCGCAACAGCTACGGGGTAACCGCCCCGATGCTCTACCCGCTTACTCACATCCTGCAGTGCCCGCACGTGCTCACCCAGGCGCTGCTGATTCAGGATACCCGCGCCGAGCTCAGCTCGCTGGATACCGACCGCAAGCTCAACGCCTCGCTCTCGTTTCTGGCCACGCAGGACAACCACCTGCGGGCGGCTGAAGTCGAGGAGTTCACCGCCGAGGTGCGAGCCGAGAACAAGCAGATTGTGGGCCTGCACCTCTCGTGCGTGCTCTGGGACACGAACGATACCAGCCGGCGCGAGAACGTGGAGCGGGCCACGGCCGCCTTTCGCTACATGTTCGGCACGGAAAGCGTGGTGGAAAGCTACCTGGCCCTGCCCGTATTCTTCGGCCTGCTGCCCGGCAACGCCTGGCAGGTGCCGGACCGCTGGCTGACGAGCACCGCCGACCGCGGCGCCTGCTATACCCACTGGACGGCCACCTACAAAACCGACCCGGTGGGGGAGTACCTGACCGACCGGTTCCGCAACCTAGTGCAGGTAAACCTGTTCAACACAGCTCTGGACAACCAGAATGCCATTGTCATCGGCCCTTCGGGCTCGGGGAAGAGCTACACCTTCGGCAACTTGATTGTGCAGCGCTTCGAGAAGGGCGCCCGCCAGATTATCATGGACGTGGGCGGCACCTACCGCAACGTGCTGCAGTCGCTTAACGGCGAGGATTTCGACAATACCTACTTCGAGTACGACCCGCAGCGGCCCATTGAGTTCAACCCCTTCGTGGTGCCGCGCGACGCGGCGGGCAAGTGGCTCTACAACGACGAAAAAACCAACTTTCACCTGGCTTTGCTCGCCGCGCTCTGGAAGGGCGGCAAGGACACGGCGCTCGACAAGTCCGAGCGTACCATCCTCTCGCGCTTTCTGATTGAGTACTACGCCTGCCTGAACGAGAGCCCGCGCCTGAACCAGAAAGACGAGGAATTTCCCGGCATGGAAAGCTTCTACCGCTTCGTTGAGCAGTACGACCAGGAAATGCAGAAGCCCGTGGCCCAGCCCGGCGACGGCGTGGAGCCCGACCCGCTGGACGGGGCCCGCCGTCAGTACCAGAAAAACCTGAAGTACATCGACATGCACCAGTTTTTCCTGGTGCTGGGCCAGTACATCACCGGCGGCCGCTACGAGCGGGTGCTCAACGCCAAGCGCGACGTGGATTTGAGCGAGTACCGGCTCATCTGCTTTGACCTGGCCAAGGTGCAGGCCGACCCGGACCTGTACCCGGTGGTGGCCATGCTCATCACTGAGCTGAGCCTGGACCTGTTCCGCAAATTCCCCGACGACATCAAGTACATTGCCCTGGACGAGGCCTGGACCATGCTCTCGGGCGTGCTGTCGGAATTCATCGAGTCGATGTACCGCACCATCCGCAAAACCAACGGCTCGGTGACCATCATCACCCAGGGCATCACCGAGATTACCGGCAGCAAAATCGGGCCGGCCATCATCAACAACTCGGCCACCAAGATTATCCTGCGCCACGTCAACCCCGACTCGCTGGCGCAGCTGCAGGCCCCGCTCGGCCTGACCGGTCACGAGATGGATTTGATTAAGTCGGTGCGCTCGACCGAGGCGCTGCGCGAGTTTTTCATCAAGCAAGGCGCCAAGGGCAAGGTCTTCGCCCTGGAGGCCTCCCCCCAGCTCGATGCCATCCTGACCTCCAAGCCCGTGGAGCGCAACCACCTCAACAAGCTGGTGAAGTTCTACCAGCAGACCCAGCAGCGGCCCCGGACGGATAAAAACGGCCATGTACTGCTGAACGCGGAGGGGCAGATGGAGTACGAGCCGGTGCGCGTGCAGCGCCTGGACTACGCCGTCGACCAGTTTGTGGAAGATAAGCAGGCCCGCAAAGGGTCTTTGGCGCAATGAGTATGCTGGCCATGGTTGCCTACGGCATCGACCCGGGCTTTCTGCGGGCCTGCGACCAGACCCTGCAGGTAGTGCTCACCGCCTGCCGCTTCATCACGCCCTCGCTGATGGGCATTGCGCTGCTCTACACCATCGGGCGCGGCTTTATCTCCGGCAGCGGCCTGGCTATGGACTGGGGGCCCATCATTAAGGCCACCTGGATATTCTTCCTGCTCTTCTTCTACCAGACGCTGATGGACACGCTGGGAGCGGGGCTGGCCGCTTTCACGGCCATGTTCTCCACCGACAAGTCAGCGGCTGAAGCCATTCGCGACCTGACCACGCCGGCGTCGGTAGCGGCCGCGGCCCGCAACGACTCCATGGGCATTGGCGACATCGTGGCGGGCGCCAGCTCGCTGATGACCAGCATTTCCCAGACCCTGAGCTCGTTCACGCTCTCGGGCATTCTGACGCGGCTGTTTACGGCCACTGCCGTGCTCATTATCCGCCACATCATGCAGTTCATCCAGCAGTTCATTCTGGGCTTTCTGTACGTGTGCGGGCCGATTGCCATGACGCTGTCGGTGATTCCGGCCTTCGGGCAGCTGGCCATGAAGTGGCTGCAGAACTTCCTGGCCGTGCAGCTCTGGGGGCTCACGTTCGTGCTACTCGACACCATCTACGGCTTCTATGCCGAGACGGCCCAGGCGCCCAACGGCCTGTTCAGCGGCCTGACCAACGGCCCGCAGCAGTCGGTGGACGACGAGAAATTCATGGTCATGTCCGTGGCCTTCGTACTGCTCTACGTGATGGTACCCTACCTCACGTCGATGTTCATCGGCTCCTCCGCCGTGCAGGGCTTCGTGGGCTCCATGGTCGGGTCGGCCGTGGGCGCCGCTACCGCTGTCGCCGGCGTGGCCTCGCCCGGCGGCGGGGGCCTGTCGAGTGCCGTAGGCCGGGCGATGGGCAATGGTGGCAGCCGCGGCGGGGGAGGTGGTCACAGCTCATCGGTTGGGGGAGGAGGTAGCGCCGGCAGCAGTGAAGCCAGTGAATCCGCTTCGTCCTCGGCTTCCTCGGGCCTGCCCACCATCACCATGTCGGAAGCCCTGAACCCTTCCTACCGCCAGCGGGCCTCGGGCATCTGGACCAAATAACCCATTCCTCTGACTCCCTATTCATGAAGAACCTTCCCTTATTAGTCGCCACGGGCTTTACGCTGGGTCTGACTGCAGCTTGTCAATCCAACCCCACGCCGCCGGAAACAGCAACTATTCAAGAAACGGCCGCCGCCACAAAGCCGGCAACAAACCTTCCTGCTTCACTGCCCCTTACGTCAGTGGACCTCAAGCCTGGCGTAGCCGAGCAGACGCCCCGCGAGGGCTACCTGCAGGTCGTTTCCGCCAAGGCCCTCAAAGCCGAGCCCATGCAGTTGCGGCTGCCGGCTATGTGGCAATCGGACCCGGACCGAGCCGACACCAGAAAAGAGGCGCCGGGCTACCGCATTTCCTACGAGGCCGTGCTGCAGTGGATACCCCAGGGCTTCGGTCGCCAGAAGGTGCCGGCCACTATGCCGCTCTACTCGCCCAACGGCCGGGACACCCTGTCCTCCTTCCGGGTCGGGGGCCTCAACCTGAATGTGCCCGGCCGGGAGCGGTACTCGGTCACGCCCATCGCACCCCGCAAGCCGCTGACCGTGCGCGGCACGCTCTACGCCTTTCTGGGCCAGAACGAGCAGAAGCAGCCCGCCCTGGTGGTCTACCCCTACCGCGGCCGGGCCGGCGGGTTCGATGACTCCTTCAAAAAGGTATTGCTGCCCATCAGCCAGTAGGGGCGGTTGGGAGAAAACGCACCATTTACCTCAACCAGACTTTCAATCAATGGATTCCGCCAAAGACTTAAGTACCTCTTTCTCCACCATGCGCAACCTGGCGCTGGGCAGCGTGCTGGCCCTGCTGCTCGTGGCCCTGGCCTCGGGCTTTCTCGTGTACCGGGCCTACGAAAACAGCGGCCGACGCGTGTACGTCGTCTCGCAAACCGGCTCGGTGGCGGCCCTCTCGGCCGGCAACGACGCCCACACGCCCTACGAGGCCCGCAACCTGGTGCGCCAGTTCATGCAAACCATGTTCGGCCACGACCAATACACCTACAAGGCCAACCTGGACGCCGCCCTGCCCCTGATTGAGGGGCGCGGCGGCCGGCGCATTTACGAGGGCTTCACCCGCGGGCAGGTGCTGCAGAACTACGAGCGCTACGCTGCCCGCAACGTGGTAACCGTGGACAGTGTGCTCGTGGACATGAGCAAGCGCCCCTGGTCGGGCTCGGTCTACATCAAGCAGCGCATTTTCATCGGGGGCCAGCAGAAGGAGCCCCTGCCGCTGGCCGCCAAGTTCAACCTGGTGGAAACCAACCGCTCGGACGCCAACCCCTACGGGCTGCTCATCACCAACTTCGACTACATCCCCTACGCGCCGCAGCTGACGCGGGAAGAGCAGGAGCTGCTGCAGGCTCAGGAAGCTGACCGCCAGCGCCGCCTGCAGGAAGCTGAGCGCGGCCTAGCCCCGGCCGGCGCGCCCACGGCGCCGGCTGCCCCCGCCCCAATCCCGGCACCCACCACTCCGGCTAACTAACCTTTTATCCCTTTCACCGATGCGCCTTTACACGCTTACAGCCCTTTTGGGCCTGCTTTCCCTGTTTTTTCAGCCTGCGCCGGCAGCCGCGCAAAGCTCTACCTCCCCGGCCGCTGCTGTGGTGGCAGCCGATAACCTGCTGGACGTGGCCGTGTCCGACTCCTCCACTACCTACCTGGTTTTCGGCGGGCCGGTGTCGCTGGTCGACGTGGACATGGCAGGTAACTACCTGGTCAAGATTGAGGCCAACGCCGTGTTTGTGCGGGCCAAGCGTAAGCACGCGCCGCCTACGCCCATGCTGATTCGCTACGGCTCGAAGTACTGGATGGGCCGGCTCGTGTACGTGAACCGCCCGGTGCTGCAGCTCTACGATTTTCAAAAAGACGGCGCGCTGAGCATCAACGGCAAAAGCGCCCCCTCCACGGGCGCCGCGCCGGAAAACGAACTGGCCCTGGACAAGGAGCGGGAAAAGAAAGCCGTCGTCGAGGGCAAGCTCCAGACGCTGCGCAAAGCCCGCGAGGAGCACCAGGCCGTGGCCGTGGTCGACAACGATTTGGTGCTCTCGCTGGCCAACGTGCGCAACGACAAGGATTTCACCTACCTGCGCTTCAAGGTCATCAACAAGACCAACATCGACTACAACGTGGACTTCACCGACTTCCAGCTGGTGGAAAACGCGCAGAAGAAGTTTCTGGCCCGCAAAAAAAACGAGGCCCGGCGCCCGCTGGCCCCTTCCGGCGGGGGGGCCAACCAAGTCATTACCGGCCGCACCACGGGCTACCTGACCTACGCCATCCCGCTGTACGCGGCCACCGAGCGCGGCTACCTGGAAGTGACCCTGCGCGAACTCAACGGCGCCCGCGTGCTGGTGCTGCCCGTGCCCTCCCGCGTGATTAACCGTGCGTCCACCATTTAACGCTGCTCGCCTGTTTCTATGGAACCCATCATTCCCCCTACCCAACCCGTAGCCCCGGTTGCCCGCCCCGAAAATGAGCAGTCCGCTCCGGCTACCGCGCCCGTCAAGCGTACCCCTACGGAAGTCCTGCGCTCCAACTGGATGGCCTTTGCTGGTCTGCTGCTGGTGCTCATTATCGGCGGCCTGTTTTTGTGGCTTAAATCGGCTAAAGAAGCCGCCCAGCAGGAGCGCGAGCCCGTCGCGGCGGCCTCGGCCAACATCGAGCCCGAAATCCCTTCTGTGGAAACGGCCCCGCCGGCACCGGCTGCTTCGCCTTCGGCCCAGATAGAAGCCCAGCGCCGCGCCGAACAGGACGCTCAAAGCGCCCCGGCCCGGGCCACGGACCAGGATGTCGTGGATGTATTTGCCGTTGATACCACTGGCCTAGCGCTACGCAAGCGGCGCCGGGCCCAGGCTGCTGCGCAAGCTGCTGCCCGCCGTGCCGAAGCCGCCCGCCTGGCTGCGGCCGACGTGGATACGATTGAAACCACCATTCAGGACCCTGCCACGGGCTCCTACCGGGCGCAAACCCTGGTGGTACCGCGCCGGCGCCTCACGGCGGGCGGGGGAGGTAGCCGCCGGGCGGGCACCGGTCGAAGCGGGCGCGGCTTGGTGCCTGCGCGGGACGT
The DNA here is from genome assembly GCF_008271285.1 of Hymenobacter lutimineralis. Taxonomy (NCBI): domain Bacteria; kingdom Pseudomonadati; phylum Bacteroidota; class Cytophagia; order Cytophagales; family Hymenobacteraceae; genus Hymenobacter; species Hymenobacter lutimineralis. The sequence goes on along the minus strand of NZ_VTHL01000036.1, from coordinate 6,612 downwards.
GGACGGTACCCCGTTTGAAACCGACCCGGACGTGCTGGCCATGCTGGGCTCCTCGCCGCCGGAAACCCGTGCGGCCTACGAGCGCATGACCGGCAAGCGCTACCGCGACCCCAACCAGACCGCGCAGCTGCTGGCTAGTCGAATAAGCGCGCCCGGCATGGATGGCTTCAACACCGTGAAAGTGGGCAACGCTACTCGGATGATGGCCCAGGGCAGCCAGCGCGAGCAGCAGCTGGCGCCCGACGTGTTTTTCAAGTGCGTCATCAACGGCGAGCAGAAGGTGCGCACCGGCTCGGTGGTCATCCTGCGCCTGCTGGAGGATGCCGTGGTTTCCGGGGTCACCTTCCCCAAGAACATGGTCTTTGCCGGCGTGGCCACCGTGGGCACCAACAACGTGACGCTCGAAGTCAACCGCCTGGGTCCGACGCGGGTGCAGGCCGACATCTACGACTTCAACTACATGCCGGGCATCATGATTGACCCGGTGAAGCGCGTGGCCCGGGAAGCCGGCATGGCCGGCAACGAGCTGCAGCAGCAAACCACCCAGGAAATCAGCACGGCCATCGACCGCTCGGCTTCGGCGGCCAATTCCGTGGTGGGCGTGGGCGGCCGGGTGGCCGCCTCGGTGCTGTCGCGGCCCAAGACGCGCACCAAGCTGCGCGACGTGCTGCTGCCCGATGGCTACCCCATCCTGATTACCACCGCGGCCGCCGGCCAGCTGGGCCCGGAAGCCGCGAACCGTTAACCTTTTCTTTTCACCTAACCGGATACGACGATGAAAAAGATGCTTTTGCCGGCCTTCGTGGCCCTGGCGCTGGTTCTGATTCCGCGTGCTGACGCCGCGGCGCAAGCCGTGGTGAACGACCCGCTGCACATGGGCGTGCACATCGGCGACTTCGCCAAGCGCCTCGCTCAGTGGACCGAAACAGTCAAAAATTACCAGGTTATCAAGGACGCCAAGCAGATTGCTGGCGTCACCAAGGACATCACCGGGCAGGTCAAGGACATTACCGACGAGACCCTGCAGCTGCAGCGCCAGGTGCAGGCCGACCTGCGCAAGGTGCAGAGCATTCAGGATTTGCGCCTCTCCAACCCCCAGGAGCTGTTTGCCCGCGCCCTGGCCATGTCCGGCCGGGGGCAGAGCAACCAGTACATGCCCGTGTTCCAGAAGGCCGAGCGCCTGCGCCAGGCCCTGCAGCTCAACAACCCCCAGCAGGACCTGAACACGGTGTACGACGTGTTTTCGCGCTTCGGCTCGGGTGCCACGGCGGGCAACAACCGCATGAGCTCCCAGCAGTACCAGCAGAAGCGCGAGGAAGCCGCCGTCTCCACGTTTGCCTACGAGGAGATGATGCAGAAAAAGAAGATTGCCACGGCCTTCGGCTACTACAAGATTGCCGATGAGATGACCCAGCAGAGCATCGAGCTGAACGCCACGCTGAAGAACCCCGGCCGTTACGCCATGACCGAAGGCGAGCGGATGGTGGCCCTGAATACCTCCAACGACAACATGATTAAGGCCATGCAGCTGCGCCAGGAAGCCGACCGGCTGCTGGCCGAAGCCGCCCAGCCCGGTCCCTCGCGGCAGGCGGCCGAAATGGTCTATTCCGACATCCTGGTGCAAAACGCCCTTATCAAAGCCGACCGGGCCCGCCCCCGCAACTAACCCCGTATGAAAAACCTATTCTTAGTGGCCCTGCTGCTGGCGGGGGCCGGCGCCGTACCGGCCTTCGCCCAGCGCCACGTTCAACACATTTCCAGCTGGGGCGCCCACCTGGGGCGCTCCGAGAAGGGAGACTACTACGAGCTGAGCTACACCAGCATGCTCACCAACCGCCTGGCCCTGCGCGCCAGCGGGTTGCGCGACGCCGGCACCCTCAGCGGCCGGGGTGAATACGCCAGCTACGTGGGCCGGGTGCTGCTCGCCCCGCAGCTGTTTCGCCTGGGCGAAGTGGCCTACGTGCACCTACTGCTGGGGGCCGCCGCCGGTTACGAGCGTACCGGCGAAAACGGCACTGGTGAGCTGGCCCCTGATGCCAAGGAGCCGCAACGCTTCACCTACGGCCCGCAGGCCGGGGCTGAAGTCGACTGCTTTCTGGGCAACCGGCTCTCGCTCGTGGCCACCACTACCAAGGGCTACCTGTTCAACACCCCCCTCATCGACCAATGGCCGGGCTATGCCAGCGCCGGCCTGCGGTACCACTTCCGCTAACCTCTGCCTTTCTGACCTATGAAACGACTGACCTATCTGCTGCTCAGTAGCCTCTTCCTGGTTACTGCGGCCGGCTGTTCCAAGGACGATGCGACGCCCGCCGGCCCCAGGGAATACCAGGTGGAGTACCGGATTTCTTCCACCACCGCCCCATTGTCCGATTACCTCAGCTACGACAACGAAAGCGGCGGCACGACTACCCTAAGCAACGTCCCGCTGCCGGCCACCTACCGCTTCAAGCGCACCATGAAGCAAGGCGACCACCTCAGTTTGCTGGCCAGCCTCGACGGGGGCACGGCCGCCTCGGAAATCACGGCGGCCATTTTGCTTGACGGGCGGGAAGTGAAAAAGGAAACCGGCCGCGGCGCCGATGCCCAGGCCGTGCCCGTGTACGTGATTGGGCAATAGGGCAACGGCCGTGCGCCGTCGCATGGCCTAAAGCCATCAGAAAGCCCGTCCAGATAGCTGGACGGGCTTTTCTTGTATACGCTCGTTGCTACTCCGCTTTGGTCAGTTCGCGCTGCAGCAAGGCCTGCAGCTGGGAGTAGGAGTCCGGGCAGATGCGCACGGCGGGCTCCGCGGCGGTGCAGTACAGGAACGTGGGGTCGGCCAGCGCCACGGCACGGGCCCAGGCAGCTTCGGAAACGTGCGCGGAAAGGGATAATAAGGGAGTAAATTCTTCTTGGATGAGCCGAATGACCAGCGTTTGGATGGCAGGGCAAATGCTGGAAAAGCGGCGATACGGACTCGCAGCCATAGAAAATATCAACGGAAAGGGTGGAAAACGCCCCGCCTGCAGCCACGGATTGGGGCCGGGCAGGAAATAGCTTATCAGCCCAGCCGCCCGCTTGAGGGCGCTGCATGTTGCTGATTTCAGTAAGTCAGGGTGCGTTACGCGAAGGAGCCCACGAAGAGGGCAGGCCGCTGCTGGATGGGCAGCGGCTGCCGGTGAGCCCAGCGCAGCCAGTCCGCAGAATGAGCCGCTGACGAGGGGCCGCTAGGCAAAGCGTAGGATTTCTGAGCTAGCATACTCGGCAATCAGTTTGGCAGGCAAAGCTAGCCAATACGGGCAAAACAGGCAGCTGTTACGCTTTTTAACTCGCAAAATTGATAGCATCCGGTACCAACTTTTACCAAGACGGCAACTCCCTGCTTAGGGAGGCCTGTGGTCTACTCAGCAAAACAGGAGAGTCTGAGCTGTAACCGCATACCTTCTCAGAATTCCACGCAATCAGTTGCGCAGCTGAGCCTACTTGACGCATTCAGACGCCTCTTATTGGAATTTATTCACCAATTTCCGCCTCATACTGGAATTTTATCCTCATTCGCTATCCCCTGCGGCGCCGTCAATGGAAAATCAGAACACCTGGGCCACTCTGCTGGAGCTGCTGCACCAGGTCGATAGGGACCTCGCTGACCCGAGCGTGTATTACCTACTAGGCGGGCACTACTACGACCGCGACAATCACCCGCGGCGCCGGCACTACCCGGCCGTGTTTTCCCTTCACCACGGCGAGGTCGCCAACCTTGAAATCGGTCCCGACTTCGTGGCCTTCGACACAGAGTTCGTGCGCCACCCGGAAGACGATGAGCCGCACGTCCCGGTCCCCTGGGTTGACCGTTTTCGCGCCACGATTCCTTTCGAGCAGCTCTACCAGTTGCTGCGCAAAGTCATCCCGCCCGGGGAGGAAGTAGACGAGCAACTCTCCTTTCTACCGACCGAGTCGGTGTACTACAACGAGCGTATCCACCGCGAGAACTACCCCACCCCGTGGACTATTAACCAGCCGTAACGACCGTCTTATGCCCCGCGAGCCGCATGATGTAGCCGCCGTTCTGCACCAGGTGCACGCCGGCCTTTCCAACCCGCAGCATCACTTCATGGTGTGCACGACCTACTTTGAGACGGAGAACGGCCCAGTCATGCTCGGCACGCTGCATCTGCACCAGAGCACGGTGTGGAATCTGCAAATCGGGACCGACGGTTTCGTGTGTGAGGTGCTGCTCCAGCCCGGCAGCCAGCAGCCCCGCTCGTCGGTGCGCGTAGCCTACGCCAACATCTGGCAGGTGCTGCGCGGGGATGGGCCCAACTTCAACGCCGGCAAGCGGGAGGGTGTGCTCTACGAAAACAACCACGTCTTATCCACCTTTGCCAAGCAGGGGCTGACTGAATAGCATGGAAGAACTGTTGCACCCACGCCACCCGCTCGACAAGCACCACCAGGCCCAGCTGCAAACCTTGCAGCAGCTGCCCGAAGGCCAGCGGGCCGAGATGGCCCGGCTGTTCCGCCTGGGCAACGCCACGTATCGGTACCAGCAGTTGGCCGACGGCGAAGTCACGGAGGAGGATTATCGGCACTGGCTGGAAGGATTGCCCGAACGTTTTCGCCAGGCCATGGAGAAAGGCGGCTTTGCGGGCGCTAAATCCAGCCTGGCCCTGCGCCGGCATGCGCTGGAGCGGCGCGACGTGGGCTATTCCGCTTTTATGCAGGCCATTTTGTCCCCGGAAGACTGGGCCTTCGAGCAGCAGCAGCGGGCTGCCGCCGGGCTGTAGAACAGGGTATCATCGGGGAACCTCAACCTGTTGCAAGCGCTGGCTTCTTCCCAAATCGAACGAGCCCCATACCGAGTGAGCCTATTGTGAGCCCATTGCTATGGCATGACCTCTCGCTAAAAAAGGCCCCTGCGTGCTGGAAAACCGCTTCCAACAAATCCAACTCCGGAGTGGTGAGCCCTTTGTGAGCCCATTAGGGAAAAAGTAAACATTAAAACAACCTCTGTTTTAATGTTTACGCTGGTTGTTGACCTTAAAAGACCTGTTTGGTCACCAGCAATATGGCGGATGCGGAGAATATCCTGCGTATTTACCGCATATTATGCGGAGAATAACCCCTTACATCCACCAACACGCTGCATAGCCAAATGCTCCCAGGATAGGCGGGCCGTGACATCGCCGACCTGGTAGAGAAAGGCATTCTCGGCCGGGACAGCGCCGGCGGCCGCAGCACCAACTACCGCCTGCGGTGGCCGGATGCTTCTGGATTGGGTGAAAGCTTGCGCACTCCTTAATTAAGGAGGGGTACGACACAACGGGCACGTTTGATAAGGGCTTAAACCTGCACGCTCCATTTTATAGCGCCAGGCTTAAGCGTCATCGGATGTTCCACCGGGGAGCGTTGGGCAGGGCCGCAGTGGTGAGGCCGAGCCGGTAGGTGGTGAACGGGTTGAGGGTTATCCGCAGTCTAGCGGCCCCCTGTATATCGCCCTGTAGTTCCAACAGCGCACCGAGCACCGCGCGGGCGCGCGGCGGAGCCAGGGTAGTGGCCAGTCCCACAAGGCGGCGGCGCTCTGCTAGGGCAAGGCTTTTAATGTGGCTCTGCACCTGGGCCAAGACTTTATCGGGCCGGGCATCGGGAATGCGGCGCAGGTCGCGCAGTACCTCCAGCCACTGGAGCAACGGCACGTCGCTGGCACGCTCCGGCGCCGGGCGCACCACAAACGCTACCCGCTTTGGCCGGGTGCGCCGCGGCTTGGCTGTCGTCACTTTAATGGTGACAGGCACCTGGGTAGTCAGACCCAGCTGGTTATAAAGTGCGGCGCCAGTGAGGTAGGCTGATACTACTCCTTCTCGGGTAGTCAGGGTGCGTAGTATGGCCCCCTCGGACAGCGGCAGCGGGCCAAACCGGCTGTTCTGTGGCCGGTAGTACTGCCCTTTGGCGTAGCGGACCACCAGCCCTTCCCGGCCTAGGCGACTCAGGGCCGCTGCTACCGCGCCAAACTCTGACGGCTCCGTCACTAGGTCTTCGTAGGTCAGCAGATTACCGGGCTCAGCCGCTAACACCTGCTGGCGGACTCGATGCATAATAGACTCCGGCATAGGACGCGTTGAAATTGATTGTGCAAAGCACGTTACAGTGTCAAGTTTTTACAAGTAAAAACTTGACACTGTTTTCCCCTAGCCGGAGTTCTTGCCGCTGAACGAGCACTGGCTTGTACCCCGGCAAATGAATCGGCAACACGGAGCAGTCCTGGTACGAGCGAAGAGGCCGGCCTCAGGTCGCTTAGCAGTGTGGTAGGTCACGCACAAATATTCTAGCCAGCCTTACCAAGCTCACCTAAGCCAGTGCCAAGTTTAGACATCATAATTGTTACTTATGATGCCAATGGCACGACAAGTGGCGGCCTTAGTCGTTGTGCAATAGGTATCGATAAGTGTGGATTATCACTACCTATATGCTATCTTGCTGCCGCCCCGAAAACCGGCTGTCTACTCCTTATATATCCTATGTTCGCATTGCCCTTTACCTTGGGTTGCTGAGAAGGAAGAAGGCGGAGTAAGATTCTTCCTTATATCAGGCGTTCGAGCCTGCCTAATATGACAATCCCCGCCTTCTTCTAGG
>NZ_VTHL01000035.1:0-28072 GCF_008271285.1 Hymenobacter lutimineralis | reverse complement strand
GTGCCCCCACCCGTACCCGGACGACCCAAAGTGTGCGGTTCGACCAATTTCCATTCCCGTTCGCTTAATTCATGGCGGCGTAGCATGCCGCTAAGCTACGACCACTGTCCACACTCCCTAGTAAGCGGCTACAGGCTTTGCAAAGCCGCCTGCAGATCGGCCAGCAGTTCCTCAACGGGCTCAATTCCTACCGACAGGCGCACGAGGCCCACGGTAATGCCCAGCTCGGCTTGTTGCTCACTGGTCAGGTAGCGGTGTGAAGTGCCCAAGGGATACGATAAGGATGAATCGACGCCGGCCAGGGAAGGCGCAAAGGGGAAGCGCTGGCAGGCTCTGATAAATCGATTGACAACTTCGGTATCATCGGCCAGCAGAATAGAGAGCATCCCGCCGTACTGGCCTGTACCCTGTGCCCGGGCCAGTTCGTGCTGAGGGTGGGCTGCTAGCCCTGGATAATATACGGCGCGCACCGCAGGCTGCTGCTGCAGAAATTCAGCAATAGCCAAGGCATTGGCGCTATGCTCACGCATCCGAAGCCGAAGCGTTTTGAGACCCCGCACCGCCAGCCAGCTTTCCATGGGGCTAAGAGTAAGTCCGTAGAGCACGCCAATCTGCCTGAGGCGCGCCGCCAGCGCCGGGTCGGCGGCTACCACCACGCCGGCTGTTACATCGGAATGCCCAGCCAGATACTTCGTCACGCTGTGCAGCACCAGGTCGGCACCCAGCGCGAGTGGCCGCGTGATGACGGGTGAGGCAAAGGTGTTGTCCACTACCAGCTTCAGGCTGTGTTGGTGGCACTCCTGCGCCAGGCGCTGCAGGTCGGCCACGCGCAGCAGCGGGTTGCTGATGGTTTCACACAGCAGCAGGCGCGTAGTGGGCTGTACAAATGGACTCAATTCGTACAAATGCTCAAACGGCACGTACGTCACGGTTATTCCCAGCCGACTGAGCTCCTGGTTGAGCAAGGACGAAGAGCCCCCGTAGATATCGGACGCACACAGCACATGGTCGCCGGCCTGGCAGCACGCCATCAGGGCGGCGAGGATGGCGGCCATGCCCGAACCGGTAGCCACGGCCCCGGCACCTTGCTCCCACTCGTTTACCTTATCGGCCAGTTCGTCGGAGTTGGGATTCCCGTTACGTGAATACAGGTAGCGGCTGCTCGGCTCCCCGAAATAGAGTTCCAGCTCTGTCAGGTCATCGAACTTGAAAACCGAAGTCTGGTAGATCGGGGTGATTTTGGGCTTTATTTTCATACGAGACGAACCGACTGAAGGCATGAGGCTTGGGAAAGGCAATAAAAAAGCCTTTCCCGCAAAGGAAAGGCTTTTTATAGCAAGCTAAAACCAGGAATTACGCCGAAGCGCCCTCCGCGAGTACAATAACGTTGTTGCGGAGTACTTCAACTACTCCTCCATCGATGCGGAAGGTAGTTGAGCCGCCGTTCAGCACCACGTTACCCGATTGCAGCGCCGAAATCAGCGGAGCATGGTCATTCAGTACCTCGAACAGGCCGTCGGTGCCCGGAAACTGAACCGACGAAACCTCGCCTTCAAATACCTTGCGGTCGGGGGTAATGATTTCCAGATGCATGGTTTCTAATGTGAGAAATGTGGAAATGTGATGAATGTGCTGGGGGTTGTGTGAAAGTAGTTTTCACATTTCCCACATCAGCACATTCCCCACATTAGAAAATTACTTGGCCTCAGCAATCAGCTTCTCGCCTTTGGCAACGGCATCCTCGATGGTGCCTACCAGGTTGAAAGCTGCCTCGGGCAGGTGGTCATAGGTACCGTCGATGATGGCGTTGAAGCCTTTGATAGTATCCTTGATGTCAACCAGTACGCCGGCCAGACCGGTGAACTGCTCGGCCACGAAGAACGGCTGCGACAAGAAGCGCTGCACGCGGCGGGCGCGGTTTACAACCTGCTTGTCTTCTTCGCTCAGCTCGTCCATGCCCAGGATGGCGATGATGTCCTGCAGTTCCTTGTAGCGCTGCAGAATCTCCTTCACGCGCTGGGCCGTGTTGTAGTGCTCGTCGCCGAGAACTTCAGTGGACAGGATACGCGAGGTGGAGTCCAGCGGGTCTACGGCCGGGTAGATGCCCAGCTCGGCAATCTTCCGCGACAGTACCGTGGTAGCGTCCAAGTGAGCAAAGGTGTTGGCCGGAGCCGGGTCCGTCAAGTCATCGGCCGGCACGTATACAGCCTGTACCGATGTGATGGAACCGCGCTTGGTGGAGGTGATACGCTCCTGCATGGCACCCATTTCGGTGGCCAGCGTGGGCTGGTAGCCTACGGCCGACGGCATGCGGCCCAGCAGAGCCGATACTTCGGAACCTGCCTGGGTGAAGCGGAAGATGTTGTCGATGAAGAACAGGATGTCGCGGCCGGCACCGGAACCGTCGCCGTCGCGGAAGTTTTCCGCAATGGTGAGGCCCGACAGGGCTACGCGGGCCCGGGCTCCGGGGGGCTCGTTCATCTGGCCGAACACCAGGGTAGCCTGCGACTTAAGCAGCTCGTTCTGGTCAACCTTGGTCAGGTCCCAGCCGCCGGCTTCCATCGAGTGCTTGAACTCCTCACCGTACTTGATGATGTCCGACTCGATGAATTCGCGCAGCAGGTCATTGCCTTCGCGGGTACGCTCACCCACACCGGCAAACACCGACAGACCAGCGTAGGCCTTGGCAATGTTGTTTACCAGCTCCATGATCAGTACGGTTTTGCCTACGCCGGCGCCACCGAACAAACCAATTTTGCCACCCTTCACATAGGGAGCCAGCAGGTCAATTACTTTGATACCGGTGAAGAGAACTTCCGAGGAAGTAGCCAGGTCCTCGAAGGGCGGAGGCTGGCGGTGAATCGGCAGCGGACCGTCGCTCTTGGGCTGGGGAATGCCGTCGATGGCATAGCCTACCACGTTGAACAGGCGGCCTTTTACGCCTTCGCCCGTAGGCATCGACATGGGCGCACCCAGGTCGCGTACTTCAGCGCCGCGGGTCATGCCCTCGGTCGAGTCCATGGCGATGGTGCGCACCCGGTCTTCGCCCAGGTGTTGCTGGACCTCCAGGATAACCACCTGGCCGTTGTCTTTCGTGACTTCGAGTGCGTCGAGGATGTTAGGAAGCTTGGAGCTTTCACCCGCGAAGCTCACGTCTACGACGGGCCCGATAACCTGGGTGATTTTGCCGGTATTCGCCATTGCGTTTCTTTATAGTGAGTGGGCAACGTTTTCAGGCCGCAAAACTACGGCTTAATTGCCGCTTTGCCAAAGTCCGCCCGTCGAGAAAATTTACCAGCTGCTGCCCGGCGCGTGCGTCCTTGAAAATCAGGCACTCAAGCCGTGGAAAAGGCCTTTTAGATACCGTGAAGGCCGAACTACCCGAAAAAAAATTTGCCGGAAAGTTTGGCTGCCAAAAAACCCGTAGTACATTTGCACACCCAAACGGAACACCACACCGGTTTTACGAATGGGAAATTGTCCGATGGTGTAACTGGCAACACGCTTGATTTTGATTCAAGAAAGTCCAGGTTCGAGCCCTGGTCGGACAACCGACTAAAGTAAAGCGAAAGGCGCTGAGTCTTCCTCTCCGGAAGAGTCAGCGCCTTTCGCTTTTTTGCCTTCTCCCTTTCCCCTCCTTCATTATGCCACAGCAGGTTAAAATTTTTGCAGGTAATGCTTCCCGCGAGCTAGGACAGCAGATTGCCGCCGCCTTCGGCCAGCCCCTCGGCGACCTGAGCATTCAGCGCTTTGCCGATACGGAACTTGGCCCCAGCTTCAACGAGAGCGTGCGGGGCTGCGCCGTGTTCCTGATTCAGAGCACCAACCCGCCGGCCGAAAACCTGATGGAGCTGATGCTGATGGTGGACGCGGCCAAGCGCGCCTCGGCCGCCTCGGTAACCGTGGTCATGCCCTACTACGGCTATGCCCGGCAAGACCGCAAAGACAAGCCCCGGGTGAGCATCGGCGCCAAAGTGGTGGCCGACTTCGTGCAGAGCGTGGGCACCGACCGCCTGATGACCTGCGACCTGCACGCGGGCCAGATCCAGGGGTTCTTCGATATTCCGGTAGACCACCTCGACGGGGCTACCGTTTCGGCGCCCTACATCAAGTCGCTGAACCTGGAAAATCTCATTTTCGCCTCCCCCGACGTGGGCGGCGTGGTGCGCACGCGCAGCTTCGCCAAGAAGTTCGGGGCCGAAATTGTGGTGTGCGACAAGATGCGCCTGCGGGCCAACGAAATTGCCTCTATGCAGGTGATTGGCGACGTAACGGACATGAACGTGGTGCTCATCGACGACATCGTGGATACGGCTGGTACCATCTGCAAAGCCGCTGAGCTGTTGATGGAGCGCGGCGCCAAGTCGGTGCGAGCGGTGATTACGCACGGGGTACTTTCTGGCCCAGCCCACGACCGGATTCGCAACTCGGTGCTGGAAGAGCTGGTCATCACCGACACGATTCCGTTGAAAGAGGAAAATCCCAAAATCAAGGTAATTTCGGTGTCGAACCTGTTCGCCCAGGCTATCCGCAACGTGGTGACGCACGAGAGCATCAGCTCCCTGTTTATTTAAGCAGCGTCCTCCTTCTACAGAACCACCCGGCAGTTGCTGCCGGGTGGTTTTTTGCTTTAAGCGGCTATTACCTTTGCGGGAAGTCGGTTTGGTCCCCCGGTAGTTACTGCTGTTTGTTTTATGGCTCTTCCTCTATTGTCCTGGCTGCAAAGCATTTCAGGCGGCCTGCTTAACCGCGGAAGCCGAGCGGGTGGCGCTTACCAGCCCAAGCACCACGTATTCGCTTTTAACGGCCGCAGCCTGTACTGGCTGGGCATGGGGCAGGAGTTGTACCGGACCGAGCCCGCCTTTCGGGCCATGGTTCATGAGTTCAACGACTTACTAATCGAAATAGCGGATTGCGACCTTGTGCCCTTATTTGCCGGGCAGGCCGATGAACAATTCATGCAGGGTAAGGTCACCTATTATATTATGGCTGTGCAAGTGGCCCAGGTGGCATTATGGAAAGCCTATCAGGTGGAGCCCGATGCCATTGCGGGCCTTAGCCTGGGAGAAATAGCGGGTGTATACGCAGCCGGGGGTTTGAGCCTACCGGACGCCATCCGGGTGTGCACGGCCGTAGTCCGGATGTTTTTTCCCTTGGCTAAGGATTTCCTGTATTTCTACGTGCATACCGCGTTGGCTTCGGCCCAAACGGCCTGCCTGACTTCCCCAGTGCCGATTTACCCTGTAGTGGAGCTGAATGCGCAGACCTGTCTGGTTTTTTTTCACAGCGACGACGAGGCAGCTGCCACCGCTTTTCTGCACCAGCAAGGCTACCACTGGGAGCCCCTCACGCGGGTAGGCTCCTGGCCCACGCATACCCCACTCCTGGCCCACCACCAGCCCTCGTTTAGCGCGTTGCTGACCGAGATAGAGCCTTTGCCCCTGCGATGCGCATTCTATTCCAGCCGGCTCGGAGCAGTGATTCCGGCCAATACCATTATCGGGCGGGAATACTGGTTTGAGATGGTTACCAACCCTACCCTGCTGCACAGCCTGGTGCAGGCCCTGGGGGCCGATGGCATAGACGTTGTTACCCACATTGGTCCTCACCCTTTTCTGAGCGGCACCCAGCAGAAAAGTGCGCTGTCCCTACCGCCGGGGCTGCTGGTGCTGGACTCCATGCGCCGCGGCACCCCCGAGGCCGCTCTCTTCTCCGACACCCGCCGCCGCCTCCGGCAACTGGGATTAGCCCGCTAGGGCATCGGCCCCGCCCATGCCCTCGCAGGAGTTGCCCCAACGCCCCGAAGAGAAGCCAAGCAAGTTGTCAATGCCCTCCTTCTGTCGGTATCTTCGCCAGCTGCTACTTTCGTTTCATTCCGAGGTTGCCATCCTAGGCCATGCTTTTCAACCGTCAGGCGCTTTCCTATAGCGTAGCCTACCTTATTCCTGCTCTCACCTTCGTTGGGCTTGCGGCGGGCGGCCCTTGGCTGTGGCTGTCGCCGGTTACCATCTTTGGCATTATTCCGCTGCTGGACCGCCCGGGCCGGCAACAGCGGCAGTCCCGCCGCAAGCCCCCGGCAACTGCGGCCGCAATACCCACTGCCAGTCCCATTTACAACTGGCTGTTGTACTTGAACGTCCCCGTGCTTTACGGGCTGTGGGCCCTTTTCGCGCATACCCTGGTAAGCCGGCCGCTTTCCCCGGCAGAAGTCGCGGGCACCATGGTTACGATGGGGTTGAGCTTAGGCATTCTGGGCATTGGGGTAGGCCACGAGCTGGGCCACCGGAGTAGCCGATGGGCGCAGGTACTAGCCAAGCTGCTTTTGCTCACGAACCTCTACCTGCACTTCTTTATTGAGCACAACCGGGGCCACCACCGCTACGTGGCCACCCCCCTCGACCCGGCCACCGCAAGGCTAAATGAGCCTTTCTGGCTGTTTTTCCCCCGCGCCGTGGTGGGCGAGTATCGGTCGGCCTGGCACTTAGAACAGGTACGACTCGCCAAGCAAGGACTGCCTTGGCTGTCCTTTGCCAACCAAATGCTGCGCTTTCAGCTGCTGCAGCTGGTGGTTTTGGCGGCAGTGGGCCTGACGCTTGGTGGCGCCGTAGTAGCCGCCTGGCTTGGCGCGGCCGTTGTTGGTTTATTGCTGTTCCAGCTGGTCAACTACATTGAGCACTACGGCCTGCAGCGCCAGCTCAACCCCAACGGCCGGTACGAGCGGGTGCAACCCCACCATTCCTGGGACTCCAACCACAAGCTGGGCCGTCTGCTGCTGTACGAGCTTACCCGCCACTCCGACCACCACTACCTCGCTTCGCGACCTTACCAGGCATTACGCTACCAGCCCACCAGCCCCCGCATGCCTACCGGCTACCCCGGCATGATGATGCTGGCCATGCTACCGCCGCTTTGGTTTCGGGTGATGAACAAGCGGATTCCGCAGCCCATGACGCTGCACTGAGTTTCTTTTTGGGGACCTTCTCCGCTTTTCCAAACAAAAATTCTATCTTTGCGGCCCGTTTACCTGCTGTGGGTGAGCGGATTTCTCCAAACACACTCCTTTATGAAAAGCCTCGAGATTGTAGGGTTTAAAAGAGCGAATCTCGGTAAGAAAGATGCCAAGGCTATCCGCCTCGAATCGTACGTACCGTGCGTACTGTACGGCGGTACCGAGCAAGTGCATTTTTCCGCCCCAGCCATCCTGTTCCGTGAGTTGCTGTACACCCCCGAGGTGCACATCGTGGATCTGAACGTGGAAGGTACCATGTACCGCGCCATCGTGCAGGACGCCCAGTTCCACCCCGTGAACGAAATGCTGCTGCACGTTGACTTCCTGGAGCTGGAAGCCGGCAAAGAAGTGAAAATGGATATTCCCGTGAAGTACATCGGCACCTCGCCCGGCGTACAGCAGGGTGGCAAGCTGGTAAGCAAGCTGCGCAAGCTGAAAGTGAAGGCCGCTCCCGAAAATCTGCCCGACTTCGTGGAAGTAAACATTTCGGACCTGGGCCTCGGCAAGTCTATCAAAGTGAGCAAAGTAGAGCCGAAGGGCTACACCATCCTCACCAACCCCCAGGCGCCTATTGCCACCGTTACCATCCCCCGTGCCCTCAAAGGCACTCTCAACGCCGAAAAATAGTTTATCCTATACGGCAAGTAGCCGCGGGGACGCAAATTCCCAACGCTTACTGCCACTTGAAAAGCCGTTCTGTTCGCAGAACGGCTTTTTTTATAGCCGACTACCGAGGCCACTGCTGGTCCTGCCATCTTTGCAGGCACGAAGGGCCCGCAGCAGCGCACGTGCTTACTGGCTACCTTACCTCAACCCGTTATACTGATGAAGTTTCTTGTTCTGTGCCTGGGCAACATTGGGCCGGAGTATGCCAACACGCGCCACAACGTAGGCTTTATGGTGGGCGACTACCTGGCCCACAAGCACGAGGCCGCGCCCTGGCAGCTGGGCCGCCACGCCTTCACCACTGAAATCAAGCATAAGGGCCACACCTATGTGCTGGTGAAGCCTACTACTTACATGAACCTGAGCGGCAAGGCGGCCGCGCACTGGCTGAGCGCGCTCAAGCTCACCAAGGAAAATATGCTCGTCGTAACCGATGACCTGGCCCTCCCTTTTGGCAAGCTGCGCCTGAAAGCCAAAGGCTCGGCCGGCGGCCAGAACGGGCTCAAGCACATCCAGGAAACCCTGGGCTCCGACGAGTACGCCCGCCTGCGCTTCGGCATCGACTCCAGCTTCTCGAAGGGCCGGCAGGTAGATTACGTACTCAGCCCCTTCTCCGCCGATGAGCAAATTGATTTAGAGGGCCGCCTGGAAAAAGCCGCCGAGGCCGTGCTGGCCTTTGGGGCTATGGGCGTGGAGCGGGCTATGAATGTGGTAAACGTGAAATGAGAAGTGAGACTTCTGTTCTGTTTGCCCAACCGGGTTTCAGAACGAAAGTCTCACTTCTCTCCTTCTTAGGTCTCGCTTCTCTTCTTACGCCACGCCGGAACCGGGCCGCACGGAGGAGCTGGGCTGCATGAGGCTGAGCACGCCGTCGGCGTTTTCGGCCATCAGCAGCATGCCCTGGCTTTGGATGCCTTTGATTTCGCGGGGGGCGAGGTTGAGCAGCACCTGCACCTGCTGCCCGATGAGGGCCTCAGGCAGGAAGTGCTCAGCAATACCGCTCACGATGGTGCGGGGCTCCTCGAAACCGAGGTCTACGCTGAGCTTCAGCAGCTTTTTGGTTTTGGCCACTTTCTCGGCGGCCACGATGGTGCCGATGCGCAAATCCATCTGCTGGAACTGCTCGAAGCTCACGTCGTCCTTGGCCGGGGCCGACACAGCGGCGGCCAGCTCGTTGGCTTTCTTGGTGTCGAGCAGCTTCTGCACCTGGGCCTCTACGGTGGCATCTTCAATTTTGGTGAACAGCAACGCGGCCTCGGCTAGCTGATGGCCAGCGGGCAGCGCATCAGGGCGGCCGGCCTGGGGCCAGGTGCCTTTCTCCGTATTCAGCATCCGCCCCAGGCGGGCAGCAGCTTCGGGTAGGAAGGGCTCCAGCAGCGTGACGAGAGCGGCCGCCAGCTGCAAGGAAACGTGCAGCACGGTACCGGTGCGGGCCTCGTCGGTTTTGATGAGCTTCCAGGGCTCCTGGTCGGCCAGGTACTTGTTGCCGAGGCGCGAGAGGTTCATCAGCTCGTTCAGCGCGTCGCGGAAGCGGTAGTTGTCAATCAGCTCCCCGATGCGCTGCGGGAATTCACTTAGCTGGCGCAGCACGTCCTCGTCCTCGGTGGTAAAGCCCACGGCGGCGGGTACCTTCCCCCCGAAAAACTTGTGGGTGAGCACCACGGCCCGGTTCACGAAGTTGCCGAGGTTGGCTACCAGCTCGTTGTTGTTGCGGGCCTGGAAGTCTTTCCAGGTAAAGTCGTTGTCCTTGGTTTCGGGGGCGTTAGCGCAGAGCACGTAGCGCAGCACGTCGGCTTGGCCGGGGAAATCCTGTAGGTACTCGTGCAGCCACACGGCCCAGTTGCGGCTCGTGCTGATTTTGTCGCCTTCCAGGTTCAGGAACTCGTTGGCAGGCACGTTATCGGGCAGGATATAGTCGCCGTGGGCCTTGAGCATCGTGGGGAAGATGATGCAGTGGAACACGATGTTGTCCTTGCCGATGAAGTGCACCAGCTTGGTTTCGGGGTCTTTCCAGTAGGTTTCCCAGGTATCGGGCAGCAGGTCTTTGGTGGCCGAGATGTAGCCGATGGGCGCATCAAACCACACGTACAGCACTTTGCCCTCGGCCCCGGCCACCGGCACGGGCACACCCCAGTCCAGGTCGCGCGTCACGGCGCGGGGGTGCAAGCCCTGGTCGATCCACGATTTGCACTGGCCGTACACGTTGGCTTTCCAGTCGTTTTTGTGGCCTTCCACAATCCACTCGCGCAGCCAAGGTTCGTACTGATCCAAGGGCAGGTACCAGTGCTTGGTTTCGCGCAGCACGGGGTGGTTGCCCGAGAGCATGGAGCGCGGGTTAATCAGCTCGGTGGGGCTGAGCGAGGTGCCGCACTTCTCGCACTGGTCGCCGTAGGCGTTTTCGTTGCCGCAGTTGGGGCAGGTACCCACGATGTAGCGGTCGGCCAGAAACTGGTCGGCCTTCTCGTCATAATACTGCTCGGAGGTCTGCTCAATAAACTTGCCTTCCTCGTAGAGCTTCTTGAAGAAGCCGCTGGCTACTTCAGCGTGGGTTTGGGAAGACGTGCGCGAGTAGATATCGAACGACACGCCGAACTCCTGAAATGAGTCGCGGATGATGGCGTGGTATTTATCCACCACCTGCTGGGGCGTGACGCCCTCCTTCTGGGCCCGGATGGTGATGGGCACGCCGTGCTCATCGGAGCCGCAGATGAATTTTACGTCGCGCTGCTGGGCGCGCAGGTAGCGCACGTAGATATCGGCGGGCAGGTACACGCCGGCCAGGTGGCCAATGTGAACGGGGCCGTTGGTGTAGGGCAGCGCGGCCGTAACGGTATAGCGTTGAGGAAAAGTAGCAGACATGCGAAAACAAGCGAGAAAGCGGCACAACGGCCCGGCAGCGCGGGCATCAGACCACAAAGGAACAAGGAAAATGCAGTATATCCGGCCAAACGCGTATTCACCGCCAATTTGCTGACGAAACCATTTACCTTTAGTCACTAACTGCTCAGGCTACTCAGCGTACGTAAGCTCAACCATTTTCCCAAACCTCTTCTTCCCATGAAAAAAACTGAAAAAGCGCCGGCTGAAAAGAAGGTGAAGAAAACCCCTGCGCAGAAAGCGGAGCACAAGGCTCAGCGCAAAGCCGACAAGGCCAGCAAAGCCGCGACGCGCACCACCGATGCCCTCACGGATGCCCGTTCTACCAAGAAAGCCAGCCAGAAAAAGAGCCTGAAAGCGGCGGCCAAACAGCTGCAGCAGGAGCTCGACAAGCGCATGGACGAAGTAGTGAAGCGCATTCGGCTGGAAACGAAAGCCAAGCTCAAGGAAGTGGTAAAGGAAGCTACCCGCCGCCTCGACGCCGATACGGAGCGCATGTTTGAGCAAGCCCTGCACACGATAGTGCGCCACTACGACACTGGCACCCCCGCCGGCTCCGACAGCATTTCTACTGATACCAGCACGCAGGACGCCAACGCCTCCGAAGCGGCTCCAGCCGCTGCGCCAGCGCCCCGCCGCCCAGCCAGACCCGCCGCCAAGCCGGCTGCTCCGGCTGCTAAGGCCGCCCCTCGCCGCCCCGCCACGTCCCGCAAGCCAGCCGCTCCCACCGCGGAAGCGCCTTCAGGGACGGACGCCGCTTAGCACCAGCGCAAAAGCAAAAAAACGGTCCATCTGCCTTATCAGAGGCAGATGGACCGTTTTTTTGCTTTTGCTAGCCTCACTAGGGCCGGCGCAGGGTATCCACCGGAGCCCCGTTCAGCCGGCGCAGCCGGGTTTCGGGGGTCGAGTTGTTGGGGTCGTCGGTGTTCAGGCTTTCGGGCCGTTTACGCGAGTTGATGCCGCTGCTTTGCTCCCGGATGGGCACGCGGCCCGGGGTAGCATCGGGCACGGAGCCCCCGTAGCCCGCGTTGCTATTGTAGGCTGCCTGCCGGTCGGCGTCGGTGGTAATGGAAGCAGGCGCAGCCGGCCGCTCCCGCTCCACGGCGCTTTCTTCGGCCGTAGTGCAGGAAAGCATACCCGCCAGCACTGGCAGCAACAGGCGGAAAGAACTAGAGGAAAGTCTCATCGAGGCAAAAAAGAAGGTAGCCGAAAACCGGCTGACCTTTCTTACAACGGCGCAGGGGCGCAGAAGTTGAGCCGCCTACCCTACCGCCGCCGGCTGCCGGAGGGCAGCCCGGATTCCGTCCCACAACGCCACGCGGGCCTGCATGCAGCGGGCTGCCACTTCGCGGCTCTCGGTCCAGCGCGCCGCATCGTGGCCGCACAGCTCGCGCACCATCTGCTGGGCTAAAGGGGTGTGTACTTCTTCGTCGAGCTGAATGTGGCGGTCGAGGTAATACGTGAACGTGTCGAGCTGACCGGGGAAGCGCTGGCGCAAATCGTGCACCAAGTGGCGGAACATGGCGGGAATTACGTCTTCGCGGCCAAAGGTGAAGGCTGCGGCCACGGCATGGGGCTGGCCGGCCTCAATAATGCGAAACGTCTCCAGCACAAACGCCCGGACCGAAGCCGGCGCTTCCGCCTGCTGCAGAGCCGCGTCCACGGTAGCGCCGGCCGCCAGGGCAGCCAGCAACTTTTCGATGGGCGCCGTATCGGCGCCGCACTCCCGCATGGCGCGCAGATATAGCTCAAAGTGGCTGGCCGGTCGGCCCTCGGGGTCCAGGTCGGTTTCTTCTTCCAGCACAATGTCGTTGATGAGGCGGCGGGTAACCGGGTTGCCACGCGGCACCCAGGGCACCGCCACGCACGTGAGTTCCCGCTGCAGGGCCTTGAGCAGGGACATAAAATCCCACACCGCAAACACGTGGTGCTGCATAAACACGCGCAAGTCATCCAGGGAATGCAGCGACTGGTACACGCCGTGGTCGATAAGGTGCTGACGAGCCGGCGCCAGGGCGGCCTGCAGGTCGGCAATAGGGTCGTTGGGGGAAGAAAGTGGTGGCATGAGAAAAGCAAAAGGGCAGTGCCTACGGGGCGCTGCCAACGCAACAAACGAAACGGCCCGCCGGCTTGGATTGCCAGCGGGCCGCCCGCAAAAGTAGTAAGCCCGTCAGTTAGCGGCTGCCGGTAGCTGACGGGCCCAACGCTTACCGGTCAGCTGCGGTTTTATTTTGCTTTTTCGAATACCATGCCGTTGCCATCCATGCAGTAGCGCAGGCCGGTGGGCTGGGGACCGTCGTTGAACACGTGGCCAAGGTGGCCGCCGCATTTGGCGCATACCAGCTCGTCGCGGCTCATGCCGTAGCTGTTGTCGGCCGTTACCTTCAGGCTGTTTTCGGAAGCCGGGGCCCAGAAGCTCGGCCAGCCCGTGCCCGACTCAAACTTGGTTTCGGACGAGAACAGCAGATTGTGGTCGGCGGCGCAGTAGTAGTTGCCCTTCTCGTGGTTGTCGTGGTATTTGCCCGTGAAGGCCCGCTCCGTGCCCTGCTGCCGCAAAATAAAGTACTGGTCGGGCGTGAGCTGGGCCTTCCACTGCGCATCGGTTTTGCGGATGGGAAACTCATCGGGCTTGCCCGTCACGAGCCGGGGTTTCGGATAAGCTTTGGCCGCGGCTGTGGGCTGGGTGGGCGCCTGGGGCTTTTCTACGGCCACATTTTTTTTCTGTGAGCAGGCCGAGTTCAGGGTGAAAACCGATAGCAGCAGAACGAGGAAGGAAGAACGCATGAGCAAGAAGAGAAAGTAAAGACAATGAGCGGAAACCCAGGCCAGAACCGGGCTTCGAATACAACATACGCAGCCCGCCTACGGTTCGGCTTTGGCCCATTTAGAAAGTGGCTGCCCGTCCTATTTCGGAACCGCAGGCGCCCAATTAGTTGTCTTAGTTCTCGCCGGCCGTTTCTTCCTCACTCAGTAACAATTAATTACCTGCAAGTTTTTGCGCCAAACATTCCGTACCTTTGCACCCGGAAAACCCATTGTATGCAGAACATTCGCAATATCGCCATCATCGCGCACGTTGACCACGGCAAGACTACGCTCGTGGACAAGATCATTCACGCCTCCAAGCTGTTCGACGAGCACCAGCAGTTCGACGACCTGATTCTGGACAACAATGACCTGGAGCGTGAGCGGGGCATTACCATCGTCTCCAAAAACGTTTCGGTACGGTACAAAGACGTTAAAATCAACATCATCGACACCCCTGGTCACGCCGACTTCGGTGGTGAGGTGGAGCGCGTACTGAAGATGGCCGACGGCGTACTGCTGCTCGTGGATGCCTTCGAAGGTGCCATGCCCCAGACGCGCTTCGTGCTGGGCAAAGCCATTGACCTGGGCCTGAAGCCCATCGTAGTGGTCAACAAAGTTGACAAGGAAAACTGCCGCCCCGATGAGGTACACGAGCAGGTGTTCGACCTGATGTTCAACCTCGGTGCCAACGAAGACCAGCTGGACTTCGTGACCCTGTACGGCTCCTCGAAGCAGGGCTGGATGAGCACCGACTGGAAGCAAAAGACCGACAGCATCATCCCGCTGCTCGACGCCGTGGTGGCTTCCATTCCCCCTGCCCCCCAGCTGGATGGCACGCCCCAGATGCAGGTTACTTCGCTTGACTACTCCTCGTTCGTAGGCCGTATCGCCATCGGCCGCGTGCACCGCGGTACGCTGAAGGAAGGCGCCAACATGAGCCTGGTGAAGCGCGACGGCACCATCAAGAAAGTAAAAATCAAAGAGCTGCAGGTATTCGAAGGCCTGGGCCGCACCAAGGTTTCCGAAGTTAGCTCGGGCGAAATCTGCGCCGTAACCGGCATCGAAGGCTTCGACATTGGCGACACCCTCGCCGACGCCGAGAACCCCGAAGGGCTGACCACCATCAGCATCGACGAGCCGACGATGAACATGCTGTTCACCATCAACAACTCGCCCTTCTTCGGTAAGGAAGGCAAGTTTGTGACCTCGCGCCACCTGCGTGACCGGCTGTTCAAGGAAACCGAGAAAAACCTGGCTTTGCGCGTGAAGGAAACCGACCGCGAAGACACCTTCCTGGTGTACGGCCGCGGCATTCTGCACTTGTCGGTACTCATCGAGACCATGCGTCGCGAAGGGTTCGAGCTGCAGGTAGGCCAGCCCCAGGTACTGTTCCGCGAGGATGAGGAAGGCAACCGCCTGGAGCCCATAGAGCACCTGGTGGTAGACGTACCCGAGGAAACCGCTGGTAAGGTTATCGAGCTGGTGACCATGCGCAAAGGTGAGCTGACCATCATGGAGCCCAAGGGCGACCTGCAGCACCTGGAGTTCAACATTCCGGCCCGGGGCCTGATTGGCCTGCGCAACAACGTGCTGACCGCCACCGCGGGTGAGGCCATCATGAACCACCGCTTCTCGGCCTACGAGCCCTACAAAGGCGTAATCCCCGGCCGTATCTCCGGTTCGCTGATTTCGATGGACACCGGTGCCGGCACTGCTTATACCATCGACAAGATGCAGGACCGCGGTGAGTTCTTTGTGGACCCAGGCGAGGAAGTGTACGCTGGCCAGGTTATCGGCGAGCATACCCGCCCCAACGACCTGACCATCAACATTCAGAAAGGCAAGAAGCTCACCAACATGCGCGCTTCCGGCTCGGACGAAAACGTGAAAATCGTGCCCAAGCGCCAGTTCTCCCTGGAAGAAGCCATGGAATACATCCAGAAGGATGAGTACCTGGAAGTAACGCCCAAGTCGGTGCGGATGCGTAAAATCCTGCTCGACGAAAACGAGCGTCTGCGTTCGGCCAAGAAAGTAGACTAGTTTTCTATAGTCTGTTAGCCAATGGCTTTGCGCCGTTGGTCTGGAAAGAGGCGCGGCCAGAGGCTGCGCCTCTTTTGTTGAGGGTGAGGGCGGCTGGTGCAACATCTTTTCCGGGCAATCAGTCTGGCAACAACTCAACCGCCGAGCCCCGGCTTGGCTGCTAAGCCCAACTCGGCCACAGTGTGGCACTCCTTCAAGCTAAAATGCCCGGCACACTCAGCGTGCCGGGCATTTTAGCTTGAAGGAGTACTGTTTATGTCGCGCGGTTCCGTAAGCAGATACGGCGCTAAGTGCTCAGCACCGAAGACTAGTCTACTTCCTCTTCGCCAGTAGGGAAGCCAAAGCAGCTCAGGGTGTTGAAGTAGCTTACTTCCGTGAAGGCACTGCGCTTGCTGGACTTCTCGGCGTGGGCAAAAGCCCGGAATACGTACGTTGTCCCGCAGGCCAGCGCATCGGTGCAGGAAGCCGAAGCACCGTTATCCAACAACAGACTGCCAACGTTGACTACCGCCGATTCTCCGGCGGCCAGGGCGTAGCGGGAGTCCCGGGCGTTACCGCTAAACGAGGCTTTGCACGCCAGCGCATCGTTCCATACACCACCGCTGGCAGCAAAATCGGCGGCCGTCATCCACTGCAAGGAAAAGCCAGCCGGTGCCCCGGTAGCGCCGGCCGTAACCTGCACCCCGATAAAGGTTTTATTGGTAAATGCCTGGCTGAGGGTGGGGGTAGAAAGGGCACCCGCCTTGGCGTCAGCGCCAACACGGGCCGCCAGCGGCTGCACCGCATCCGACTCTTTTGAGGAACAGCCGGCTAGAGACAACGCCAGGCAGCAAAGTGCTTGATAGAAAAAGTGTTTCATGAAGCAAGAGGTTTGTAAGGGGACTGTGTTTAAAAGCCGAACAAGGTAAAAATATATTCATTAAAACCCCTATTTTCTATGAATATTCATACAAAACGAAAGCTCCTGTTTTTCTACCCGTTCAAGCTGGCTAGCCCTACTCCACCTTTGCTCCTTGCTCTATCCAGCATCGTAGTAGGTTCCGCTCCTCCTGAGTCATGTGGGTTTTGTTGTTCTGGGGCATCGTTTTGGTTACGACCACGCGCTGCATGATTTTGTCTTTGAGACGGGCTATGTCCTGGGGCGTGTCGAACATCACGCCGTTGGGCGCAGTAGTGAAGACCTCATCAGTAGGCTGAGCGGAGTGGCAGCGCACGCACCGCAGCTGCACGATGCCCTGGACCTGGGCCACCCCCACGTTGGGCGTACAGGCAGGGCCCGCGCCGGTTTCGGTTTTTGGGGCCGTGACGAAAGCCACGGCCAGCAGCAGGCCCGCCGCCAACGGGAATACCAGGCCGGTAGCCTGGTGCTTTTCGCGCAGGTTCAGCCAATGCTTGATACCAGCCGTGCCCAGGGCAATGGCGGCCAGCACTGCCCACGGGTAGCTATGCCCGAACGTGCTGGGGAAGTGGTTGCTGATCATCACGAACAGCACCGGCAGCGTGAAGTAGTTGTTGTGCAGGGAACGAAGGCCGGCGTGCTTGCCCAGCTCGGGGTTGAGAGGCTGGCCTTCGGTGGCGGCCTTTACCATAGCTTTCTGGGCCGGGATGATGATAAAAAACACGTTGCCCACCATGAGCGTGCCCAGCATGGCCCCGAAGTGCAGGTAGGCCGCCCGGGCGCTGAACACCTGGCAGTAAAACCACGCGAAGGCCGTGCAAATCAAAAAACCCAGCACGGCCATAACCAGCCCGTTCTTCACCAGCGGGGTGCGGCACAGCACATGGTAGAGCACCCAGGCCACTACAAAGGACCCGATACCAATAGCCACCCCGGCCAGCGGACTGATGGCCAGCACCTGCGGGTCGATGAGCATGGAACCGGCGTTGAAGTAGTACACCACGCACAGTAAGCTGAAGCCGGTAAGCCAGGTGAAATAGGCTTCGTACTTAAACCAGTGCAGGGCCTTGGGAATCTGGGGTGGGGCCAGCTTGTACTTTTCCAGGTAGTAGAAGCCGCCGCCGTGCACGGCCCAGAGGTTGCCCGCCAGCTCCTCGCGCACGTTTTCGGTGCGGTTGAGGGTATTTTCCAGAAACACGAAGTAGAAGGAGGCCCCAATCCAGGCAATACCGAAGGTGACGTGCATCAGGCGCACCACAATATTGAGCCACTCCATGAGGTGGCCTTCCCAGGGCGTGCCCTGCACCAGCAGGTAGAATACCAGCAGTAGAAACAGCACGGCCAGCACCGTGAGGCCATAGCCGAAGCCCTGCATGGTCAGGCCTCCCTCGCCCAGGGCCCCACCGTGCCGGTGGGTGCGGGCTACCCGGTGCAGCACCCAGCTGGCGCCCAGAATCAGGAAAAACACTGCCGCCACCACCAACAAAACCACGACGTGCATCATAACGCAAACAGGAACGCGTCCCGAAACTCCGTTTCGGGAAAAGGTAAATACGCTGTAAATCAAACGGCCAGAACCCGCCAAAATGCTATCTGCCAGCCGTTAGCCTCTCTAAAGAGCTACCCTTTGCACTTGATTTTGACGGTTTCGGCCCGTGAAAGGCCGCGCAGGCAGCACTTCGTGTTTGAAATATTCTCATTTTGTAGCACAGTTCACTACACTTCATGCAGGATTTCGCCTTAGTCAGTAAAAAAGTGGTGCTGCCCACCGGCGTGCAGCCGGCGCTGGTGGTCGTGCAGGCCGGGCGCATTGCGGCGGTGCTGGAGCCCGGCGTGCCTGTACAAATGCCCATTATCGACCTGGGCCACCGGGCCTTGCTGCCGGGCCTCATCGACCCGCACGTGCACATCAACGAGCCGGGGCGTACTGCCTGGGAAGGCTTCGACACTGCCACCCGCGCCGCCCTGGCCGGGGGCCTTACCACGCTCGTGGATATGCCCCTAAACTCGGCGCCCGTCACGACTTCGGTAGCCAACTTGGAACTGAAGCTGGCCGCTGCCCGCCAGAACCTGCACACCAACGTGGGTTTCTGGGGCGGTATCGTACCCGGCAATGCGGCGGAGGTGGAAGGACTGATTAACCACGGCGTGCTCGGCTTCAAAGCTTTTCTGACCCACTCCGGCATCGACGATTTTCCGAATGCTACCGAGGCCGATCTGCGCGCCATGATGCCCCTGCTGGCTCGCCACGGCCTGCCCCTGCTGGTGCACTGCGAGCTAAGCCAGGACGATGACACCTGGAAGCAGGGCGACAAGCAGTCGTACCCGAACTACTTGGCCTCCCGACCCAGAAGCTGGGAAGACGAAGCCGTGGCGCTGATGATCCGGCTGTGCCGGGAAACAGGCTGCCGCACACACATCGTGCACCTTTCCTCGGCTGACTCCCTGCCCCAGCTGGCTGCAGCCAAGGCCGAAGGGCTGCCCATTACAGTGGAGACCGGCCAGCATTATCTGTTTTTTGCTGCCGAGGACATTCCCGACGGGCAAACCCGCTTTAAGTGCGCCCCGCCCATCCGCGAGCAAGCCAACAACGAGCAGCTCTGGCAAGCCCTGCAAACCGGCCTCATCGACTTCGTAGCCACCGACCACTCCCCTGCCCCGCCCGACCTCAAGCAGCTCGATTCCGGCGACTTCACCACGGCCTGGGGCGGCATTGCTTCCCTGCAGCTGGCCTTGCCGGTGCTTTGGACGGCGGCCCAACCGCGCGGCGCTTCCCTAGTGGATCTAGCGCACTGGCTGAGCGCCAACCCCGCCAAGCTCGTCGGCCAGGCTCACCGCAAAGGCCAGATTGCCGCGGGCTTCGATGCCGATTTGCTGGTACTCGATGAGGAAGCCACGTTCACGGTCACCGAAGAGCTGCTGCACCACCGCCACAAAACCAGCCCCTACGTGGGCCAGCAGCTGCGCGGGGTGGTGGAGCAAACCTATCTGGCCGGCCAGTTAGTGTACAACCGGCCCGAGTTCATCAGCCTACACCAAGGCCAGGTCGTTACCCGCTAGCCGTATGATGACTGACTATTCTGCCCGCGCCGCTCGGGTGCTGGGACACATTGAGGAGTTGGCCGCCATCAGTGAGGATGCGCAGGGGGTAACGCGCACGTTCGGCACCGAGGCCTTCCAGCAGGGCCGGGCTTTGGTGGAAAGCTGGATGCGCGCCGCCGGCCTGGAAACCCGCCTCGACGCCATCGGCAACGTGCGCGGCCGCCTCGTGTGCCCTGATCCTGCCGCCAAAACCTTCGTCATCGGCTCCCATATCGATACGGTGGTGAATGCCGGCAAGTACGACGGCCCCCTGGGCGTACTGCTGGGGCTGGACTTACTGGAACAGTTGGCCAGCCAGCCAGCGGCGCTGCCTTTTCACCTGGAGCTCATAGCCTTCAGCGACGAAGAAGGCGTGCGGTTTCATACCACGTACCTGGGCAGCAAAGTTGTGGCCGGCTCCTTCGACCCGAGCCTGCTCCAGCGCCCCGACGCCCACGGCCACACCCTGGCCGAGGTGCTGACCGCCATGGGTGGCAGGCCCGAAGAGCTAGCCGCCGACGCGCTGCCGCCGGAAAGCTGGCTGGGGTACTTTGAAATGCACATCGAGCAGGGCCCGGTGCTTTGGGAGCAACCCGCCCCGGTGGCGCTGGTGACGGCCATTGCCGGGCAGCGCCGCGTAGAGCTGACGTTCCGGGGCATGGCCGGCCACGCCGGCACCGTGCCCATGCGCATGCGCCAGGATGCCCTGACGGCCGCCGCCGAGTTTGTGCTGGCCGCCGAGCAATTCGCTCAACAGCACGGCCAGAACCTGGTAGCCACCGTGGGCAAGCTGTACTTGCCGCAGTCGGCCAGCAACGTGATTCCCGGCGAAGTCGTCTGCAGCCTCGACTTGCGCAGCCCCGACGAAACCCAGCTGGCCGCCGCCTACGCGCAGCTGCAGGCCCAGGCCGCTGCCATTGGGCAGCGCCGCCAGGTGGAGGTGAGCTGGAACCTTATTCAGCAAACCGCGCCCGTCGCCTGCGACGCGGCCCTGAATGCGGAGCTTGCTCAGGCCATTGCCGAGGCCGGCCACGAAGTTATTTCCCTGGTAAGCGGGGCCGGCCACGATGCAGTGCCCATTTCGCAGGTGGCTCCGGCTACCATGCTATTCATTCGCTGCTACAAAGGCATCAGCCACAACCCGCTCGAAAACGTGGAGCTGCCTGACGTGGCGGCAGCCCTCGAAGTAGCGGAGCGTTTCCTCACCCGAATACTTCACCAACATACGCCTGGGTCCTGCTGAGCGGACTCGGGGCATCTCTCCCGCTTCGTCTGAATATCACTGCAACGAAGCGGGAGAGATGCTTCGGCTGCGCTCAGCAGGACGACTCCGTTTTTCTTCGTCATTTCATCCTTCCCTGATATGGAAATTTCTGCTCTTACCCGGTCCGTTGTCAAGCGCAACCACGCCATTATTGCCCCGGATGGCTACATCAACAGCAACGTACCAGGCTGGACAAACTGCACCGTTAACGTCATCATTAACGAGCAGATGGGCGCCCGCCTGGCTCAGACGCTGATTACCCTGCGCGCAGGTGGCCAGCTGAGGGGCCGCACCGAGGCTGCGCAGATTTTCTTCTACGTAGTGGCCGGCCAAGTACAGGTCACTGTTGATGGGCAGGACCGCACCCTCACCGAAGGCCAGTACGTGTACGTGCCCATTGAGCAGGATTACCTGTTTCAGCAGCCCACGGACGGCACGCAGGTGCTGACGTTCCACAAAACCTACGAGCCGCTGGCGGGCCACGCGGTGCCGGGCGTGGTGTTTGGGGAGCGGGACATTGCCAAGGCCCCGGTGTACATGAACGACGAGGCCCTGCGTATCCAGGAGCTGCTGCCGAATGAGCTGGGCTTCGACATGGCCGTGAACATCTTCACTTACAGCACCGGCGGGCATTTGCCGATGGTGGAAACCCACATCATGGAGCATGGCCTGCTGTACCTGCAGGGGCAGGCCATCTATATGCTCGATCAGCAGTGGTACCCTGTAAAGAAGGGCGACTCCATCTGGATGGCGCCCTACTGCCAGCAGTGGGCCACCGCCATGGGCCAGGAAGACTCGGTGTACATCTACTACAAAAACGTGAACCGCTTCCCCACGGTGGTGTAACTACCGCAACAGGCAGAAATGAACGTCATGCTGAGCGAAGTCGAAGCATCTCTACCGCTTCGTTGGAGTCGCTCTACGAAGCGGTAGAGATGCTTCGACTTCGCTCAGCATGACAGACGATTTTCAAGTTCTATGACCTTAACCGAACTCAACCACCTCCCCCGCCCGGCCCTGACGGAAGCCCTGCGCAAGTGCTGCGGGGCCGAAGCTTGGGTGACGCAGATGGCCAACCTTTTCCCCGTAGCCGATGAGGCCACGTTGCTGGCCGAAGCCTCTCGTATTTGGAACAACCTGACCGAAGCCGACTGGCGCGAGGCATTCACGCACCATCCTAAAATCGGGGACGTGGCCTCGCTCAAGGAAAAGTTTGCCAGTACCAGCGCCTGGGCCGCCGGGGAGCAGGGCGCCGTGGCTCAAGCTTCGGAGGAAACGCTGCACGCGCTGGCCGCCGGCAACGAGGCCTACGAGCAAAAGTTCGGCTATATCTTCATCGTGTGCGCTACCGGTAAGTCCGCCGATGAAATGCGGGCCTTGCTCCAGGCCCGGCTGCCGAACGAGCCGGCCGAGGAAATCCGCGTGGCCGCCGAAGAGCAACGCAAAATCACCGAAATCAGGCTGAAGAAGCTGCTGACCGCATGAGCCACCTTACCACCCACATTCTGGATACGACCCTGGGCCGCCCCGCGGCCGGGGTGACCATTGCGCTATACGGGGAGCAGGCCGAGAGCTGGCAGGAGCTGGCCCGCGGGCAAACCAACCAGGATGGCCGCATCCCCAACCTGCTGCCCACGGACGACGCCTTGCCAGTTGGCACCTACAAGATGAAGTTCTTCACCGCCGAGTATTTCGCCCGCCTGGGCACGGCCACGTTCTACCCCTTCGTGGAAATTGTCTTCACCATCAGCGGCCCCGAGCACTACCATATTCCCCTCCTGCTGAATCCGTTCGGCTACACCACCTACCGCGGCAGCTGATTCCTATATTGGTTGTCCGTCATGCCGAGCACAGCCGAGGCATCTCGCGTGCTGATGTTGTTGATTCTACTACACGAGCGAGATGCCTCGGCTGCGCTCGGCATGACGTTCTACTACAACAAACTTCCCCTTCCCACCTCTCCCTCCATATGAAACTCAGTCTTCCCGAAGCCGATAAAAACCAGCTGCTTGAGCAACTGGGCGTGGCTAACCGTCATTTCCAGCAGGTGTACCCCGGCGACCGGCCCGACCGCCAGCCGGTGCATACCGTGTACGGCGGGGCCAACCTGTTTAAGTCGGATACCTGCGTACGCATGGGTGAAATTGCCCTGGGCAGCCTGCGCACCTACGCACCAAATTTCGTGGAGCTGGCCCGCGTGCTGCGGCTGAGCGGACACGAGCACCTGCCTACCCTGGGCGCCGACGTGGCCGATCTTACCCAGCGCCTCGATGCTATGAGCGAGGAAGACCGCAAAAAGCAGCCCGCCTGGCTGGCGTACTCCGTCTACAACAAGATGCTGCGCAAGCTCCAGACCGAAGCCGTGGAAGACTTCCGCATCGACTTCGAGGATGGGTTCGGCAACCGGCCCCACGACGAGGAAGACGCCACGGCCGTGCAGGCCGCCAAGGAAGTAGCCGTAGGCATGCAGAACGGCACGCTTTCCCCCTTCATTGGCATCCGCATCAAGCCGTTCACCGAGGATTTGAAGGCCCGGGGCGTGCGTACGCTCGACATTTTCCTGAGCACCCTGCTGGCCGAAACCGGCGGCAAGCTGCCCGACAACTTTGTGGTGATGCTGCCCAAAGTGACCATTCCCGAGCAGATGAGCACCATGGTGCGCCTGTTTGAGCTGCTGGAAAAAGCCAACCACCTCGCGCCCGGCACCCTGCGCATGGAAACGATGGTGGAGGCCACCCAGATTGTGATGGACGAGGAAGGCCGCAACCCGCTCATGCGCATCATCCGGGCCAGCGAGGGGCGCTGCGTGGCGGCCCACTTCGGCACCTACGACTACACCGCCTCGGCCGGCATCACGGCCCGGTACCAGACCATGGCCCACCCCGTCTGCGACTTTGCTCACCACATGACCAAGGTGGCCCTGGGCGGCACCGGCATCTTCCTCTCCGACGGTGCTACCAACGTAATGCCCATTGGCCCGCACCGGGGCGAAAACCTGAGCTACGAGCAGCTGCGCGAAAACCGCGAGTCGGTGCACAACGCCTGGCGGCAGGGCTTTGCGCACACCACCCACTCGCTCATCAACGGCCTCTACCAGGGCTGGGATTTGAACCCCGCCCAGCTGCCCATGCGCTACGCGGCCACCTATGCCTTCTTCCTGAGCTCCTACGAAGATGCCCTGCACCGCCTGCGCACCTTTGTGGAGCGGGCCGCTATCAGCACCCTAACCGGCGACATTTTCGATGATGCGGCTACGGGCCAGGGTTTGCTCAATTTCTTCCTGAAAGCCCAGAACTGCGGCGCCATCACCGAGGAGGAAGTGCTGGCCACCGGCCTGACCCAAGAAGAAATTCAGTCCCGCTCCTTCTTCCGCATCCTCGAAGGCCGCCGGAAGAAATAGAGGGTTGGCTGGTTGGCCATAGAAGCTGCCTGTCATCCTGAGCAAAGCGAAGGACCTTCCCCCGTCAGAACGACCATCGTAAATACGACTTGTTCTAGCGTGATAAGGCCCTTCGCTTTGCTCAGGATGACAGGCGTTTTTCTCCTCTCTTATCGCCGCACTTCAAACCCGTCGTAGCCCTGCACCGGACCGGAAGAAGGTTCTACTTTTTCGACGCGGGCCAACGGGGGGCCGTGGCGGCACCAGGCTTCCAGCGCGTCCAGCGCCTCGGGGGTGCCTTCGGCTTCGATGGTGACGGTGCCGTCGGGGTTGTTGCGGGCATAGCCGCTGAGGCCCAGGCGGCGGGCCTCCTGCTGGGTGCTTTGGCGGAAGAAAACGCCTTGAACGCGGCCGTGGACGTGGAAAATGCGGTGGTGGAGCTGGCTCATGGGAAGCAAGATACGGGGGGGCGCGGCAGCTACTGCCTGCCAGTATACGGTGGGCGCGGGCTGGTTCGTTCTGGCGGTTCCTTCTTCACCCTCTTCCCCCTCAGCCTTTCTTCCGATGGCGAAAGTGCGACACAACCTTCTTCTCCAGGGCCTGAGCGGAATGCTGGGCAAACAACTGGTGGTGCGGCAGCTGGCCGATGGGCAAACCCTGGTGTGTGCGGCCCCCGCACCTTCGGGCAAGCCCCGCTCCCAGGCCCAGCTGGCCCGGCAGCAGCAGTTCCAGGCGGCCGCCCGGTACGCCCGGGCGGCCCTGGCCGACCCTGCCCTCGGGGCGCTGTATACGGCGGCAGCCGAGGCCACCGGGCGCCGCCCCCACAACCTCTGCCTGGCCGATTTCCTGACGCCCCCGTGCCTGCTGAGCGTGGGCCCCGACCCCACCTGCCCAACCCGCCTGCACCTGTTG
This sequence comes from Hymenobacter lutimineralis, assembly GCF_008271285.1. Classification (NCBI taxonomy): domain Bacteria; kingdom Pseudomonadati; phylum Bacteroidota; class Cytophagia; order Cytophagales; family Hymenobacteraceae; genus Hymenobacter; species Hymenobacter lutimineralis. Next base: position 3,138 of record NZ_VTHL01000035.1, on the reverse strand, counting down.
GTAAGCAACCCGGTAGCCTTGCACCGAGTGGACGTGCGCCTCGAAACCCCGGCGGGGCAGGTGCTGGCCGCGGGCCCGGCCGAGCCCTTGCCCCGGCCTAATGCCTGGCAGTATACGCCCACAGCTGCTTTACCTTCCTGGGCCAGCCTACAGGTCTACCTCACCCTCACCGACTTTCCCGGCAACACTGTGCAGGCGGTTGCCATTCTCTGAAAAGTACAACCGGGCCGCACCTCACCCGGCTACGCAGCTTATACGAAGCTACATCGAACCTACAACGAACAAACACCGAAGCTACTACGCTGACAGAGGCCGTGCATTTCCAGGCATAGTGCTAATTCTTTGTTTGCAAGCCTACGGGTCTGCGGCCCGGCGGTGTTCTGCCTGCTCCGGGCTGGGGGAAGCAGCAGGCCCAGCCCAGGGCAGCCCGCTTCGGGTTACTGCAGCTCGTACACGTAGAATTTCTGAAAGCGGTAGGCGTAGCGGTACTGGCCGTAGCGCTGCCCGGGCACGGGGACGGGCACCCCCAGTACGTGCCGGGAATTCTCGTCGAGGATGATGACCTGCCGCTGGAAGCGGGCAGCTTCCTCAAACAAGCTCAGGCCGCCATCGGGTATCTGGCCGGTTTCCATCAGCACTTTATAGCAGGTGGTTCCCTGGATGGAAAAGGCCTCCATCTCGTGGAAGATAAATTCCAGAGGAGCCACCACCCGGCTATGGCGGTAGCGGGTTAGTTGCTGCGCCAGCTGCCGGTTCTGAGTGGGCTGGTCTTCATGCTGGCTAAAGAGGTAGCCCGTGAAACCAATATTGGCAACCAGGTACAGGGCCAACAGGACCTGCAGGGCCTTGGGCAGCCACGCGGGGCGCGGGGGCTGGTGCACAAACGCCAGGGTGATAACCAGGCACAGATGGGGCAGGTAGAGCAGTAGGTATTTTGTGGTCTTGCCCTGGGCCAGGCAGGCCAGCGCCCCTATCATGAACAACAGGTAGAGCACGGCATCGGCCAGGCGCGGCGTGCGGTAGCGGGACTTGTAGAGCACCACGGCCGAAGTTAGCACCAGCAGGCTCAGGGTTACTTCGGCGGGTGAGTGAAAAAACCGCTTCTGCTCATCCAAAACGTAGCCCAGGTACGTCAGCAGTCGGGGCTGGGCGTGCTTCATGGCCGGGGTCAGCTGCCTGATGTACACTGCCCAGGCCTCGTGGGCAATGACGTCCCAGAAGCAGGCAGAAAACACGCCCAGGGCCACACCCGAAAACACCAGCATAGCCCCAAAGCGCCGGCGCAAAAGCAGCAGCCCGGCCCCGGCTACCACAAAGATCAGCCCGTTGAAGTGGGTGAGAGCCGCCAGTCCCGCCAGCAGGGCCGCCAGCAGCACATATAAGCTTCTGGGCTGGGCAGTGTGCAGGTAGCGCTGCAGAAAAATCCAGGAGCCAAACCCTAGGAACATGAGCATGACCTCTGGCCGGAACACGTAGCCATACTCCACTACCAAGGTGTTGCCCAGCAGCAGGGCATAGAACAGGTAGCAGGCCGGGGCCGTAGGCAGGAAATGGGCCCGCAGATGGCGGTAGCTGACGAGCAGGAAAGCGCCGAGATACGTCAGGCTGATTAACTTCAGCACCAGGGCCGACCAGCCCACGAGCCGAATAACGCCGGCCCCCTGCCACACAAACAGCCAGTGATACACCCATTGGCGCTGCTCGGCGTGCAGCAGGCCCCGGAAAAGCTCGGAGCGCACCCGCCCTTCTTTGGCCGCCCAGTAGGCCTGCTCCCCTATCCAGGCCTCGTCGCCGTGCAGCACGCGCTGGTAGAGGCTCCCCACGAATACCGCTACCACCAGCACGAGCAGCCACCGGTAATAGCCCCCCGCGGGCGGCTGGGGAAGGGTGGCGGTCGGCGGGCCGGATAGCGTCATGGGGAAGGAATAGGCGGGAAATACGGCGAATACGCTATGCGCCGCGCTGGCGTACGGCCTCGAAGGTAAGAATGGCCGTGGCAGTACTCACATTCAGCGAGTCGATGGCCCCGCGCATGGGAATGATGATGGTCTGGGTGCAGGCCTGCCGAAGTTCGGGGGTGAGGCCATCGGCTTCGGTGCCCATGACCAGGGCCGTGGGGCCCCGGAAGTCGCAGGTGGTGTAGGGCACGGCGTGTTCGGTGAGGGCCGCGGCGTAGGTGCGGATGCCGTGCTGCTGGCACCAGGCCAGCAGCTCCTCGCGGGTGGTGGCCACCGTGGGCACCGTAAACGAGCACCCGATGGAGCTGCGAATGGCGTTGGGGTTGAACAAGTCGGTGCGCGGGTCGCAGACGATGACGGCCGTGGCCTGGGCCGCGTCGGCGGTGCGCAGGATAGCGCCCAGGTTGCCGGGCTTCTCCACAGCCTCCAGCACCAGCAGCAGCGGGGCCTTCGGCAGGTGGAGGCTGGCCAGGGTACGCTGTGGAGGGCGGGCCAGGGCCAGCACCCCGTCGGAGCCTTCGCGGTAGGCCACTTTCTCGAACACCGGCCGGGAAACGGCAAACCATTCGGGGCGGCTTTCCGCAAACAGCGCCTGCAGCTGCGCCAGCCGCTCGGTGCCGGCCAGCTCGGGGCACACAAACAAGGCCGGTACGGCCACGCCCGCCCCATGGGCAATGGTAAGCTCCCGCAGCCCTTCAATAATGGTAAGCCCCTGGGTTCGGCGCTCCGACGACTTCTGCTGGAGTTTGAGCAGGTTCTTGATGCGCGGATTCTGCGGGGAGGTAATGGGGTCAGAGGGAAAAGCCATAGGGAAAGCAAACATACCAGCCACGAAGATACACCCTCCCGCTACGTCGCTTGCGCCAGGCTGGCCCCTTGGCCGGAAACCCGTAGGTTTTGGCCAGGCGCTTTCTGCGGGCGGCAGTAGGACCGTCCGGGGTTTCGATAGTACTTTGCGCTTTCTTCGCACTGGCTTTCGTGGCCCCTCCAGCGGGGTACCCTGCCCCACCCTATTGCCGCAATACGCATTTGGCTTATTTCCTTTCTTCCATACTCCTATGAAACCGCTTTTACGGCTTGCCTGCCGCGCCCTCGGGGTGGCCTTGCTCCTCCCGGCTCCGGCAGTAGCCCAATCTTCTCAGATGAAGAACTGGGTGCTATCCCCCACCCGCATCAATTT
>NZ_VTHL01000034.1:0-28907 GCF_008271285.1 Hymenobacter lutimineralis | reverse complement strand
GCCGGCTCAAAGAAGCGCGAGGCTTGGCCACCCGCTACGAGAAAACCGCCGCCTCTTTTTTAGCCGTCGCTCACCTGCTCGCCGCCCTGGATTGGATGCGCTGACTGTCCACACTCTCTAGCATGTACTTGCGGATATCATCCTCCAGGCTCACCCGTTTTTCCAGCACGGCCTGGGCCAGCAGCAGACTCGTAAACGTTTTGCTGACCGAGCCGATTTCGTAAATGGTATGCGGCGTGGGCGCCTGGCTCGTTCCTTTTCGCGTGGTGCCGAAGTTGTAAAAGTAGGTGTGCTTGTCTTTGATGATGCCTATGGAAAGGCCTACTGCGGTGGGTTCTTTGCTGAATGGCCTTCCCTCCCGCTGCACCACCAAGTCAAGCTGTTTATTGGGGTTGCTGCTGGCTGTGGGCGCCGTGGGCTGCCCAAACACAAGGGAAGCCATTAGCAGGAAAAGGCCGGTAAAAAGGGGCGCGCGGTTTGCCGTCATAGAAGTCTGGTTTCCGCAGGACACTGCCGCTGCCCGAAAAGGTTACAGCTGGGCGGCAAGTTTTTAACTCGGCAGGCTGAGCTTTGGGCGGCCGGTCAATTTGCCATGAATTCGAATCAGCGTCAGCAACGCCGCAACGCGAAGTAGCACGTCTCTCCTACGGATGGCTAATCACCTCTTCAGCCCTCTCCAACCTCCTGGCGGCGCAGGACTTTTTCGCACTTTTTCCAGTAGTTGAAAAAGCTGGGGAAATAGCCCGCCACCTCCGGCACCAGCCAGGGACGGGCGTCGTGAGTGCCGGGGTAGTGAGCCGTGGTCGGGTGCTGGCGGGTGTAGATGGCCGGTACGTCGGCCAGGTGGGGCAGCTCCGTCACCTCCCCCACGAAAACCTGGATGCCGGGGATATTGTCGGTGGCCAGCTGCTGGATAAAGGCCAGCACCGCCCCGCTCACCGGGAACCGCCGGAAGTGTGAGGGTTCCAGCACCAGGATGCGGTTGGCGGGCTCGTCGGCGCGCCACTGCGGGTCGAGGTGGTAGCTGTTGTAGAGCAGCAGCGGCCGGGCGGGGTCGATAACCGGGGCGGACGGCGCGGGCAGCGGCGTTGCCAGGTCGGGCGCGACGGTGGCCTGCAGCTCCGAGGGCACGGGCAGCGTAGGCAGCTCGCTGTAGGCTACGTCGAGGTAAGTGTGGCGCTGCTGGCTGCCAGTATAGTGGTTGATGTTTTCCTGGTTGCAGTAATACTGCTTGCCGGCAAACGCGCCGGCTACCCACTGCCAGCTGCAGGTGTTGCTGGCCAGGTCGCCGTCGAGCAGGTGGTAGTAGAGCCAGGCCGCCGGAGCCGACCAGTGCGCCCGCCCGATGCAGCAGGCCAGGCTGGCTACGTACATGCGCAGGTGGTTGTGCAGATAGCCGGTGGCGGGCAGGCGGCGCAGATATCCATCCACGGCCGCAATGCCGGTGCGGGCTTCGGGCAGGGCCCGGGGCAGCTGGTGGTGCCGGGCGCCGGGCTGGGGCTGGCGCAGGTCGCGGAACAGCTCGTCGCCGCGGGCCTCCCACACCCGCTGGAAATAGTCGCGCCAGCCCAACTCACTGGCTAGCTTCTGCATATCCTCGAAGGCGAAGCCGCGGGCCTGCAGGGCCTCGTACACCTGCCGGGTGCTGATGACGCCCCGGCTCAGGTAGGGCGACAGATACGTGAGGGCTCCGTTGAGGAAGTTGCGCGAGCGGCCGTAGCGCACCGGGTCGATGGCCGCTATGCGGTCCAGAATAACCGCGTACTGGGTGGGGAAGCTGATGGCGGGCGCAGCGGCGGGCTCGGGGTGGGCTTGGCCGGCGTGGAGTTTGCGCAGGTGGGTGCTCATGACGGGAAAGGGGCGCTACCGCTTGCTGAGTTTGTTGCGGGAGATGCTGCGCTGCTGGTTGCTCTTGAAGCCGTCTATATCGTCGGGGCGGAGGGCGCGGTGCTTGGTAGCCCGGCCGCTCATGCGCGCCCGCCACATCCGGAATGAGGACGCCTTCATTTCGCGGCGCATCAGGGCAATAACCTCCTTTTCGGCCAAGCCGAACTGCGCCTCAATGGCCTCGAACGGCGTGCGGTCCTCCCACCCCATCTCGATGATGCGGTCAATGTCGTCGGGCGATAAAGGGGCGTTTGCGGGCATACGGCAGCGAATGTGTGCCGGCATGAGGCAGCCGGCGCTTCTGCAACCGTTGGGCTTCGGGGGATGTTTCGGGCGACGACTATAAGCACACAAGGCCGCTCTAGAGCGGCCTTGTGTGCTTATACTGAGGTATCGAATTTACACTCCCGCTTCGGCGGGCTTCTTCTCATGCCGCTGCACGGCCGCCCGAATTCGCGACGCCAAGCCATACAAATCATCCAGCGACGTAATATCGATTCGCTCCCCGCCTTCAACATCAAACAAGGTTACGTACTTCTTGCTCCCGTTGAAGTGCAGGCGGCATATGGGCTTACGGTTGTTATCGTCCAGCAGAATCCCGCAGTAGGACTGCACGTCGCGCATTACCACTCGGTTTACGGCTACCAGCTTGCGCAGAATAGCCCGCACAATCATAAAGCCTTCCGTTTCTTCCACTGTAGTTTCAATTTCCTTGTCAACTGCTTCCGTAGCGGAAGCTGCAGGGGCAACTTCGGTCACTGCGCGGGCTGGCAGTTCTGGTGCTAGCAAAGCATTGCTGGTATCAACCATAGCCGAGCGCAGCCGCATAGTGATTTTGTCATTTAGAAACTGATGGAATGATCGGTGCACCAGCACACTGAATTGCTCCTTAAGCTTTGGTGTTAGTATACCGTCGTAAATCTGTTTGGAAACGAAGTTGATAAAGTCGGCTGAGGGCTGATTGAATTGCTCTTCGAAATACTTCTTGAAGGCCCGCATGTACTTCAGGTTATAGGCCGCAAACAGCATATCATCAATATTGAACGACGGCTTGCTCAGCTTTTTGATTTCGGCCACGTCATTCTCATGAAAATTGAACAAGTCAAATTCCATGAAGGGTCGCTCGTCCATTTTATTGGCCTGCTCCAAGTCTGTAAACAGGCGGTAATGGACGCCATTGGTTAGTACCGCAATACGGGCTTCAGTTACGTGGAAGTAGCGGAACAGCTGACTGGCGTGGTTGATATTCAAGTCGCTGCCAACGTGTTTGCACTCAATAAGGATAATTGGCTTCCCATCACGCATGATGGCATAGTCAATCTTCTCCCCTTTCTTGGTACCGATATCACAGATATATTCTGGCACTACCTCAGTAGGATCGAACACATTGTAACCCAGCGCATTGATAAACGGCATAACTAGCGCCGTTTTCGTAGCCTCTTCGGTCTGAATGTGAACAAGTTGCTTTTGCGCCCGTGAGGCCAGATTGGTAAGTTGGTCAATAAGCTCCATAAATCGAGGATGATATGTTTGTAGATACCTAAATATAACTTTACAAAGCACACAAACAAAAAAGCCACCTCAAACGGGTGGCTTTTTTGTTTGTGTGCTTTGTGTTACATCGACTTCACCGCCGGGGCAGCGGCTGGGGCAGGCGTTACTGCAGCCGTCTTGGCGCCCTTCTTGGCGCAGCAGGAGCCGCCCGCGGTGGCTTTCTCACCGGGCGTGCAGCTGGCTTTGGTGAGGGTGGCGGTGGTTTTCTTGGACTTTTTGCCTTTGGCATCGGTGGGGCCTTCGTTGGCCGCAGCCGAACCTACAAAAGCAAACAGGGCGAGGGCGAGCAAAGCGTTTTTCATGGCAGTTCTTGGAAAAGAAGGAAACAAAAGCGGAAAAGCGGCGGTTGGCTATCCGCCTGCTCTAAGGTAGCAAATAAGCCGCGGCCGTTGCATGCCAGCATCCGGCCGGTGGAGCCGCACGTTATTCTTTCTATGCCCCTTCGCAAACTCGCGCACCTGACGCTCCTGGCCCTCGGGCTGCTCACGGCCCTGGCCGTGTTCTTCGTAGCCCAGCTGCGGTTCAACTACAATTTCAACGACTTCTACCCCGCCGGCGACCCGGACCTGGACTACTACATGGCGTACTCCGGGCGCTTCGGCAACGATAACGACTACGTGCTGCTGGGCCTGGAAGCCCCGGCGGGTCAGACGGTGTTCGAGCCCCGGTTCCTGACCAAGGTCGATTCGCTCACTCAATTTATTCAAAGTCGGCGCCACGTTACGCAGGTGTCGTCGCCCACCACCGCCACCAACCCGGTGGTGGAAGGGCTGGGCGTGTTCAACGTGCCCTACCTGCACCCGCAGGAGCCGCAGCGCCGGGCCCAGGACTCGGCCCTGGTGTACCGCACCCCGGGCCTGGTGGGCAACCTGATTTCCCGGGATGCGCGGGCCGTGACCATCCTGTTCCAGACCTCACCCAACCTCAGCAAGCCGCCCGGCGACTCGCTGCTCACGGCCGTGCGCACGGAGCTGCAGCGCCAGGGTATTCCCGAAACGCAGTACCACCTGGCCGGCAAGATGGTGGCCCAATCGGTGTTTGTGGACCGCCTGCAGGTGGAGCTGATGGTGTTTATGAGCCTTTCGGTGGTGCTCGTGACGGGGCTGCTCTGGCTCACGTTCCGCACGTGGTGGGGCGTGGTACTGCCGCTGGTGGTGGTGCTGGGCTCCATTCTGTGGGGCCTGGGCGTGATGTCGGCCTTCGGAGTCAGCATTGATTTGATGACGGCGTTGCTGCCGGTGATGCTGTTCGTGGTGGGCATGTCCGATACCATCCACATCATCACCCGCTACGTCACGGAACTGGGCTACGGGGCCAGCAAGAAGGATTCGCTGCTAATTGCCCTCAAGGAATCGGGGTTCGGCTCGGGGCTGTCGGCGCTGACGACCAGCATCGGGTTTTTCACCTTGATGACCAGCACCATCCGGCCCATTTACAACTTCGGACTGTTTACGGGTATTGCCGTGCTGCTCACGTTTGCCCTCAGCTTCACCTTGCTGCCGGCCATGCTGGTGCTGCTGCGCAAGCCCCAGCTGCGGGTGCCGCGCGAAACCGGCCACAGCTGGGACGGGGTGCTGGGCCGCATGTTCCGCACGGTGCTGGCCCGGCGGCACTGGGTGGTGGCCATCAGCGCCCTGGTGCTGGGGCTGTCGGTAGCCTCGGCCTCGCGCATCCGTATCAATTCGGCGCTGCTGGATGACTTATCGAAAAACGACCCGGTGAAGCTGGATTTCGCCTTTTTCGAGCGGCAGTTTGCCGGGGTGCGGCCCTTCGAACTGGACTTGAAACCCGGCCCCGGCCGCACGATTTACGACCTGCAGGTGCTGCGCCAGACCGAGCAAGTTGAAGAATACCTGCAGAAAACCTATGGGCTGAACTTCGTGGCCTCGCCCGTCACTATTATTAAATCGGTGCGCAAGGCCCTGAACGGCGGTTTGCTGGAAGAGTACCGCCTTCCCGACTCGGAAGCCGAGCTGGCGCGCTTGACCCGCAAGGTGAAGCTGTTTCGCAAGAAGCCGGAGTTTCGGGCCCTGGCCTTGCCCGACGGCTCCGAAGGCCGCCTCACCGGCCGCATGCCTGATGTGGGCTCCATCCGGGCCGACCAGTTGAACGCGGATTTGCGCCGCTTCCTGCGCACGTCGGTGGATAGTACCGTGCTGCAAACCCGCCTCACCGGCTCGGCCAACCTCATCGACAAAAACAACGAAAACCTCACGCTCAACATGATTACGGGCATGAGCATCGACATCGTGATGGTGACGCTGATTGTGCTGCTGCTCTTCCGCTCGGTGCGCATGACGCTGGTGGTGCTCATCCCCAACCTGGTGCCCATCCTGATTGTGGCCGGAGTGATGGGCGCAGCCGGCGTGAGCATGAAGGTGAGTACTAGTATCATCTTCACCATTGCTTTCGGCATTGCCGTCGATGACACCATCCACTTCATCTCCAAGCTGAAGCTGGTGCTGCTGCAGGAGCCCAGTTTGTTTAAAGCCGTGCGCAAAACCTACCTGATGGCCGGCAAAGCCGTTATCGTCACCTCCCTGATTCTGGTGGGCGGCTTCTCCACGCTTATCTTCTCTTCCTTCGACGGCACGTTTTACGTGGGGCTGCTCATTGGCCTCACGCTGCTGTTCGGGGTAGTGGCCGAGCTGACCTTGCTGCCGATTCTGATTCTGTGGTTTTACCGGCACAAGCCCAAGGAAATCCGCCAGCCGGTGCCGCTGCTGGAGGCGTAGGCAGGCTTCCCGGAGCGCCGTCTATCTTTGCGCCCGATACGCCTATGCCTTTTCCCGCCCATCTTCGAAAAAAAGTAGCGCGTCGCCAGCTCCTGCGGTCCGCCGGAAGAATGCTCCGGCTTGCCCTAGGCGTTGGTTTCATTGGGTGGTTCTTTTACAACTTTTTGGGGCTTGATCTGGTGAAGGTAAACCAGGAAATGGCGCTAGAAGGCGTCGTAACCAAGCGCGAAGTGAACCGCCAGCATTTCAACTGGTACCTCAACCACGACGAATCGGCGTGGTACGACTTCTGGTCATTTGAGCCCGGCGACGCGGCTACCCGGCAGCAAATTACGACCGACAGCCTCGCGTTTATCCGCTCCACGGGCGACGCATCCGGCTACACCTACTATAACACGCTGGGCTATTACCTGCGCCCCGGGGCCCGGCTGCGGAAAGCCGCTCATTCGTCTTACATCACTGTCGTACAAAATCACCAGGTAACGCGGTGGAAATACCGGCCGTAAGGGCATGAGGTAGCCTATCAACTGCGCCAAGCCGCCATCTTTACCCTATGATCAAACGCCTTTTGCCCGTTCTGCTTGTCCTTGCCAGCGCCGCAGCCTTCGCCCAAACGCCCAGCGCCGCCCCCGACGACCCGTTGCCCAGCCTGATCAGGGAGCGGGAAACGCTGGTGCGCCAGTACGAAGAAGCCAATGCCCAGCGCAACGCTTTTCTGGCCAACAAGCCCAGCAAGAAAGATCTGCAGGAAGTAGTGGACGCCCTGAAAGGCATCATCCGCAAGGACACCGAAATTGTGCGGGCCGTGCAGGCCGCCACCCTGCGCAAAACCGCCGCCGTGGTAGCCGAAAACCAGCAGACCAAGCAGCAGATTACCGTGGCCCAAACCGACCAGACCAGCACCCGGGAGCGGTTTCACGACCTGGAAAACCAGATTGCCAACCTGCAGGAGCGGGACCGGCAGCGCACCAAGAAGCTCCAGGAGCTGCAAGCCACTGCCGAAGAAGCCACCGATGCGCGCACCTCGCGTGAGCTGCTGGCCGCCGCCCTGGCCGTGTTGTCGGTGGGGCTGTTGTTCTACGTGCTGAAGCTGCGCGGCCGCCTGAGTGCCGCCCCGGCCCGCCGGCGGAAGTAACCCCTAGCACGTCTTTGTAGAGACGCGACACTTCGCGTCTCGGCGTTGCGGATGTTGCTATTCTGACGTTGTCGTTCAACGCCGAGACGCGAAGTGTCGCGTCTCTACTCTGTTCTCGCCTCATGCTCATTCCCGCCGCCCAGTTTCTCAGCTACGCCGAGGCGGTAGTGCTGTACCAGCAACTCAAAGAGGCCGACGTAGACGCGCTGGTGAAAACCTGCGGGCCGCCGTCATTTCCCTTCGGTGACGGAATGTACTACCAGCTGCTGATCGAAGAAGCCGACGTGCCGCTGGCCCGGGAAACGGTGGAAGCATTTGAGCAGCAGCGGGCCACGCCGCAAGCCTTGCGTTGCTCCCGCTGCCGAGCTGAGGGCGCAACGCCGCTCACTAAGCCGAAATGGTGGCAGCGGCTGTACTACGCGGGTACCCAGCTGCACAAATGCCCAAATTGCGGCGCGGTATTTCCCGTCTGAACGCCTACTTTGCCCCGGCACACCAAACCGCGACATCGTTTTGACCTGGACCGAAGAACAGGCCCGCGCCCTCATCACCGACTCCGGTACCCTGAAACGGGGCCAGGAGCTGGCCGCTCCCGCCAAGTGGGGCAACCTGGGCCAGACCGACACCGCCGCCTGGGGCGAGTGCAAAGGCAGCGGCAGCAAGCCCTACCAAACCGGCATCGACCTCACGGCCCCGGCCTTCAAGTGCAGCTGCCCCAGCCGGGTGTTTCCCTGCAAGCACGGCGCCGGGCTGCTGTTGCTGCTGGCCCGCCAGCCCCAGCTGCTGAGCGGCACCACGCCGCCCACTTGGCTGCAGGAGTGGCTGGATAAGCGCCAGCAGACGCAGGAAAAGCAAGTAGCTAAAGCTGAACCAACCGCCGCGCCAGCCACCGATTCGGGAGCCGCTGAAGCCGCCCGCCAGAAGCGGGAAGCCCAGCGTCAGACGCGCATGCAGCGGGGAGCCCAGGAGCTGGAAACCTGGTTGGTGGATATCATGCGGGCCGGGCTGGCCGCCACCGACCAGCAGCCGCGCACCTTCTGGGAAAACCAGGCTGCCCGCCTCGTAGACAATCAGCTGCCCGGCCTGGCCACGGTAGTGCGCGAGCTACCCACCCTGCGCCACCAGGGCCCCGACTGGCCCGCCCGCCTGCTGGCCCGCCTGGGCGAGCTGTACCTGCTGGTGCGAGCCTTCCTGCGCCTGCCCGAGCTATCCGAAGAGGCCCGCCAGGAAGTGCTGCAACAGGTAGGCGTGAACCTGAAAAAGGAAGACGTGCAGGCCACCCAGCCCCCCGTGGCCGACGAGTGGCGCGTACTGGCCCAGACCACCACCGAAGAAGAGCGCCTGACGGTGCGCCGCTCCTGGCTGCGGGGCCAGCAAACCGAGCGGTTTGCACTGGTGGTAGAGTTTTCCTTCGGCGGCCAGGCATTTGCCACGCCCCTGCTGCCCGATGGTTCTTACGCGGGGGAGCTGACATTCTACCCCGGCCTGCTGCCGCTGCGCGCCATTCCCGGACCGCTCACCTTCCTGGGAATTCAGCCCGGCAACCCTCTCCCCGCCGGCGGCATCGGCCCCCATCAGCTGCTGAATGATTACGCCGACGCCCTGAGTCGACTGCCTTGGCTGCGCGAGTGGCCCGCCTTGCTCAAGGGCGGCGTCCCCACCCCCGTGGTCGATGGCTGGGTGCTGCGGTTTTCGTCAGCTCCAACCAACGTCGAAAACCCAGTGGATTCGACTTCCCCGGAACAGCACTTCACCGACCTGCCCCTGCTCTGCGACGACCTCTCGGGCTGGGAGCTGCGCGCCATCAGCGGCGGCCAGCCGCTCACGGTGTTCGGGGAATGGACCGGGCAAGTTCTGCGCCCTTTAGTGGGCTGGAATACGGTGGTTGAACCTGCAAAAAGCCTGGTCGATGCCTGAACACGCCACCAACCCCGAAACCACCCTGCGCCCCGGCGCCGACTGGCAGCGGCTGCAGCGCCTGGGCCTGCTTGGCACCCGTCAGAGCCCCGGTGAGCTGCCTCAGGTGCCCGGCTTCACCCTGCCCGAAGCCACGTCCGACTACCGTGAGAAGCAAGCCCTGCTCACGGCCGGTGTGCTGAGCGTTATCCGCAAAGCCGGATACCAACCTGCCACTAGCCAGAAACCAGCCGAAGCAGTAGCCGCCCCCGAAACCCAGGATGCCCTTGGCACCAACGGTACGCAGTTGCTTCAGCAGCTCCTGGAAGGCCAGTACCCCGAGCTGCTGCCGGAGTTTCTGGCGGCGCTGGCCGAAAACCAGCGGCGGGTGCCGCACCAGCTGCTGGTGCAGCTACTCGAACACGCCCGCACCCGCTCCCAGCTTCACCGCGCGGCGGCCGCCGTGCTGGGCCAGCGCGGGGCCTGGCTGGCTTCTCAAAACCCGGCCTGGCAGGCGCTGCTGGCCGCTTCGGAGCAGGCTACCGAGGAAACCGCTTGGGAAACCGGCACCATCGGCCAGCGCGCCCTTTTCCTGGAGGCCCTCCGTCGCCGGGAGCCGGCCCACGCCCGCGAGCTGCTAGCACCGGTGCTGCCCCAGGAACCGGCCAAGCATCAGGCTCAGCTGCTGGCCATGCTGCAGGAAGGGCTTTCCATTGATGATGAGCCGCTACTCACGCAGTACCTGGCGGCCAAAAGCAAGGAAGTACGCCAAACCGTATTGCCCTTGCTCGTGCGCCTGCCCGACAGTACGCTGACGGAGGGGCACTGGCAGCGTGCCGAGCCGCTGGTACAGCTAAAACGAAACCTGCTAAGCAAAAAACTACTGGTGGAGCTGCCCGCTACCGACTGGGATAAAACCTGGCTACTCGACGGAATTGAGCAGAAGGACAGCCGCTTTCCGGGCGAAAAAGCGGCCCTGCTCGGCCAGCTCTTAGCCCTGATTCCACCCCGCCGCTGGTCTGAACACTGGAACCTCTCTCCTAGCAAAAGCCTGGACCTCGCCGCTGGTACGGAGTGGGCCGCGCTCCTGCTCACGGCTTGGGCCGAAGCGGCCGTGTTGCACCAGGACCCGGCCTGGGCTGAAGCACTGCTGGAATGGTTTTACGAGCGGACGCGTAAGCAGCTTCTCGTTCTGCCCACGGCCAGTCTGGCCCGGCTCCTGCCCCCGGCCCGGCTCACCGAGCTGGTACTTCCGCTCATCAGCGCCACCCCGCATTTCCACTCTGAGGTACGCTGGCTGCCGCTGCTGCTGCTGGTGCCGGCGCCCTGGCCCGAACGCCTCACGCGCCGGGTGGTGGAAGTGCTGCGCACAGCCTTCAGCAAGCCCGCCGAACTGTACCGCATCCAATACGCAGCCTCTCAACTGTTGGAGTACATGGCCCGCGTAGTGCCTGCCGAACAGTACAACCTCTGCGCCGAGCCCCTGCAGCCCCTGCTCCAGGACGTGCCTTACCTCCACAACAGCCTCGCCCGCCTGCTCAACACCCTGCACTTCCGCCAGCAACTCGCCGAAGCCCTTCATGAGCCGACCGCGCCCGGCTAGCAAGCAATACAGATGAGGAAAGGTTGGCGGTGCTTGACCAATCAGCCGACAAACACCTAGCTAATCGAAAAAGAGCAAGGTCGAAGCAGGACGGTCAATGATTTGATTCACCCGCATCTTCCTCTTTTTTCCTCATCTGAAGAAACCCACTCTTGGCATCTAACTCTACCTTCCTTTATGTCCACTACCGCTCCTTCCAACGTCCTGCGCCCGCACGCCGAGGACGTGTACGCCGAAGAACTGGCCGCCCTGCGCGCCGCCGACCACGACCGGCCCAAGCCCCCGAACTGGCACCTCTCGCCCTGGGCTACCGTCATCTACCTGCTGGGCGGCAAGCTGGACAATGGCTTCGAAATTGAGCCCAAATACATCGGGCAGCGGCGGCTGATGGAAATTGCCGTGGCTACCCTGGCCACCGACCGCGCCCTGCTGCTGCTGGGCGTGCCGGGCACGGCCAAAAGCTGGGTTTCGGAGCACCTAACGGCGGCTATCAGCGGCCGGTCCGACTTGCTGGTGCAGGGTACGGCGGGCACTTCGGAAGATGCCATCCGCTACTCCTGGAACTACGCCCGTCTCATTGCCGAAGGACCTTCCCTGGGTGCGCTGGTGCCCTCTCCCCTGTTCAAAGGCATGCAGGAAGGGCGCCTGGTGCGCCTGGAAGAACTTACCCGCATTCCCTCCGACGTGCAGGACACGCTCATCACTATGCTCTCGGAAAAGGTGCTGCCCATACCCGAGCTATCTACGGAAGTGCAGGCGACCAGCGGCTTCAACGTCATTGCTACGGCCAACGACCGGGACAAGGGCGTGAACGAGCTGAGTAGCGCCCTGCGCCGCCGCTTCAACACGGTGGTGCTGCCGCTGCCCAACTCCCAGGCGGAAGAAGTGCGCATTGTGCAGACGCGGGTGGAAAAACAGGGCAAGGCCCTGCAGCTGCCCGTAGAGGCCCCGGCCCTGGAGCAAATCAGTCGCCTCGTAACCATCTTCCGGGAGCTGCGCTCCGGCGTGACGGATAATGGCAAAACCAAGCTCAAGAGCCCCAGCGGCACGCTTAGCACCGGCGAGGCCATTTCGGTGATGAACAGTGGCCTGGCCCTGGCCGCCTACTTCGGCGACGGCAGCCTGCGCGCCCACGACCTGGCCGCCGGCCTCACCGGCGCTGTAGTGAAAGACCCCGTGCAGGACCGTACCGTTTGGCTCGAATACCTCGAAACCGTGGTGAAAGAGCGGGAAGGCTGGAAAGACCTGTACCGCGCCTGCCGGGAGGTGGTGGAGTAGCGCGTAGAATACTAGCCAGTCCTGCATCTGGCAAGCAGAGCTGTACTATCAATCCATCAAGAGCCTATGAATGCCAAAATCCTCAAACAGCTATTACTTCTTTTTGCCGTTATACTGCCGCTAAGGTCCAACGCTTTTACTGAGTGGCGACAGTCTCTTTTGGGTAGCGCTGCCGATATAGTGGTAGTGAAGAACCGCATCTGGGTGCTTAATAATGGCGGGCAGATAACGGTTTATACTACTGATGGAGCAAAAGTGCAGATGGCTTCGCTTCGTGGCATCCAGGCACAGCTTATTGCTCAAGCAGGAGATGATATAGTAGCTCAGACAGGTCAGCAACTGCAGTTATGGAGCAGCAAAGATTCCACTTGGCGCGTCGTTGGAAAGTTGGCTGTCAATGCGTATGCACTGGCAGTCACTAGCCGGAACCATATTTTCGCCATCACTAACAAGGGCGTTCTGGATGTTGTCATGGGCCAGACCCATTTACCCGATTCATCCCCTAATAACCAACTCAGGGAGCTAAAGGAATTAGGCAAACCATCCGCCTGCTTTCTAGATAAAGACGACAATATCTGGCTGGGATTTGGGTATGGTGAATGGGGCGGGAATATTTTTGCTTATGACACGCAGCATCAGAAATTCACCGATCTAAAATTCAATTCATTCAACATTACCCTGCATCCTATCAAATCCTTTTTTCAGCTACCCTTTAGTATAGGCACTTCTTCTGGTTTGCAGCATATGTCGAATTCCGGTGCTGTGGCTGAGTTCAGAAACCAAAGTGCCCAGTTGCTTTATAGTTCCTGGAATGATCGGGATACAAGCGCAACCAGCCAACCCTCTTTCAGAAGTAATGCGCCGTATGTCGGGCCGGCGGCGTATGATGCCGGTACCAATACCATCTATGTGTATTCCAACCTAGGGGTTTATAAAGGTTCGTACGGCACCAACCTTTCCCGATTTACATCATGGAAAAAGGTATTTCATCCTAAGCTGCATTGGCGCAATGGCCAGCCTGATGCAGTGGGCTCACCGATGAATGTATTGAAGTTGCTTTCCTTGGGCAACGGAAAATTGGTGCTACTAACTCAAAACGACGGAGTGGGCATCTGGGATGGGCAAGCATTCAAATTACTCTAAGCCCATAGATTACGACCTCCGCCTTTTCGGCATCATTCACCACGGGCCCAGCAGCGCCGCCAGTCCGTCTCTAACCCTTCCATGACCTTCGCTAAACTCCTTGCCCGGCTAGATGCCCTCCTCCAACGGCACCGCCCGGAGTATTACGCGGAGCTCAACCCACCCGCTACAGCAGCTGAACTAGCGGCGTTTGAGGCGGAAGTTGGCTTAACGCTGCCAGCGGAACTGTGGGCGTGGTTTAGCTGGCACAACGGCCAGAACGATGAGTGCTTTGAAAGCCTGGTGGCCAACTACGAGTGCCCCAGCCTGAGCAGTGTGGCAGAAAGCATGCGCATCAACCGGGAGCTACTCGAAGCCGGCGACTTTGTGCTCAACTGGTGGCAACCCAACTGGGTGCCGTTCTTGACCAACGGCAGCGGCGACCATGTCTGCCTCGATCTGGAGGGCACGTTCACCGGCCAGCCGGGGCAGCTCATCGAGCATTGGCACGATTGGGAGCCGCGCGACGTGGTGTTCCCAGACTTAACCGTCTGGCTGGCTGCCGTGGTGCAGGCCTACGAAGCAGTTCTGGCCGAAACGGGCGAACCAGAACTGACCGATGAGCAAATCCTTGACCTAGAGTTGGGGTCACCAGCCGGGTTTCCGCTTGAGTTTCGCGCAAGATAGCTGAATGTATGACTCCGAAAAGCTGCGTATTACCTTCTCAATCCATGTACTACTCTATGCCCGATTCTGCCCTTCACTTAATTGAAACCTGGCTGGCGGCCAACGCGCCGCGCATCCTGCACGAGTCGCTTAACCCCGGCGCTTCCGAGGAAGTCCTGGCGGCGCTGGAAAAAGCCGTTGGCCGCCCGCTGCCCGACGACTACAAGACCTTGTACCGCTGGCATAATGGCCTGGATGAGGAGGCCGAGAACTTCGGCAACTTCGCGTATGGCCTGAGCTTTTTGCCCCTGGAAGAAGTAACGGCCAACGTTCATTCCCGGAAGCAGGATGCCGAGGCCTTTCCCCTGGCGCGCACCGCTGCCGAGGTGCGTGCCGACAATGTGCTGAACCCCTACTGGGTGAGCCTGGGCTTCGATGGCTCGCACGCGTGGCTGCACGTGGACCTTGACCCCACCCCCGCCGGCACCTACGGGCAGGTAATTTTCCTGGATGAAGTAGAGGAAACTGCCTTTCTGGTAGCCAGTTCAGTAACCAGTTTCCTGTCTGATTTCGCCCGCGACCTGCAACAGGATCTGTATTCCCTCAACCCCGATGCGCTGCAGGAAGACGACAACGAGTTTCTGGCCCCGGACCCCACTATTGACCTGGTGAACTGGTACAATGCTCACCGCTGGCAGTCAGTGCCCCGGCCCTAGCCCTCTTTTCATCGGCCCAGCTTGTAGGTTATTTTCAGAAATCAGGAAATAAACTACAAACATAGCCCGCTTCTTTGCTCATGCCCCTCGACTTCCGCCTCTGGGCCACCCACCTCACCTTTGCCACCCGTGCCTTTCGACCTGCAGCATTACCCTATTGACGAGCAGCTGATTTCCTGGGGCCTGAGCCTGGCGGAGGTGGAACAGTTGCTGGCTTCCCGGCAGTGGCTGCCGACGTACGGCGGCTGGCCCAACCTGCGCGGAGCGTGCCGCTCGGTGCTGGACCTGGCAGCGGTGGAGTGCAACCTACGCGCCCCGGCCCGCCACAAGCCCGTCATGCAGGTGAGCTACGAGTTGGCCCCACCGCCCGGCTACCACGGCAAGTACCCAGTAGACGCAGCCTATTGGGTGCAGCCTCTGACGCAGCTTTTGGGCCCACCAACGAAGAATACGCCGCTTCCCGATCAGAACCCTGTTTCCAGCAACGTAGTGCACTCGGTAACATGGCAGTGGCCCACGCTGCGCGTGTCCTTGTCGGTATTCGGGGGCATCAGGCGGACGGAATCGGGGCTGGCCGCTGCCGGACTGTTTCTGGATTGGCAGGACGAGCTAACCGCTGCCCGGCCGTTTTACGAAGCCGCCCAGGCCCAGGCGGCGGCCCTGAATGCCTACGCCAAAGGCATAGAAAAGCTGTTTCTGTTCGAGCTGCAACAGCCCCAGGGCGGTTTTTACATGCCCGACTACGGCTCGGCTGAGCCTCACGCGGCCCGGCAGGATACTGAGTGGCGACAGTCGCAACGGGCCCTGTACCGGGAGCGGCTCTGCGAAACACCTGCGCTAGTGCAAAACCGCCTGCAAAGCCAGCAGGTAGCCCTCTGGGCTGTGCCCGGTCAGGAGGCCTGGGCGGTTTCCAACTACCAGGATACCATTGTGCTTAGGCCTCCTCATTTTCCGGCCGTGGAGCTGCTTACGCTGCGTCCGGCAAAAGGCTACGGGACCATGCTCCTGTCCATTGGTAGCCTGCATCTGCAGGACGCCTACTCCTCCCCAGCGCTGACGCACCTGGCTGCTGCCCTGGAGCAGCAAGTGGGCGTAGCGGTGAGCCGAGTAGTAGTTTCCGACTGTTAACTTCCAAGCCTGCTTTCCTTCCCTGATGCCCACTGACCTTCGCCTTTTCGGTATTCGCCACCACGGCCCCGGCAGCGCCGCCAGCCTGCGCCAGGCCCTCGACGCGTACCAGCCCGACATGGTGCTGCTGGAGTGCCCCGCCGATGCCGAAGCGGCGCTGGCCGCGGCCACCCACGCCGAGATGGTGCCGCCCGTGGCCCTGCTCATCTACAACCCCAAGCAGCACCAGCAGGCTTCATTTTTGCCCTTCGCCGAGTTTTCGCCCGAGTGGCAGGCCATTCACTGGTGCCACCGGCACGGCGCCCACCTGCGCTGCTTCGATTTGCCGGCGAGTTTGCGCTTTGCCCAGGAACAAGCCGCGCAAACATCAGAGGCGGAGCTGGATATTGAGCCAACCGCAGCCGCTGAGCCAGTTGACGAACCCACGCCAGAGTTCGACAACGAAGTAGCGGCAGCACCGGCCACACCCGATGATTTCCTGCCTTCCCCCAAAACTGACCCTATTTCCTACCTGGCCGAGCTGGACGGCTACTCCGACGGGGAGCGGTGGTGGGAGCTGCGCCTGGAGCACGCTCCCGGCCACGCCGACACCTTCGCGGTGGTGCTGGACATGATGACGGCCTTGCGGGAAGAGCTGGCTCAGCCCGAAACCGAGGAAACCCTGCTCCGCGAGGCCTTCATGCGCGAAACCCTGCGCGCCACCCTCCAGCAGGGCTACCAGCGCGTGGCGGTGGTGTGCGGGGCCTGGCACGCGCCGGTCCTGCGGCCCGAGCTGCTCAAAAAAGAAGACAAAGCCCGCCTCAAAGGCCTGAAGAAAGTACCCACGGCCGCTACCTGGATTCCGTGGACGTTCGAGCGGCTTTCCTATGCCTCGGGCTACGGGGCGGGCATTTTGTCGCCGGCCTGGTACGAGCTGCTGTTCACGGTGCCCCGGGCCGAGGTGGTGACGCACTGGATGGTGGGCGCTGCCCGCCTGCTGCGCACCCGCGACCTGGATGCCTCCGCCGCCCACGCCATTGAGGGCGTACGGCTGGCCGAAACCCTGGCCGTCGTGCGCGGGCGGGAGCTGCCGGGCATTGAGGAGCTGCAGGAAGCCGCCGTGGCCATTCTGGGCGGGGGCTACGCCGAGGCCCTGGACCTGGTACAGCGGGAGCTGGTGGTTGGGGAGCGGCTGGGCGCGGTGCCGCCCGAGCAGCCCGCCACGCCCCTGCAGCAGGACCTGCAGCTGCAGCAGAAAGTTACCCGCCTCAAGCCCGAAGCCACCGCCAAAACCCTCGACCTGGACTTGCGCAAGGAGCTGGACCTCAGCCGCAGCCACCTGCTGCACCGTCTGCGCCTGCTGGGTATCCGGTGGGGCGAGCCGCGCCGCGCTCAGGGCAAGGCGGGCACCTTCCACGAGCTGTGGGAGCTGCAGTGGCAGCCCGAATACGCCCTCAATGTGCTGGATGCGGGCCGCCTGGGCAATACCGTATTGGCCGCGGCCGCCGCTAAAGCTGCTGCCCGCGCCGCCGAAGCCCCCGACCTGGAAGCGGTGAGTAAGCTACTGGAAGAAGCCCTGCAGGCCGACCTCGGCCCGGCCATCGGGACGCTGGTGGCGCGGCTGGAAACCCTGTCGGCCGGCACCCGCGACGTGACGCACCTGCTGGCCGCCCTGCCCCCCCTGGTGAACGTGCTGCGCTACGGCAACGTGCGCCGCACCGAAACCGCCCAGGTAGCCACGGTAGTCCATCATCTGGTGCCGCGCCTGTGCATTGGGCTGCCCCAGGCCTGCACCGGCCTCGACTACGACGCGGCCCGCCAGCTGCTGCCCCGCATCGAAGGCACTCATCAGGCCATCCGGCTTTTGCAGGACGAAGCCCAGGAAAATGACTGGTACGATGCCCTGGCCGTGGTGCTGCGCAATCCGGCTTCCTCGGGGCTGCTGGCCGGGGCGGCGGGACGACTGTTGTTTGACGCCCACCAATTGGCGCCGGAAGCAGCGGCCACGGCCCTCGGCCTGGCCCTGGCCCCGGCCCAGCCTACCGACTACGCCACCGCCTGGATTGAGGGTTTCCTGAGCGGCAGCGGGCTGCTGTTGCTCCACCACCGGCCCCTCTTCGACCTGCTCAACGACTGGCTCGGGGAGCTGCCCGAAGACACCTTCCGCGAAATCGTGCCCCTGCTGCGCCGCGCCTTCACCGACTTCAGTTTGCCGGAGCGTCGCCAGCTTCTAGACCTTTCCCGCCAGGGCCACCAGCCGGTTGCCATAGCCGGGGAAGAAGATTTCGACCTGGAACGTGGCTTGCGCGTGTTGCCGGGGCTGCGGGCGCTGCTGGGGTTTTGAGCTCGAAAGAAGGTAGAGACGCGTACTTGCGTCTTCGTTGTTGAATGATGGAACGTGACTAACATCAGCAACGACGAAGACGCAAGATGTTGGGTTTCTACACCGTTCCAAATTTCAGCCGTCGTACCTTGCTGCCTATGCCTACTACCTACCCTTTCCTGGTTGCCGACTTAGCAGAGCGGGCCGAGCCCGGCCGCCAGGAGCGCATTTTGGTGAACCTCTCCAACATGGAGGACTACTACAACGTGTTTGAGAAGTACGGTTTCAGCGGCAGTGGCGCCAGCTGGGCCGAGCACATCGAAACCATTCTGGAGGAATACGCGCCCGCCCTGTTGGAGCACTTAGAGCTGGCTGGTGAGGGGGAAATCTTCCTGGCCTTCACCGATGGGCCCGCCGCCACCGAGCAGTTCCTGGCCCTGATTCAGCCTATCTTCGGCGACCTGGGCAGCCTCAATAAGTACCTCAGCCAAGCTGACCCCGCCGACTTTTTCGAGTAACTACCTGCTCCATGAAACCCGCTACCGACAACGCCACCCGCTGGAAGCTCGTGCTGGGCTCCGAGGCCGACGCGCAAAACCAGCTTGCCTTTGATGCCGACTACAAAGGCATGGACGAGGTATTGACCTCGCTCTACGACCAGTCGGAGCGCAAGGCCGGACTGGGCGGCTCCGCACCCCGCGTGAGCCGCTGGCTGGGCGACATTCGCACCTACTTCCCTTCGGAGGTGGTGGCCGTGATGCAGCGCGACGCCATGGACCGCCTGGGCCTGCACCAGCTGCTGATGGAGCCCGAAATCCTGCGCACCGTGCAGGCCGATGTGCACCTGGTAGGCACGCTCATGTCCCTGAGCCGGGTGATGCCGCAGAAGGTGAAGCACACGGCTCGCGAGGTAGTAGGCAAGGTGGTGAAGGAGCTGGAGCAGAAACTCTCGAACCCGCTACGGCAGGCCGTGCAGGGCGCCCTGAGCCGGGCCGTGCGCAACCCCAGGCCCCTCTACCGCGAAATCGACTGGGCGGCTACCATCCGCTTCAACCTCAAGCACTACCAGCCCGAGCAGCGCACCATTATCCCGGAGCGGCTGGTGGGTTTTGGGCGGCGCGGACAGGCCCTCAAGGAAATTGTGCTGTGCGTGGACCAGAGCGGTTCCATGGCTTCGTCGGTGGTGTATGCGGGCGTGTTTGGGGCGGTGCTGGCGTCCATTAAGGCCGTGAAAACCCACATGGTGGTGTTTGACACCAGCGTGGTAAACCTGAGCGAGGATTTGCAGGACCCGGTGGATTTGCTGTTCGGCGTGCAGCTGGGCGGCGGCACCGACATCAACCTGGCCCTGGGCTACTGCCAGCAGCTCATCACTCGCCCCACCGATACCATTCTGGTGCTTATCAGCGACCTGTACGAGGGCGGCAACGAGCGGGAAATGATTAAAAAAGCCGCCGCCCTGCGCGCCGCCGGCGTCACGGTAGTGTCCCTGTTGGCTCTAGCCGACGACGGAGCACCTTCCTTCGACCGGCGCGTGGCCGAGCAGTTTGCGGCCCTCGACATTCCCTCCTTTGCCTGCACGCCCGGTCAGTTTCCGGCGCTGATGGCGGCGGCCATTCAGGGGCAGAAGCTGCAGGTGTAACGCGTAGCGGCCCGGGGTGCGGTGGCCGGAGCGGGACGTTTATGCGTATGAGCGGGCAGGAAAGTCTGCGTTTGGCTTCGGCCCCTACGCGGACGGCCCCGCTCACCTCCAACTCATTTTCCTGATGACCAACGCCACCACCTCACCCGCCAAGACCTTCACCCTGGGCGGCGACCTGACCGTTAACCGCATGGGCTACGGCGCCATGCGCATCACCGGCGACGGTATCTGGGGCCCACCCCGGGACCACGCCGAGTCCCTCCGGGTACTGCGGCGCGCCCTGGAGCTGGGCATCAACTTCATTGACACGGCCGACAGCTACGGCCCCCACGTGTCGGAGGAGCTGATTGCCGAGGCCCTGCACCCCTACCCGGACGGGCTCGTCATCGGCACCAAGGGCGGGCTGCTGCGCACCGGGCCCAACCAGTGGCCCATTGATGCCAGCCCCAACCACTTGCGCGAGGCCCTCGAAGGCAGCCTGAGACGCCTGAAGCTCGACCAGCTTGACCTCTACCAGCTCCACCGCATCGACCCGAGCGTGCCGTTTGAGCAGACCCTGGAATTTTTGCAGAAGGCGCAGCAGGATGGCAAGATCAAGCACATCGGCCTCTCGGAAGTGACCGTGGAGCAGATCCAGCAGGCGCAGGAGTACGTGAAAGTGGTGTCGGTGCAGAACATGTACAGCGTGGACAACCGCAAGTGGGAAGCCGAGCTGACGTACTGCGAGCAAAATGGCCTGGCTTTCATTCCGTGGTACCCGCTGGCCGGCGGCAACCAGGAGGCCCTGAGCAAGCTCACCGAAATCGGCCAGCGGCACCAGGCCAGCACCCAGCAGGTTGCCCTGGCCTGGCTGCTGCACCGTTCCCCCAACATCCTGCTCATTCCGGGCACCTCCAAAGTGAAGCACCTGGAAGAAAACGTGCAGGCCGCGTCCATTGAGCTTTCCGCCGAGGATATGGCGACCCTGGATAAGCTGGGCGGCCAGTAGACTTCTCCAAGACGGTTAACACATAACGTCATTCCGAGCATGTGGCTTGGTGCGCCACATGCTCGGAATGACGTTCACGGTTTGTTTACACGAATTATTTGGCTCTATCATGCCTCAGCAACCCAACCTGCAACGCTTCCTCGATGCCCAGCAGCGCGACTACGCCACCGCCCTTGCCGAAATCCGGGCGGGGCGCAAGCGCAGCCACTGGATGTGGTACATTTTCCCGCAGATCCAAGGCCTGGGCTACAGCGAAACGGCCCGCTTCTACGCCATCCAAAACAGGCAGGAAGCCGAAGCGTATTTGCAGCACCCGGTGCTAGGGCCGCGCCTGGTGGAAATCAGCGAAGCACTGCTGGCCCTGGAAAGCAACGACGCCACCCGCATCATGGGCAGCCCGGATGATATGAAGCTGCGTTCCTCCATGACGCTGTTTGGGGCGCTGGCAGGCGCTAATCCGGTTTTTCAACGGGTGCTGGACAAGCTTTTTGAAGGAGAGCAGGACCAAAAGACCCTGCAAATCCTGCGGCAGAATCTGTAGAATGACGCTATGAATTTGTCATTCCGAGCGAAGCGAGGAATCTGGACCAGCCTCTCGTGGATAGCTCAGATTCCTCGCTTCGCTCGGAATGACAGGTTTAGGACTTCAGCACAGCCTCAATCTGCGCCAGCTCACCCTCGTTGAACTGCAGATTTTCCAGGCAGCGCAGCGAGTCGGTGAGCTGCTCGGGCTTGCTGGCGCCGATGAGCACGGAGGTGATACGCTCGTCGCGCAGAATCCAGCTGAGGGCCATCTGGGCCAGGCTCTGGCCGCGCGCCTGGGCCAGGTCGTTGAGCTGGCGGATTTGGGTGAGGCGCGCCTCCGTCAGCTGGTTTTCGGTTAGGAAGCCCACGCCCTTGGCCACGCGCGAATCTTCGGGGATGCCGTGCAGGTATTTATTGGTGAGCAGGCCCTGGGCCAGGGGCGAAAACGGGATGCAGCCCACGCCTTCCTCGCCCAGCAAATCCAGCAGGCCGTCTTCCACCCACCGCTCAAACATCGAGTACTTGGGCTGGTGAATCAGGCAGGGCGTGCCCAGCTCGCGCAGAATACGGATGGCCTCGGCGGCCTCCTGGGGCTGGTAGTTGCTGATGCCCACGTACAGGGCCTTGCCCTGGCGCACCACGTGGTCGAGGGCACCCATGGTTTCTTCCAGGGGCGTATCGGGGTCGGGCCGGTGGGAGTAGAAGATGTCCACGTAGTCAAGGCGCATCCGCTTGAGGCTCTGGTCGAGGCTCGAAATGAGGTATTTGCGGGAACCCCACTCGCCGTAGGGGCCTTCCCACATGTGGTAGCCGGCCTTGGTGGAAATAATCAGCTCGTCGCGGTAGCCGCGGAAATCTTCTTTCAGGATGCGGCCAAAGTTGGTTTCGGCCGAGCCGGGCGGCGGGCCGTAGTTGTTGGCCAGGTCGAAGTGCGTGACGCCGCTGTCGAAGGCCCGGTGCAGGATGGCGCGGAAGTTCTGGAGCACGTCCACGTCGCCGAAGTTGTGCCAGAGGCCGAGCGACACGGCGGGCAGTTTCAGGCCGCTGCGGCCAGTGCGGCGGTAGGGCATAGCGGCGTAGCGGCCGGGGCTGGGTTGATAGGGCATAGCAGGTGGAGTTGGTTGGCTTGGGGAAGCAAGTACGCAGGAACCCGGAAATAGTCAGCGCCGCAGCGGCCGTTTTTTGCCCTTCCGGCTCCGTTATCCAGCCTCTCGCCCCGCCTGCTTGCTTACTCGCAAAGCTCTATTTCTTTTCCCAGTTAGCCATGAGCAACCGATAGTTTACTCTCCTGGCTGCACAGCCTGGCCCGCCCCCGTCAAGGAGCCAACGTCCGGGTTTTTCCTGACCAAGCCGAGCCCCATGGCTGACCCGCCCGAATGCCGTATCGGGAACACCGCAGCATAGGGGCTTCGTCATGATCTGGTAACGGGCTTGCACTGCGGCGGTTATACCTTACATTAGGCAGCGGACCCTGCCTGCTGCTTATGACACTTCCTCCAACTGCCGCCGCGCCGACCCTGAAGAAAGTGCTCCGTCCTTTGCACTTGTGGGCCCTGGCCGTGGGGCTGGTGATTTCGGGTGAGTATTTCGGCTGGAACTACGGCTGGGCGGTGGCCGGCCCGGTGGGGTTCCTGGTGGCCACCCTGCTGGTGACGGTGCTCTACGTGACGTTTATTTTCAGCTTCACCGAGCTGACCACGGCTATTCCCCACGCGGGCGGGCCGTTTGCCTACTCCTACCGCGCCTTTGGGCCGCTGGGCGGACTGGTAGCCGGCTACGCCACCCTGGTAGAGTTCCTGCTGGCCCCGCCGGCCATTGCGCTGGCGCTGGGCAGCTACGGGCACTTTTTGCACCCCCAGGTGCCGGTGCTGGGCACAGCCCTGGTGTGCTATGTGGTGTTTATCGGCGTCAACCTTCTGGGTATTAAGGAGTCGGCGCGGTTCTCGCTGTTGGTAACAGTGCTGGCTGTGGCCGAGCTGGTGCTGTACATGGGGCTGGTGGCGCCGGGCTTTCAGGTACGCAACTTTCTGGCCCACCCGGTGCCGCTGGGCGCGGCGGGCGTGTTTGCGGCTCTGCCGTTTGCCATCTGGTTTTACCTGGCCATCGAGGGCGTGGCCATGGTGGCGGAGGAAGTCGAAAACCCGAAAAAGACCATTCCCAAGGGCTACCTCTACGGCTTGGGCACGCTGGTGGTCCTAGCCCTGGGCGTGATGGTGCTCACCGGCGGCGTTACGGACTGGCGCACCCTCAGCCGCATCGATTACCCCCTGCCCGAGGCCCTGGCCGTGGTGCTGGGCCGCCACAGCCGCCTGACGCAGCTGTTTGCCAGCATCGGGCTGTTTGGGCTGGTAGCTTCGTTTCACGGCACCATCATTGGCTACTCGCGGCAGGTGTTTGCCCTGGCCCGCAGCGGCTACCTGCCCGGCTTTCTGGCCCAGGTGAATCCTCGTTTCCAGACGCCGCACTGGGCGTTGGTAGCCGGTGGCGTAGTGGGCGCGGGCGCGCTGCTCACCGGCACCACGGCACAGGTGATTGTACTATCGGTGCTGGGAGCGGTGGTGATGTACGCCATCAGTCTGCTGAGCTTGTTTGCCCTGCGCCGCCGCGAGCCACAACTGGAGCGGCCCTTCGTGGCCCCGTTCTACCCGTGGTTTCCGCTGCTGGCATTGGCCCTCACCCTGCTGAGCCTGGGGGCCATTGTGTATTATAATATTTGGCTGAGCGTGGTATTCTTCGCCGGTTTGGGGCTGGCACTGGCGGTATACGTGCTACTGGGCCACCACCGCCGGCCAGTGCCAGAGGATGCTTTGCTGAACGCCGAACGGCTGTAGAAACGCGAAGTGTCGCGTCTCGGCGTTGCTGAGGTTGCGTGTACTTAGCAAGCCACAATCAATTCAGAACGTCATTCCGAGCTTGCCGAGGAATCTTGCGTGCTGACGTCGTACTGATCGTACTGGTAATAAAACGAAGCGGTAGAGCTGTTTCGATAAGCTCAGCATGACGGTCAATAAAAACAACCTCACCAACGACGCGACGCGAAGTGTCGCGTCTCTACAGCCGCCAGAACGAGTCTCATTACTTAATACCGATTACTCACTACTAACACCATGTACCGCCATACCATCCGCCAGCGCACGTACACTTTCCCGGATCTGAAGACGCTGCTGGCGCGGGCCTCGCCCCTGCGCTCCGGCGACCAGCTGGCCGGCGTGGCGGCCAATACCTACGAGGAGCGCGTGGCGGCCCAGTACGCCTTGGCCGACGTGCCGCTGCGCCGATTTCTTACCGAGGCCCTGGTCCCCTACGAGCAGGACGACGTCACCCGCCTTATTCTGGACACCCACGACGCAGCCGCCTTCGCGCCCATTAGCGCCTTCACCGTGGGGCAGCTGCGCGACTGGCTGCTGTCGGAAGCGGCGGATACAGCGGCGTTGCAGGGCCTCGCTCCCGGCCTCACGCCCGAAATGGTGGCCGCCGTAAGCAAGCTGCTGCGCAACCAGGAACTGATTGGCGTAGCCCGCAAGTGTGAGGTGATTACCCGGTTTCGCAACACGCTGGGGCTGCGCGGCCGCTTAGCCACCCGCCTGCAGCCCAACCACCCCACCGACGACGCCCGGGGCATTGCCGCCAGCCTCGTGGATGGCCTGCTCTACGGCAGCGGCGACGCCGTACTGGGCATCAACCCCGCCACCGACAGTCCCCGCGCTATCCGCCAGCTGCTGGAGCTGCTCGACGGCGTGCGGGAGCAGTTCCAGATTCCGACTCAGACCTGCGTGCTCGGCCACGTCACCACCACCCTGGAGCTGATCCGCCAGGGCGCACCCGTGGACCTCACGTTTCAGTCCATCGGGGGCACCGAGGCCACCAACGCCAGCTTTGGGGTGAGCTTAGGCCTTTTGCGGGAAGCCCATGAAGCTACCCTGAGCCTGAACCGGGGTACGCTCGGCCAGAACGTCATGTACTTCGAAACCGGCCAGGGCAGCGCCCTGAGCGCCAATGCCCACCATGGCCTCGACCAGCAGACCTGCGAGGCCCGCGCCTACGCCGTAGCCCGGCAGTTCCGGCCGCTGCTGGTGAATTCGGTGGTCGGCTTCATTGGTCCTGAGTATCTCTACGACGGCAAGCAGATCATCCGGGCGGCCCTGGAAGACCATTTCTGCGGTAAGCTGCTGGGCCTGCCCATGGGCGTGGACGTGTGCTACACCAACCACGCCGAGGCCGACCAGGACGACATGGACACCCTGCTCACGCTGCTGGGCGTGGCCGGCTGCACCTTCATCATGGGCATCCCCGGCGCCGACGACATCATGCTGGGCTACCAGTCCACCTCTTTCCACGATGCCCTCTACCTGCGCCAGGTGCTCGGCCTGCGGCCCGCCCCCGAATTTGAGGCCTGGCTCCAGCATCAGGGTATCTTCGGAGAGCAAGGCCAGCTACTGCCGGCTTCGGCGGGGCATAGGCTGCTGGGTGCGGGCGGACTGAAACCTCGAACTTAGCGCCCGGCACGCCTTCTTTTTTCAACCCAACTGCATGACTGCCCAGGACATCATCCGTCACCTGCACCTGACGCCCCACCCGGAGGGCGGCTACTACCGCGAAACCTACCGCGCTGCCCAAACGCTGGCAACGGCCGAAGGCCATACCCGCCACCTCAGTACGGCCATTTACTACCTGCTCGAAAACGAGGACAAGTCGCACTTCCACCGCATCAAATCCGATGAACTGTGGTTTTTCCACCAGGGACAGCCGCTGGAAATCATCCTGCTCACAGACGGCCAGCCAACGCGCCTCGTCCTCGGCAGTGACTTGGCCAATGGCGAAT
The DNA here is from genome assembly GCF_008271285.1 of Hymenobacter lutimineralis. Lineage (NCBI taxonomy): Bacteria > Pseudomonadati > Bacteroidota > Cytophagia > Cytophagales > Hymenobacteraceae > Hymenobacter > Hymenobacter lutimineralis. The sequence goes on along the minus strand of NZ_VTHL01000034.1, from coordinate 2,908 downwards.
TACCCCAGGCTGTTATCCCGGCCAATACGTGGTTTGCGGCCCACCTGCAACATAGTGCGGGCTACGCGCTGGTCAGCTGCACCGTGGCTCCCGGCTTCGATTTCGCTGATTTTGAGTTGGCCGAACGAGCGGCACTGGTTGCGGAGTTTCCGCAGGCGGCGGAGCTGGTGGAGCAGTTTACTTAGTATTTATTCAATCATATTGTATCATTTCTATACTATAGAGTTCGATGAAAGAAATTATTAAAACTGCTTATCGAATTTTCTCAAAGTACAAGGCCGCTCGTCCTCTAGATATCTGCACCGAATGCTGCATGAATATTAATAATGAAGCTCTTTTGGCAAGTCTTCCTGTTCACGATATACCAAAGGACCTATTGGGTAAATACAATGATGAAGCATCCACAGGCAAAACTCCTATCAGTGAATTAAAACATTTTCTACCAAGATACATTGAGCTAGCAAGCCATTTTCAATTCCCTTCCCATTCACCAGAGCTATCATTTAAAAGACTCACTCCTTTCGATAAAAGCGAATGGACATCAGCTGAACTTACTTTCCTCAACAGATTCTCTCTTGAATATTTCAAGTATTGTTTATCTATTTATCCATTGCCAACTGAATACGAAGGCATCGACTCTATATTAATCATGTTGTGGCTCGGTAGTTTTGATATAGACACTCTTTTAGAATAATGGAAGGATAACAACAGTATTGAAAGCACTTTGCATTTTCAATACTTATATTTTCAAATTTCCAACCCAATTAATACTCGCAAGCTATCTAATCCTTTCGGCGACAAGTTCATCTCACTAAAAATAATTAACTAGATTAATCACTCAGATACCAAACGCAATTTTTTAACAGGTATAGAAGACATCATAATGAATGATACTATTCAAATTACGCCATGTGATTTAGAACAATTAAATCTATTGTATGATATCATAAAAGTACCTTAAAGGCCAGCCCATATATGCAAACGCCTGTTCATCCCCACACCCCACCGCCCGACGACCCTTGGGCCGGCTTGCGGGCCTACACCGCCGCCCGCATTGCCCTGGGCCGCACCGGCACCAGCGTACCACTGCGGGAGTCACTGGCGTTCCGGCTGGCCCACGCCCACGCCCGCGACGCCGTGTACTCGACCCTCGACCTGCCCCACCTCACCGCCGGCCTGAAGACTCTCGCGCTGCCGGTGTGCACCGTGCGCAGCCGCGCCGAAACCCGCGAGCAGTACCTCCACCGCCCCGACTACGGGCGCCAATTAGCCGAGGAGTGCCGGCAACAGATGCAGGAAGCTGCGGCCCCCGAAGCAGCCGTAGTGATTATCCTGGCCGATGGTCTATCAGCCACCGCCGTAAACGAGCATGCCCTGCCCCTGCTGCACGAGTTGCTGCCGAAGCTGCGGCAGGCCGGCTTCCGCCTCGCGCCCGTGGTGCTGGCCGAGCAGGCCCGCGTAGCTCTCAGCGACGACATCGGGGAAGTGCTGGGGGCGCGGCTGGCGCTGATGCTCATTGGCGAGCGGCCGGGCCTGAGCGCCCCGCACAGCCTCGGAGCTTACCTCACCTACGCCCCCCGCCCCGGCCGCACCGACGAAGCCCGCAACTGCGTGTCCAACATCCGCCCCGAGGGATTATCGTATGTGGCCGCCGCTGATAAGCTGTTCTATCTGATCCAGGAGTCGTTGCGCCGCCAGCTCTCGGGCGTGGCCCTCAAGGATGAAACCGGGCTGCTGGAAGGGTGAATTGAAATTGGCTCGTCATGCAGAACACGAACTTCTTACATATTTGGTAAGTTATTGTATCTTTAAACTTCATGCGCATCATTACGAAGGCCCCCCTGCGCCAATTCTGGGAGAAGTACCCGGCGGCGGCACTGCCGTTGCAGGTGTGGTATAAAGACACCGTGCAGGCTACCTGGCAGAATCCGAACGACGTGAAAGCGCAGTATGGCAACGCCAGCATCGTAGGCAACAACCGCGTAGTCTTCAACATCAAAGGCAATGACTTTCGCCTAATTGTTGCGATTAACTACGCCGCCGGCATTGTTTTCATTCGGTTCATCGGCACCCATGCCCAATACGACACCATCAACGCTGCTACTATATGAGCGCCATCAAACCCATTCGTAACGCCGCCGACTACCAGCAGGCTATGGCCCGCATCGAGAGTATCTTCGAGGCCGCGCCTGGCTCCGCAGAGTTTGATGAGTTGGATGTGCTGACCACGCTGATACAGGCCTACGACGCTGTCCACCACCCCATTCCTGAGCCCGACCCCATCGAGTACATCAAGTACAAAATGCAGGAACGGGGCCTGCGCCAGCGCGACCTGGCCGAGTGGCTGGGCGGGGAAAGCCGCGTGAGCGAAATCCTGAACCGCAGACGCAAGCTCACCGCCAAAATGATGAAGGCGCTGCACGATAATTTGGGTATTTCGGCGGAGGTGTTGCTGGCGGCGGCTTAGTCATAATTTCGTACAATTTATGGAAGAAAAAGCCCCAGCTCGGCAAGTCGGTTATCGAAATCCTGACGGTTCGGTAACGTATATATCACAACCTAAAAAATGGGGCAATCCTGCGGGTAAAACACGCAGTCAAGTCTTACTAGCAATAAGTGACTCTGTTGATACACAACCCTTAACACAGGAGAACATAGAGGATTCTTTAGATCAAGTAAGCGCCATCTTATGGCGTGAGTTCCAAGACAATGACCATGAACTATATAAGTCAGTAAATCATCTCATCCATTACTTGCGCAAGTCCAACAATCAGCCTTCTCAAGTCAAGTGACCTCCTCCCAGCAAACTGGACCGCTGTAAAGTAGAGGAATCAGGCACTTGTCGTACCTTAAAACCAAGAGACACGTGCCATGAAAAAGACGAAGTTTACCGAGGCGCAGATCGTGT
>NZ_VTHL01000033.1:0-34453 GCF_008271285.1 Hymenobacter lutimineralis | reverse complement strand
CCGGCTCAAAGAAGCGCGAGGCTTGGCCACCCGCTACGAGAAAACCGCCGCCTCTTTTTTAGCCGTCGCTCACCTGCTCGCCGCCCTGGATTGGATGCGCTGACTGTCCACACTCTCTAGTTGATAGCTGGATATTAAGCCTTGCCCGGGTGACTTCTGCGGAAGTAGCCGGGTAAGGCTTTTTGGCTGATAATAGGTGCGGGTAGCTCAGTTCCTACATAAATGCCTCCATGCCGGGCAGCAGGCTTCGATCAGATAGTAGGCGTTCATTTGTGTGGGCAGGCCGCACCTGGGGTAGCATCCCTGCAATGCGATATGAACGAGATTAAAATTGGATTAAAGTAATAGCATTATATATAATAGTATTACTTTTATTGTGAACCCACTATACACCCACTCATGAACTGGTTACGAAAAATTCAACTCACTGCCATCCTGCTACTTGTCACTCTGACCCTGGCCCTGGCTGGCCGGGCTACCAACCCCGATGCCGTACTGGGAGTTTGGAAAAATGGGGAGGGTACAGGTATGGTGCAGATTTACAAAAAGGGAGACAAGTATTTTGGGCGAATTGTGTGGCTCAAAGTGCCCAACAACCCCGATGGCACGCCCCGTACGGATGTAAACAATCCTGACGAAAGCAAGCGGAAGGTTCCGCTGAAAGGGCTGGAGAACATGCGCGGCTTCAGCTATTCGGGCGACAATAAATGGGAATCGGGCAGCATCTACGATCCTAAAAACGGAAGTGACTACTCCTGCGAGATGACGCTCGTGGACGAAAACACGCTGGAAGTGCGCGGCTTTATTGGTGTGTCCCTGTTCGGGCGTACCGACGTGTGGAAGCGGCAGATCAGCAAGAAGAAGTAGCCGCTATGCGAACTTTCTACTCCGTGGTAGCCGCGCTGGTACTGGCTACCGGCGCGCAGGCGCAGGATACGCCCGCCCCACCTGCTGCGCCCGCGCCCGCCGATTCACTGGACTTCGGTGAGTTTGGGGATGCCGATGGGCAGGCAGCCCGCACGTTTGCTACCCAGAAGGTGCTTTACCTAAGCCCCACCAAGCTGATTTCTCTAGGCTATGAGGGGCAACCTGGCTTCGACCTCACCACCAGTGGGCAAACCTTCGACCCTCCACTTACCCAGGAGGTAGAGCGTTTCCGGGGGCTGCGTCTAGGCGTGAATGCCCCGGTAATTTCGCGCTCCAATTTTATTCTTAACCTCGGCCTCACATACTGGAACACGAGCGTGCAAGTGCCCGGCTCCCCAGGTTTGTGGCAGGCCCTGAACAAGGGCCTGCGCTCCACGGGCGTGAATGCCACCGTATTTAAGCCCTTCGATATCAAGCGCTTTTTGCTGCTGCAGGCCAGCGCCGATTTGAATGGCAATTACCGTAGCTTCGGCGATGTGAGCAGCCAGGCCCTCACGTACAGTGGCACAGCCATCTACGGCTGGAAGCCCAACGACAACTTTATGTGGGGCTTGGGAGTGACACGCACCTACCGGGCCGGCCAGCTGCTGCACATACCCGTGGTATTCTACAACCGCACCTTTAGCCCGCGCTGGGGGGTAGAAGCGGTGTTCCCGGCCCGGGCTAACCTGCGGCGCAGCTTTGGCACCAGCTCTTTGCTGATGCTGGGCTACGAAATAGAAGGCAACGCCTACTATCTGGGACCAGTAGATGGGCAAGATATCTTTCTGCGCCGCGGGGAGCTGAAGCCGCGCATTACCTACGAGCGGCAGTTGGCGGGCTTTGTGTGGTTATCGGCGCAGGTGGGCTACCGCTACAACTGGCGCTTTGATGGCTTTACCACCCAAAACCCCACCGGCGACGATAAGCCGGTGTTTGAGAACACGCTAGGCAACCCACTTTACTTCAACGTGAGCGTTAATCTGGTAAGTCCTTAACCTGAAAACCTGGAGCCGTTTCCCCGGTGCTGAGGCTAAGGCACATGGAAAAGGCCCCTAATTTTGCTGGTACTTAGAAAGCCCGCTCCTTACTTGAATCCATCAATCGGTACGCCCGAAGTATGCGGTTCAAGCTAGGGTGCGGGCTTTGTGCGGAAGCTTATTTCCAAGCTATGATAGAGAGCTACTGATGGTACTCGGTTTTATACCACAGCTCATGCAGGAATACTAGTGAGAAACCTTTTGTGCGTTTTGTGCTGGATAATGAACTTTATGTGCGGCAAACAAGCAAGGTATACCTGCTAATGGGCTAAAATGCCTCCTCAATGGCATCGGCTACTCGCCGCAAATCACCTTCCGTCATGGCTGAGCCGCTGGGCAGGCACAAACCGCGGGTAAATAAGTTTTCACATACGGCGCTACCATACATGGGCGTATCGGCAAAGAGGGGCTGTAGATGCAGGGGTTTCCAGAGGGGGCGGCTTTCGATGTTGCGCGTTTCCAGGTGCAGCCGGAGGTGCTCGGGCGTGACGGCGGTTTGTTCCGCATCGAGCAGGATAGTAGTCAGCCAGCGGTTGGAGCGGCTGCCGGCCGGTTCCGCGGGGCCAAATGCCAGGCCGGGTAGGTGGCGCAACTTGTCGCAATACCAGAGGTAGATTTCGCGGCGCTTTTTTACGCGGTCTTCCAGCAGCTCCATCTGGCCCCGGCCTATACCGGCCAACAGGTTGCTAAGCCGGTAATTATACCCCAGCTCCGAGTGCTGATAATGGGCTGCCTGGTCCCGGGCCTGGGTAGCCCAAAACCGTACTTTGGCCGCCCACTCGGGGCGGTTGGTTACGAGGGCGCCCCCGCCGCTGGTGGTCAGGATTTTATTGCCATTGAAGGAGAAAACCCCAACATCTCCAAACGTACCCAGAGGTTGGCCCTTATAACGTGCCCCCAAGGCCTCGGCTGCGTCTTCCAGCACTGGAATGCCATACTCACGGGCCACCGCCAGTAGCTCATCCAAGCGGGCGGGCATGCCATACTCACGGGCCACCGCCAGTAGCTCATCCAAGCGGGCGGGCATGCCATACAGGTGCACGATAATAAGCGCCCTTGGCAGGCGCTGACCGCCTGCCACGCGTGCCTGCAAAGCTTCGCGCAGCCGCTGTGGGCACATGTTCCAGGTATCCGGCTCACTGTCGATAAACACTGGGGTGCCGCCACAATACACGATGGGGTTGGCCGTGGCCACAAACGTGAAAGAGGGGCATAGTACTTCGTCGCCGGCTTCAACTTCCAGTAGCTTCAGGCCCAGGTGAATGGCGGCCGTGCCGGAGGAAAGAGCCACGCAGGCCTGGGCCTCGGTAAACTCGCAGATGTCCCGCTCGAAGCCGTCGAGGTTGGGGCCTACGGGTGCCACCCAGTTGTCTTCCAGGGCCTTGTGCAGGTAGTTGATTTCGTGGCGGCCGAGGTGGGGCGGGGAGAGGTATAGTCGGTCGTAATCCTGGCTGCGCATAGGTAGTAAAGGGAAAGAAAGCAGAGCAATGGAGCCGCTGATTTTGATGCCAGCACTTGAATAAGATACGCCACAAAACAGGCGAATTCAGTAGAATAAGGCAGTTTCTTTTAAATTGATCGGTATGTCTGAGGTAGTCGTCTGATAGTCAGGAGACAGCAGTGTGCTGTTTTACCACGGTGGCCGGTACGCCTACGGCCGTGCAATCGGCGGGTAACTGGCGCACTACTACGGCTCCGGCCCCAACCACTGTGCGTGGCCCCACCTGTACCTGCTGAATCACGGTGGCGTTGGTACCTAGGTAAACCTCCGGGGCTAAGTGAGCCCCACCGCCCACGTTGGCGTGGGGCATCAGGGAGCAGAAATCCTCCAGCACGGCATCGTGCCCAATGGTGCAGCCCAGGTTCAGCAAAACGTGCCGGCCCAGGGTAATGTCGGTGGTAAGCACGCACTGCTGGCTGATAATGCACCCCTCGCCCAGACTAACGTGCTGGTAAGGCCGCAGCATTACGCCCGGGTGAACCAGCGTGGCGAAAGAAAGTTGGGGGTTGCTCAGCCGCTGCACTACGGCTGCGCGGCTGCGGCTGCTGCCTACGGCCACGGTTACGTGCAGGGGCTCCGGCCACTCGTTCAGGTCGTGAATGGTGCCCCGGTACGGCACTCCGTGAATAGCGGAAGTTGCCGGGGCCTGGTCGTCGAAAAAGCCAATGACGTCCCAGGTGGGCTGCACTTCGTTGAGCTGGCGGATGAGCAGCAGCACCTCCCGGCCCAGGCCGCCGGCCCCCACTATGGCAATGGGCTGCGTGGGGCCACCTTCCGCGTTGTACAAGTCAGAAAAGAAAAGCTGGGTCATAGGGTAGGGGTATCAGATGGGGGCGTGCCGCGGAAAGCTTCCATGGTAGCCTGGCCGTGGGCCGAAATGTCCTGAGCCGACACCACCCGGCCCAGGGTACGCCAGAGAATACGCAAATCCAGCGCAAACGACACATGGTCGACGTACCAGACATCATACGTAAACTTCTGCTCCCAGCTGATGGCATTACGCCCGTTTACCTGCGCCCAGCCCGTAATGCCTGGCCGCACGGCATGGCGCCGGGCCTGCTCCGGGGAGTAAAGCGGCAGGTACTGCTCCAGCAACGGGCGCGGCCCCACCAGGCTCAGGTCGCCGCGCAGCACGTTCCAGAGTTGGGGCAATTCATCCACGGAAGCAGACCGCACCCACCGGCCCAGGGGCGTAAGCCGCTCGGCATCGGGTAGCAACTGCCCCGCGGCATCACGGCGGGAAGTCATGGTCTGCAGCTTGTAGAGCGTGAAGGAGTGGCCCTGCCAGCCCGGGCGGCGCTGCCGGAAAAGCCACGCGCCGCCGTTTTGCGCGGCTAGGGCCACCGCCACGGGCAGCAGCAAGGGCAGCACCAGCACCAGCAGGGGCGTGGCTACCAGCACGTCAACGAGACGCTTTCCCCAGCGCAAGTACCAGGAAGAAGGAGCAGCAGTGGGCATGAAGGAAGGAGCAGGGCTGAAGGGTCAAAAATAGAGTTTGTGTTGGAAGCCGTAGTTTTCGGGACTTTAACGCCTGCCGTTCATGCTCGTTTTTCCCAACGCCAAACTCAATCTAGGCCTGTACGTGACCGGTCTGCGCCCCGACGGCTTCCGCAACCTGGAATCGGTGTTTGTACCCCTGCCCTGGAGCGACGCCCTGGAGGCCCTGCCCGCCTCGGCTACCACGCTCACCCTCACCGGCATTCCTATTCCCGGCGAGCCGGCCACCAACCTTTGCCTGCGCGCTTACGAGTTGCTAAAAGCTGACTTTGACTTGCCGCCCGTGCAGCTGCACCTGCATAAGGTAGTTCCTATCGGGGCCGGGCTGGGCGGCGGCTCCGGCGATGCGGCCTTTGCCCTACGTGTCCTCAACGACCTGTTCGGGCTGGGCCTGCCCGCCGAAACCCTGGAAAGCTACGCCCGCCGCCTGGGGGCCGACTGTGCCTTTTTCATTCAGAACAAGCCCGTTTTCGCCTTCGAGAAAGGGGACGTGTTCGAGGCCATTAGCTTGAACTTGGGGGGAATAGCCTGCAAGGTGGTTTACCCGGGCCTCCACATCAGCACGGCCGAGGCCTACGCCCGGGTGACGCCGCGCCCCCCCCGCCACGACCTGCGTACGGCCCTGCAGCAACCCTTGGAAACGTGGCGGCATACCGTCGGTAACGACTTTGAGGAGGCCCTTACCCCGCATTATCCGGTGCTGGGGGACATCAAGCAGGCCCTTTACGCCGCCGGGGCCGCGTACGCCAGCCTTTCCGGGTCGGGCTCGGCTGTGTACGGGCTGTTTCCCGGCGCGGCGGTTGCCCCGCAAATTTCCTTTCCGGCGCCTTATACCGTGTGGGACGGGCGGCTGTAGCAGGGCAACGGGTAGCGGCTATACCAGCACCTCGGCGGCTTCCCGGCGCCGGGCGCGGCGCTGGTTCCACTGGTCGAGCACGGGGTGAATGAGCACGCTCAGCAGAATAACCACGGTGCCCAGGTAGAACCCGGTAGAAAGCTTTTCCTGGCCAAAGCCCGGCACCCGGAGCGTGTACATCAGCACGGCCAGCACAATGCCGTACACGGGCTCCAGGTTGATGGTGAGGTTGACGACGAAGGCGGAAATGCGCTTCATCAGCTCCACGGAGGTGGAGAAGGCGTACACCGTGCAAACGCCCGCCAGCAGCAAAAGCCACAGCCAGTCGAGGCCCGCCAGCCGGAGCTGCAACCCCGCGCCATCGGTGTAGTAGTGGCTGTAGAAAGGCATAAACAGTACGATGCTCAGGCAAGCGCCAGCCATTTCGTAGAGCGTGAGCTGCAGCGGCGTATGCTGCTTTACCAGTTTGGAGTTCAGCACGCTGAACAGGGCGGAGAGGCCCGCCGAGAGAATAGCGACGAGCAGGCCCGCCAGCTGGTCAAGCTCCGCTTGCGAAACCAGGTACAGGCCTACCATCGTGAGCAGCCCCAGGCCAACCTCGTAGAACCGCACCCGGCGCCACAGCACCAGGGGCTCCAGCAAAGAGGTCCACAAAGCCAGCGTAGCCAAGCCCGCCAGGCACACACTCACCGAAGAAAGGCGCGCCGCCAGAAAAAAGGTTATCCAGTGCGCTGCCACGAGCACCCCAATACCGAGCATCTTCAGCACCTCCCTGGCCGGAACACGCCAGGGCTGGCCCCGCACCAGCAGCAGACCCGCCAGGCCAGTAGCGGCCAGCAGCGTGCGCCAAAACACCAGCTCTACCGGCGGCACGGAAATCAGCTTGCCCAGAATGGCCGTGAAGCCCCAGAGCAACACGATGAAATGCAGACGCAAGTAGTCTTTAAGCATGTTTTTAGCCGTTCACTATTGGCCGTTAGCGGTTAGCCTCCTGATAGGTTCGCAAGCCAAGCTTATGAATTGAAAAAGCAATTAGCCATTCGCTGACAGCTGATAGCTAGGCAACTTTTACTTTGGTACCAGGCGGTACAGCGCGGCTCCAATCAGGGTGAAGACGGTGCTGGGTACCCAGGCCGCCACCAGCGGGGACAGGTCGCCGACCAGGGCCAGGTTGCGACTCAGAATCACGAAAATGATGAACACGAAAGCCAGGGAAAAGCCCAGCGCAATCTGCCCGCCCACGCCGCCCCGGGATTTGCGCGACGACAAAATCACGCCGATAGTCGTGAGAATAAGAATGGCGAAAGGATAAGAATATCGCTCGTACTTCTCAATGAGGTAGGTTTCGGTGTCGTCGGCGCCGCGGTCAATTTTTTGCTGGATGTAGCGGTTCAGCTCGGGCAGCGTGAGGGTTTCGGCCAGGCGGTAGGTGCTGGCAAAGTCCTTGGGGTAGAGGTTGAGTGTGGTGTCGCGGGCGGGCAAGCTCCGCAGCGTTTCCTTGTCGCCGTTGAAGGTGTGCACCAACTGGGCCGAGAGCTGCCAGGCCTTGCGGGTAGAGTCCCACTGAATGGTATTGGCCGTGAGGCGACGCTTGAGCAGGGTGCCTTCAATGGTCTCAAGCGCGAAGCGGTAGCCAATGTTGCTCACATTGTCGTAGCTCTCCATGTAGGCGTAGCTGTTCGGGCCTATTTTGATGTGCACGTTGCGCCCCTTGAAGCTGTAGGGGTTCTTGATGTAGGCTTTCTCGAAGGCTACGCGCGTCTTGTTGGCGTTGGGAATCACCCAGCCAATCAGCCCAAAAATGGAAATTCCGATAATGGTAGCCCCCATCAGGTAAGGAATCAGCAGCCGCTGAAAACTGATGCCGCTGCTCAGAATAGCTACAATTTCGGTGCGTGCTGCCAGCCGCGCCGTTACAAACACCGTGGCAATGAACACCGTGATGGGCGAGAGCAGGTTGGCGAAGTACGGAAACAGGTTCACGTAGTACTCCGAAATAATCTGCCACGCGCCCAGGTCGTGCTTGATGAAGTCGTCGTTTTTCTCCGTGAAGTCAATCACGCAGATTACCGACACCAGCATCACCACCGTGAAGATGTAGGAAGTCAGAAATTTCTGGAGGATGTATTTATCGAGCAGCTTCACGTTAGTACTTAAGTTATCGGGGCCTCCTGCTTAGGTGTACAGGCTTGAGTGCTTGCGTTTGAAAGAAACGAGCCGGATGATGTTCCTTAGCACGAAGCCGCCGCACCAATGCACTACAATCGTACCATCACCTGCTTTACCATGCGCTCCTTCCACTCGCGGAAGGTACCGGCCAGAATTTGTTGGCGCGCCTCGCCCACCAGCCAAAGGTAGAACGTGAGGTTGTGCACCGAGGCAATCATGCCGGCCAGGTACTCGCTGGCCTGGAACAGGTGGCGCAGGTAGGCCTTGGAGTAGAAGGTGCTGGCGTAGCCGCCTAGTTCCGCATCAACGGGCGAGAAGTCGTCGGCCCACTTCTTGTTTTTGATGTTGATGATACCCTGGGTGGTGAAGAGCATGCCGTTGCGGGCGTTGCGGGTGGGCAGTACGCAGTCGAACATATCCACGCCCAGGGCAATGTTTTCGAGGATGTTGGCCGGCGTGCCCACGCCCATGAGGTAGCGCGGCTTGTCCTGGGGCAGGATGTCGCACACGATTTCCGTCATCTCATACATCAGCTCGGCGGGTTCGCCCACGCTAAGGCCCCCAATGGCGTTGCCTTCCCGACCTTGAGCCGCTATAAACTCTGCCGACCGCACCCGCAGGTCCTTGAAGGTGCTGCCCTGCACAATGGGAAAAAGCGTCTGCTGGTAGCCATACAGGCCCTCGGTGCTGTCGAAGCGCGCGATGCAGCGCTGCAGCCAGCGGTGCGTCATGTCCAGGGAGCGGCTGGCATAGCTGTACTCGCAGGGCCAGGGCGTGCATTCATCAAAGGCCATGATGATATCGGCCCCGATGACGCGCTGAATGTCCATCACGCCCTCCGGTGAAAACAGGTGCTCCGAGCCGTCGATATGGGAGCGGAACTTCACGCCCTCTTCCTTGATTTTGCGCGTCTTGCTGAGCGAGTACACCTGGTAGCCGCCCGAGTCGGTGAGGATAGGCCGGTCCCAGCCGTTGAACTTGTGCAGGCCGCCGGCTTGGCGCAGCACATCCAGGCCCGGGCGCAGGTACAGGTGGTAGGTGTTGCCGAGAATAATCTGGGCCTTGATATCCTCTTTCAATTCGCGCTGGTGCACGGCCTTCACCGAGCCTGCCGTGCCAACGGGCATGAAAATCGGCGTTTGAATGCTGCCGTGGGCCGTATGCACCACACCGGCGCGGGCTTTGGTTTGCGGATCTTGCGCTACAAGGTCAAAGGTCATGCGGGAAGAGAGGCTAAAAGACAAGGGCGGCGCTGCGAAAAAGCGGCTGGCGGATGAAGTGGAGGATGCCCGGCAAAATGGCGTCAGACGGCCACTGGCCGGAGTATTCTTCCGGCAAGGCCGACCCCCAGCGCGCTGGCAATCGGCAAAGGTAACCCGCGGCTGGCGTTCAACGGCGCTGAATGCCTACTTTTGCGGGCTTCACCCTGTCCTGTGCCGTGCTCCATCTGTTTTCTCCCCTTGTTTGGCTGCTGATTGCCTGCGTGCTGATTCAGCTCTGCTACTTGGGGTACTACGTGTGGCCATTTGCCCGGCGCCCCGCCGAACTCGCAGCCGACGAGCCCGCGCCAGCCGCCGAAGAGCCTATATCCGTACTGGTGTGTGCCCACAACGAGCTGGAGAACCTGCGCCGACTGCTGCCCTTGCTGCTCCAACAAGATTACCCGGTCGGCTACGAGCTGATTATTGTGGATGACCGTTCCGCCGACGACACGTTTCTGTATGTGCAGCAGCTTACCCAGTACTATCCGCACGTGCGGCTGGTGACGGTAAACCGCACCCCGGAGGGACTTTCGCCCAAAAAATATGCCCTCACGCTCGGCATAAAATCGGCCCGAAATTCCCGGCTGCTGTTCACGGATGCCGACTGTATTCCGGCTACCAATCAGTGGATCAGGTTGATGCAGCGTGGCTTTGCGGCCCCAGCCGATCTGGTCGTCGGGTACTCGGCCTACGCACCCGAAACCAGCTTTTTAAATAAACTCATCCGGTTTGAAACCCTGCTGAGCGGGGCACAGTATCTGTCCTTCGCGTGGCGGGGCCACCCCTATATGGGCGTGGGGCGCAACCTCGCCTACACGCGGGCAGTCTTTCAGTCTACCAAGGGCTTTGCTTCCCACATCCGCTCCCTCGGCGGCGACGACGACCTGCTGGTGCAGGACGCGGTGCAGCAGGGGGCGCGGGTGGTGGTGGTGGCCGAGCCAGCGGCGCAAACGCTCAGTGAGCCTGCAAGCAGTTGGCGGGCTTGGTGGCGGCAAAAGCGGCGGCACTTAGCCGCTGGCCGCAGCTACCGCCTAGCCGACCGGGTGCGCATTGGAAACTTTATCATCAGCAATGTGCTTTTCTACGGCATATCGGTGGCGCTACTGTTTTCCCGGCCCGATTGGGTACCTTTGGCGGCGGTGTGGGTGGTCCGGACTGCAGCTATTTGTGCAACATATGGGCAGCTTGGCCGTCGTCTCGATGACCAGTTACCTGTAGGAATGCTACCCATTCTGGATGCTGTCTACTTTTTTTATTATCTAGCTCTGGGAATTTCACTGTTCCTCTACCGCTCTCTCCGATGGAAGTAAACAATCAGGAAATACAGAAGCAGTTTTCTGCTAAAGCCAAGCACGATTTCAAGCTGATTCGGGCCGCCGTAGAAAATGGCGACGAGAAGGCATACGCGGAGCTGATGCAGATCTATAAGAAGCCCGTGTACCACGTGGTGCTGAAGATGGTGCGCAACCCCGACGATGCCGAGGACCTTACCATTGAAGCATTTGCCAAGGCCTTCCGCAACCTGCACAAGTTCAACCCCGAATTTGCCTTCAGCACCTGGCTGTTCCGCATTGCCACCAACAACTGCATCGACTTTATTCGCAAGAATAAAATCAAGACGATGTCCATCGATTCGGCCATCAAGATTGACAACGGCGACGAAATCACCATTGATTTCCGCGACAACAACCTGAACCCTCAGGAAACGGCCATCAAGAATCAGAAAATTGAGATTATGCAGCACGTGGTAGCCCGCCTACCCGAGAAGTACCAGCGGCTGGTGTCTTTGCGCTATTTCGATGAGCTGAGCTACGAAGAAATTGCCCAGGAGCTCAAAGCCCCGCTCGGCACGGTGAAAGCCCAACTGCACCGCGCCCGGGAGTTGCTCTATGACATGGTGAAAAACAAAAAGCATATCATCTAAGTGGAAAAGCCCCGGCGCAAGTCGGGGCTTTTTTGTTGGTATTTGTAACAAGGATTAGGTATATCATAGGGTGTTAATCCCGCTAGTAATTTATTGCCTGCTGCCCTTTGTTGGCGTTGCGGCCTATTGGCATCTATGCCGGCGCATGGCCAAGGAGATGGTGGAGTTACCTGAGTGGCATTTGTTCGTAGTAATGGCCACGTACGGGGGCTGGTTGCTAGTTTTGTTGACGACCATGTTTTGGCAATGGTCGGGTATGGCGTCGCTGGGTACGTTCTATCTACTATTCGTAGCGCCTTTCCTGATGCTGTCTATAGCTTTCCGCACGGCCCGCCAGCCGCAGCTTTCAGTTTATCACCGCTGGATTTTTAGGGCCAGTGCACTGTATCTACCTATTGTTGGTGGGGGGCTACTGCTTGCTTTACTGCGTTGAGCAAGTAGCCTACCTTGTGCCCGATTCAGCGGCATTTAGTAGCAAGCCGCTAACCGGAGCTGCTATCTTTGCCCGATGGATATCATCACCCGCTACTTCCCGCACCTCACCGACCACCAGCGCGCCCAGTTCGGGCAACTTATCACGGAGTTTCGCGGCTGGAACGAGCGGCTGAACCTGGTGGCCCGCACCGACGTCGACAACCTGGCCGAGCGGCACGTGCTGCACTCCCTGGGTATTGCCAAAGTGGTGGAGTTTCCGGCGGGCAGCGCCGTACTCGACGTGGGGACGGGCGGAGGTTTGCCCGGTTTGCCGCTAGCCATTCTGTTCCCGGAGGTGAAGTTTCACCTCATCGACAGCATCGGGAAGAAGATTCGGGCGGTCCAGGAAATGGCGCATACCCTTAAGCTAACAAACGTAACGGCTGAGCAAATCCGGGCTGAGCAGGTGCGCCCCAAATTTGATTTTGTGGTAAGCCGGGCCGTAGCACGGCTGGCAGCCTTTCACCCCTGGATTGAAAACCGGTATAAGCCCCACGGACTGCCAAACAGCGGCCTGTACTACCTGAAAGGCGGTGACCTGCAGGAGGAAATCGAAGAATCGGGCCTGGCGGCCCAGGTTTTCGACCTGTCTGATTACTTCAAGGAAGACTTCTTCGAAACCAAAAAAGTAGTGTTCGTGCCGACTAACCGGCAGGGGTAACTGAATAAGGCTTACCTGGGCGTTTCGGACGTGAGAAAGTCCAGCGCACGGCGCTCCGAGTAGTAGCTGCCATCGGGGGAGCCTTCGGCAAAGCCCACGTGCCCACCTTCGTGCGGCGTTTCCAGGTACACGAACTGGCTCTGGGCAGCCACCTCCCGCGGAAAGCAGGCCGGGGGCAGGAATGGGTCGTTTTCGGCATTCACCAGCAGGGTCGGAATCCGGATGTTGCCCAGGTAGCGCCCGGAGCTGGCATGCTCATAGTACTCCTCCGCCGATTTGAACCCGTGCATCGGGGCTGTGTACTTGTCGTCGAACTCCGGGAAAAAGCGCAGCTCATCTAGGTTCGAAACGTCTACCTGGCCGGGGAGAATTTCGGCTTTTTGCCGAATTTTCTCCCGCAGGGTGCGCATGAAGTTGTTGAGGTACAGGCGGTTTTCGAAGCGGGAAATATGGTTGGAGCTGGACTTCAGGTCCGTAGGCACGGAGAACACGGCCGCCCGCTGCACTTCCCGCGGCACCCGGTCGGGGCTTTCGCCCAGGTACTTCAGCGTGACGTTGCCGCCGGCGGAGAAACCCGTCAGAAAAATGCGGCGGTAGCGCAGCTTGCTCAGGGCGTGGCGCACGACAAAGTCCAGGTCGTCGGTGTCGCCTAAGTGGTAGGAGCGGAGCAGGCGGTTCATTTCGCCGCTGCAACTGCGGTAGTTCCAGGCCAGGGCATCGAACCCCGCCCGGTTGAAAGCCTGCACCATGCCGCGCATGTAAGGCCGGCCGGCGCTGCCTTCCAGCCCGTGCGAGACGATACCCAGTGTGTCGGAAGCAGGCTGGGCCGCCGGCAGCCGCGACCAGTCGAGGTCCAGAAAGTCGCCATCCTCTGTTTCTACTCGTTCCCGCTGGTAGCGCACGTCGGGGCCCGTGCGCAGCAGGCTGGGCACAATGGTCTGCAGGTGGCCGTTGAACAGGTAGCGTGGCGGCTGGTAGGAGGAAGAGGAAATAAGCGGCATTGGGAAGACCTGAAATTACGGCAACGGACTACAGCCGTAGAACAAGGTACGAAAAAGGCGGCATGCATACTATTATGGGTAGCAAAGTAGGAATTGCTGACGCACTATTTCACCGCTGGTATTTGCAGATTCAAACCAAAGCCCTACCTTTGCCCACCCAATTGAACTGATTTCGAGCAGAACGTCACTTTACCATACCCATGGCAAACCATAAATCGGCCCTCAAGCGCATCCGCTCCAAC
The DNA here is from genome assembly GCF_008271285.1 of Hymenobacter lutimineralis. Lineage (NCBI taxonomy): Bacteria > Pseudomonadati > Bacteroidota > Cytophagia > Cytophagales > Hymenobacteraceae > Hymenobacter > Hymenobacter lutimineralis. Next base: position 20,920 of record NZ_VTHL01000033.1, on the reverse strand, counting down.
GAAGCTAAGCGCGTACTGAACCGTTACCAAGCAAAATCTACCCGTACGGCTATCAAGAAGCTGCGCGCCACCACCGATGCCTCGGCTGCTCAGGAGCTGCTGAAGCGCGTATCGTCGATGCTGGACCGCTTGGCCAAGAAGAACATCATTCACAAGAACAAAGCCGCCAACAACAAGTCGAAGCTGGCTAAGTTCGTGAAGTCGCTGGCTGCCTAAGCGGCAACAAAGTCAGCGTTTCTGCTCCGATATAGAAAAGGCCCGTTGCGCAAGCAGCGGGCCTTTTCGCGTGACTAGTGTTAGCCAGTACGTGCTGGCAAACGGCACAAAAAAAGCCGGCCCAACTGCATGGGCCAGCTTTTTAGTAATCACCTAACTAGGCTAAACAATCGTCACCTTCATCATATTGGCCTGGCCGTGCTCCGTGATGGGCATCGAGCCAGTGGTGATGAAAGCGTCGCCGGCCTGCAGGTGGCCGGTGGTCGTGAGGATGTACTTGATGTCGGCAATGGTACTGTCGGTGCTGTTGAACCGGTCGTAGTAGAAGCCGCGTACGCCCCACACCAGGCTCAGGGCCGTGAGCAATGGGCGGTTGTCCGTGAAGATGAAGATGTCGGCCTTGGGGCGGTACTTCGAAATCTGGAAGGCCGTGTAGCCTTTGTGCGTTACGCCGGTTAGCGCCTTGGCCTTGGTATTGCGCGACAAGTGCACCGAGGCCGACAGCACGCTATCCACCATAAACGAGGGCGAGTTGGGGTCGATGGGGTAGAAGCGGTGAAATACTTCGGCCTGGCTTTCCACGCTACGAATGGTGGCCACCATGGAGCGGATAACCTCTACCGGGTACTGGCCTACGGCCGTTTCGGCAGAAAGCATCAGAGCATCGGCTCCGTCCATCACGGCGTTGGCTACGTCGCTGGTTTCGGCGCGGGTGGGGCGGGGGGCCGTAATCATGCTTTCCATCATCTGGGTAGCTACAATTACCGGCTTGCCGAGCTTGTTGCACTTCTGCACAATCATCTTCTGCGACATCGGCACCTCTTCCATCTTCACTTCCACACCAAGGTCGCCCCGGGCTACCATCACGGCATCCGTAATGGCAATGATTTCGTCGAGGTTGCGCAGGCCTTCGGGCGTTTCAATCTTAGCTACTACGCGGGCTTCCTTGCCGCTTTCGGCAATCAGGCTCTTGATAAAGCGGATGTCCTCGGCACGGCGGGCAAACGAGAGGGCAATCCAGTCAACGCCGTTTTCGAGGCCAAACTTCAGGTCTTCGATGTCCTTCTCCGTCATCGACGGGGCCGACACGTCGGAATCGGGCAGGTTGATGCCTTTGCGAGGTTTCACCAAACCGCCGTAGATTACTTCCACGTCTACTTCCTTGTCGCGGTCGGTAGCCAATACGCGCAACTCAATTTTGCCGTCGTCGATGAGGATCATGTCGCCGGGCTTCACGTCGCGGGCCAGACCCAGGTAAATCGTACTTAGGCGCGTGGCCGTGCTGATTTCCTTTTCGCCGCACACCAGCTTGATTTTGTCGCCGGGCTTGATTTCCACGCCGCCGCCTTCTACATCACCCAAGCGAATCTTGGGGCCCTGCAAATCCTGCAACAAGCCCACGTTGGTGCGCATATCCTTGTTGAGACGACGCACGGTGTTGATGACGGCTAAATGCTCTTCGTGGGCCCCGTGCGAGAAGTTCAGGCGAAACACGTCCACCCCTTCGCGGATGAGGGTGCCGAGCTTCTCATAGGTGTTGGAGGCGGGCCCCACGGTGGCCACAATTTTGGTCTTGTTGTACTTGGGAAATGATTCCATGCAGGAAGGTAACAGGTGACTAGTAACAGGTGATGAAGAAGGCGGCACCAAGTGGTAAGCCGGCGCGCGAAGCTCCCGGTGCGGGCATCGGGCGCGTTAAGGTAAGCAACCTCACACGACGATGCGCACGGCGGGAGCTTCGCGCTACAATCTCAAAAGAGTAGATTTTCTTTGAATTTTAAAGAATTCGGGTCGAACTGGCAGGCATACTGAACGGTAGGCAGATCGGTAAGCCGCGCCAGCAGTTCTTCTCCCGCCAGGCTGCCCGTGCCGTTGCTGACCTGGAGCAGGTAGTCATACTCCTTAATGTCGGGAGCCAGGTAAGGCTTTTTCAGGACCGAGGGGTCCACACTGCGGTTGCGCAGCAGGCGGAGGCTGAGCGTTTCTGTGGCGTGCAAGTAGTTGCTAATCACCAGTCGCCCCCGGTTCAGTAGGTCGTAAATCAGGTCCTGCTGCTTTACCAGGCGCAGGCGCAGCGCCGTGTTCAGCGTCCAGGCCAGGGTGTGTTCCCGGCTGGAAGAAACGATGCCGAAGAGGTCGAAGTCACAGTCGTACTCAACGTCGAGAGTGAGCATGGCAAGAAGGAAATATAGCTACCAGGGCCAAAGATACAAGCCAGCCGGGGCGGTTCCGCGCAACGTCCGATGCCCAGACAAGATTGCGTCTTTGTTTGACAATGTTAGGGAAGATAGTGTTATTTGTGGCGAGTTTTCTTTAAACCCCCACGGAAATGTCTGAAATCGCAGAAAAAGTAAAGGCCATCATCATCGACAAACTCGGCGTAGAAGCTTCGGAAGTAACTCCGGAGGCCTCATTCACCAACGACCTGGGTGCCGACTCGCTGGATACCGTCGAGCTGATCATGGAGTTCGAAAAAGAATTCAACGTGTCTATCCCAGACGATCAGGCTGAGAACATCGGTACCGTGGGCCAGGCTATCAGCTACCTCGAAGAGCACGCCAAGTAATCGGCGAGCTACGCTCTCCTCCCTTTTAGCGCTTACCGGCCGGCTCGCCGCCGGCCGTTTTGCTTTTTTACCTTTCTACTTTCGCTTCTCTGCGCCAGCCTATGTCTCTCCGGAGAGTTGTTGTGACCGGCCTGGGTGCCATTACCCCGCTCGGTAAAACCGTACCCACCTACTGGGAAGGCCTACGGGCGGGTGTAAGCGGGGCTGCCCCCATCACCCGTTTCGACGCCAGCAAGTTCAAAACCCGCTTTGCCTGCGAAGTAAAAGGCTATTCCCCCGACGATTATTTTGATCGGAAAGAAGGCCGGAAGATGGACCTGTTCACGCAGTTTGCCGTCATTGCCTCCGACGAAGCCATCAAGGATGCCGGCCTGCACGAAGGCGTGAACAAGGACCGCGTGGGCGTTATCTGGGGCTCGGGCATCGGGGGGCTGAAAACCTTCCAGGACGAGTGCTTCACCTTCGCCAAGGGCGACGGCACCCCCCGCTATAATCCGTTCTTCATTCCGAAGATGATTGCTGACTCCTCGTCGGGCAACATCTCCATCAAGAACGGTTTCCGGGGCCCCAACTTCGTGACTACCTCAGCCTGCGCTTCGTCGTCCGATTCCATTGTGGCTGCTTATAACTTTCTGCGCCTCGGCATGGCCGACGTGATTGTGACGGGCGGCTCGGAGGCGGCCATTACCGAAGCTGGGGTGGGCGGTTTTAACGCCCTAAAAGCTATGAGTGAGCGGAACGACGCCCCCGAAACCGGCTCCCGCCCCTACGACAAGGACCGGGACGGATTCGTGCTGGGCGAAGGGGCTGGTGCGCTGGTACTGGAAGAGTACGAGCACGCCAAAGCCCGCGGCGCCAAGATCTACGCCGAAATCATCGGTGGGGGCTTGTCGTCGGACGCTTACCACATCACGGCGCCTGACCCAACGGGCGAAGGCGTGGTACTGGTGATGCAGAACGCCCTGCGCGACGCCGGTATCCGGCCCGACGAGGTGGACTACATCAACACCCATGGTACCAGCACTCCGCTGGGCGATGGTGCCGAAATTACCGCCATCCAGAAGGTGTTCGGCGAGGCTGCTTACAACCTCAACATCAGCTCCACCAAGAGCATGACGGGCCACCTGCTGGGCGGTGCCGGCGGTATTGAGGCGGTAGCCAGCATCATGGCCATGCAGCACGGCATCGTGCCGCCCACCATCAACCACTTCACCGACGACCCCGAACTGGATGCCCGCCTGAACTTCACGTTCAACAAGGCCCAGGAACGGGAAATCAACATTGCGGTCAGCAACACTTTCGGGTTTGGCGGCCACAATACGTCGGTGGTGTTCAGCAAACTTCGCGACTAATGCCGAGGCCCGGTCAGCCCTTGCCGCTTTTCGGCTTTTTTCGCCGGTTGCTGGGGCAGGACCGGGCTTTTCGGCAAGCCATTGCTACGCTCATCGGGCGCACGCCCGACAACATTCGCCTGTACCAGCTGGCTTTCACGCACTCCTCGCTGGTACGCCAGCAGGGGGAACAGGCACGCCACCAAAGCAACGAGCGGCTGGAGTTCCTCGGCGACGCCGTGCTGGGCACGGTAGTAGCGGAGTATCTGTTTCAGAAATACCCGTACGAGCAGGAAGGGTTCCTAACGGAGATGCGCAGCCGCATCGTGAACCGGGAAAGCCTCAACGGGCTGGCCCTGAAAATCGGGCTGGATAAGCTGATTCAGCTGGATGCCACCCAGGGCCGCTCTACCCGGTCGCGCTCCGTGAACGGCAACGCTCTGGAGGCGCTGGTGGGCGCCGTGTACCTCGACCAAGGCTACAAAGCCGCCCGCAAGTTTGTGCTCAGCCGCCTCATCAAGCCCTTCGTGGATGTGAAGGCCATGACGCAGACGACCACCAACTTCAAGAGCAAGCTGATTGAGTGGGCCCAGCGCCACGGCAAAGCCATTCGCTACGACCTGCAAGGTGAGGCGCGCCCCGGCGGGGTGATGGAGTTTACGGCCTCCGTGGTGCTGGAGGATGAAGTAGTAGCCACCGGTATGGGGCTTTCCAAGAAGCAGGCCGAGCAACTGGCCGCCGAGCGGGCCCTGACGGCGCTGGGCGTGTAAAACCTCAGCGCTTTCTGCGTAAACCTTCTGCGTCCTCTGCGGGCTAAAATCGGTACGACGACTTTAGCCCGCAGAGGACGCTGTGTTTATGCTGAGGCAACCCAATCCGGGGAAATGGAGTTGATTTGTAGTGTCAACTACCTACCCCACCTCATGCGAATAGCCGGCGCCGCCCTCAACCAAATTCCCTTCGACTGGACCCACAACCTGCGGAACATCCGCGAGGCCATTGAGCAGGCCCAGGCCGCCGGCGTAGAGCTGCTCTGCCTGCCCGAGCTGTGCCTGACGGGTTACGGCTGTGAAGACCTGTTTCTGAGCGAGTGGCTGCCCGAGGCGGCTCTGGAGCACCTGCAGCTGATCCGGCCCTGGACGCAGGGCATCTGCGTGGTGGTGGGCCTGCCGGTACGGCTCAACCACCGCACCTACAACACAGCCGCCGTGCTGCGCGACGGGCAGATCCTGGGCTTTGCGGCCAAGCAGTTTCTGGCCAACGACGGCGTGCACTACGAGCCACGCTTTTTCCACGCCTGGCCCGCTGGCGAAACAACGAGCGTACTGTGGAAAGGGGAGGAGTGGTCACTCGGGGATATGATTTTCGAGCACCAAGGCGTGAAGTTCGGCTTTGAAATCTGTGAGGATGCGTGGCGCCCCGACGACGTGCGCCCCGCCTGTCGCCTCGTGGACCGGGTGCAGCTGATTGTGAACCCCTCGGCCTCGCACTTCGCCATGAGCAAGACCGACGTGCGCTACCACCTCGTAACGGAGGCTTCCCGCAACTTCCGCTGCACCTACCTCTACGCCAACCTACTCGGTAACGAGGCCGGCCGCATCACCTATGATGGCGAAATCCTGGTGGCCCGCCACGGCCATCTGCTGCTGCGCAATCAGCTAATGAGCTTCAAAGAAGTGGATATGGAGTGCGTGGACGTGGATTTCAATCAGCCCCTTGAACCCGCCGAAACCATCGTTCCACTACCTGAACCCGATGAATACCGGGAGCTGAATCAAGCACTAAGCCTAGCTTTGTTCGACTATCTGCGCAAGGCCCGCAGCCGGGGCTTCGTGCTGAGCCTCAGCGGTGGTGCTGACTCCTGCCTGTGCGCCGTAGCCGTAGCCGAAATGGTGCGGCTGGGCACGACCGAGCTGGGCACGGCCGAGTTCATGCGCCGCTCAGGCTGCTTCACGGCCGAGGAAATAGCGCAACTGGCTGGCCCCGTAGCGCCGGTGCCCGACCAGAATGCACCCGGCCCGAAGGACGCCTCCCTGATGGACCCCAGCCAGCAGCAGAAAACTATCAACCAGCAGCTGATGGCGCGCCTGCTGACCTGCGCCTACCAAGGCACCGTCAATTCCTCCGACGACACTTTCAACTCGGCCAAAGAACTAGCCGATTCGCTGGGAGCTGTATTCTACAATTGGGAAATTGATGCCGAAGTAACCGGCTACACGGGCAAGATTGAGCAGGCCATTGGCCGGCCGCTGACGTGGAAAACCGACGACCTGGCGTTGCAAAACATTCAGGCCCGGGTGCGCGCCCCCGCCATCTGGCTCTTGGCCAACGTGCAGAACTGCCTGCTCATCACCACCTCCAACCGCTCGGAAGCCAGCGTAGGCTACTGCACCATGGACGGCGACACGGCCGGCTCCATCTCGCCCATTGCGGGCGTGGATAAGGACTTCGTGAAGAAGTGGCTGCGCTGGGCCGAAACCGAGCTGAACTACCCCGCTCTGCGCCACGTGAACGGCCTGCAACCCACCGCCGAGCTGCGCCCCCTCGAAGAAAAGCAAACCGACGAGCGGGACCTGATGCCCTACGTGCTGCTCAACCGCATCGAGCGGCTGGCTTTCTATGACCGGCTTAGTCCGCGCCAGGTGCTGGCCACGCTGGTGCAGGAAGACCGCGCCGTCGATGCCGAGCAGCTCAAAACTTACGTGAAGCGCTTCTACTCGCTCTGGAGTCGCAACCAGTGGAAGCGTGAGCGGTACGCCCCCAGCTTCCACCTCGACGACTATAACGTGGACCCGCGCTCCTGGCTGCGCTTCCCTATCCTCAGCGGCGGTTATACTGAAGAGTTGAATGCGCTGTAAGGCCTTGGTAGGTAATTGTCAGCCCTTATAAGGAAGGTGCGCCACTTGGCTGAAAATAATACAGCTCATTGCCAATACATTGCGGAATAATTGGCCCGGTTGGCGCAAGTTTTTTGGGCTAATCGGGCCTAAGCTTGCGTGACCCTAGTGCTTGCGGCAGCGGCCGGAGACTGACCGGGGCTTTTCCATTCTTCCGTTTCCGCTTCACTGGTGTACACTCTTCCGCTGCCCGCTGCGCAACAGCCTACGCTTTTTGAGCAGCCGGCTATTATTTCCGCTGACGCGGAGTTGGTAGCGCAGTTGCAGGTGGGTAGCGAAACGGCATTTCGCACCCTGGTGGAGCGGTACCAAAACCGCATCTACCGCACGGTGCTGGCGTTGCTACGGTCGCCGGAAGAGGCGGAGGATGTAGCTCAGGAAGTTTTCGTGGAAGTGTATCAAACCATTGGCCGGTTTCGGGGCGAGGCGGCACTGAGCACCTGGCTTTACCGCCTGGCCACTTCGCGCGCCCTGAAAAACCGACGGCGGGCCCAGGCCCGGAAGCGCTTCGCCTACTTCACCAACCTGCTGGGCTTCGACAACCAGTTAGTACCCGAGCCGGCGGATAACGCCCACCCGCAGGCGCAGCTGGAAGGGCAGCAGCAGGTAGCGCTACTGCTGGCGCACATTGCCCGCCTGCCCGACCAGCAGCAGGTGGCTTTCACGCTACGCCACGAGCAGGACCTGAGCTACGAGGAAATAGCCGCCGTGCTCAACACCACCGTTCCGGCTGTCGAGTCGTTGCTGTTTCGGGCCCGGAAAACGCTGCGCACCCACCTTCAACCTTCCTTGCGCCATGTCTGATTCAGCTCCCCGCCCCCATGCCGATGAGGAATGGGAAAACCTGCTGCGCCAATGGCGCGAGCAGTCCGCACCACAACCCCGCCCGTACTTTTACAGCCGGGTGCGTGCCCGCCTCATCAGCAAAACGACAGCATACCAGCCGCGACGTACCTGGGTACGCTGGCCTGCCTACGCCGTGATGCTGGGCATTGTGCTGCTGCTGAGCGGAGACGGAGCGACCTTGCCGTCAGCTGACCGAGACGCCCCACCCGAAACGCCGCTAACTAGCCGGTAGCCCCCGTTGCCAACTCGCTAGTTGGCTGATTGCCTGCCTACGTCAGCTTGGATGGCTTGTGCGCTAATACGCCCTTGGAAAAGCGCCAAGTCGAATGTCTGACTACCTTTGAACCCTTCTTCCTTCTTTGTAAACCATGCCCTCTATGCTTGCTTTTGTTCCCTGGGACGTGTCGCCCATCATTGCCCATCTTGGGCCGCTAACCTTGCGCTGGTACGGCGTGCTGTTTGCGTTGGGCTTCGTGTTTGGCTCGTTCATCCTTACGCATATCTACAAAGCCGAGCGGGTAAGTGAGCGGTGGGTCGATGTCATTACCATCTACATGATAGCGGGCACGGTACTGGGCGCGCGCCTGGGTCACGTGCTATTTTACTCCCCGGAATATTACCTCACCTCGGAGCACTTCCTGGAAATCTTCAAGATCTGGGAAGGCGGCCTAGCCAGCCACGGTGCTACGTTGGGCATTTTGCTGGCCGTGTGGCTGTTCAGCCGCCGCAACAAATTCGACTACCTATGGGTGCTCGACCGGATTGTGATTGTGGTGGCCGTGGGTGGAGCCTGCATTCGTCTGGGCAACCTGATGAACTCCGAAATTGTAGGGCGGCCTACGGACGTGCCCTGGGCTTTCGTATTTCCCCGCGACACGGAGCATTTACAGCGTGTTGAAGCGGGCCAAACGGTGCCGGCCGGTTCGTTGCTGGTGCGCCGTACTCAGAATCCTGATAATACCGTGAGCATCGAAACCTCACCGGCCGATGCTACGGTAGCGGTGCCTTCGGAAGTAGCGGTGCCGCGTCACCCCACGCAGATTTACGAATCCTTGTTTTGCGTATTCCTGTTCGTGCTGCTGTATGGGCTCTGGAACAAGTACAAAGACCAAACCCCGCGGGGCCTGCTGTTCGGCCTGTTTGTGGTGCTGCTGTTCTCGTTCCGCTTCCTGGTGGAGTTCTTGAAAGAAGAGCAAGTGAGCTTCGAGAAAGGCATGACCCTGAACATGGGCCAGTTGCTGAGCCTGCCGCTGATTCTGGTGGGCTTGTGGGTACTGCTGCGCGCCGGCAAAGACCCCAACAACCGCCACGGCTACGCTGTGCGGGAGTAGAAACCACGGATTCGCGCGGATTTTCCGGATTCCACGGATTTCGGGGACGATTCTCTCTACTCAGTTTGTCATCCTGAACGCAGTGAAGGACCTTCTCACGTCAGCACAAGCCAGTGCAACGTGAGAAGGTCCTTCACTGCGTTCAGGATGACAAACAAATAAGATCAAGGCAGCGCACAAAAAAGCCTCGCACATGCGAGGCTTTTTTGTTGCTCAGTCGCTGAAAAGCATTGATTGCGCCGTCCACAAAATCCGCGGAATCCGAAAAATCCGCCCGAATCCGTGGTTCCCGTCGTTGCTAGAAGCGGCGGTTTACGGCGTTCAGGTCTTCGAAGGCCAACTTGAGGCGGGCAATGAAGGTTTCCTCGCCTTTGCGCAGCCATACGCGGGGGTCGTAGTACTTTTTGTTAGGCGAATCCTCGCCGGTGGGGTTGCCGATCTGGCTTTGCAGGAAGCCTTCGTTTTTCTGGTAGTACGCGCGGATACCATCCCAGAACGCCCACTGCAGATCGGTGTCGATGTTCATCTTGATGGCGCCGTAACCGATGGCCTCGCGGATTTCCTCCTGCGAGGAGCCCGAGCCGCCGTGGAACACGAAGTTGATGGGGCGCTCAGCTTCCAGGCTATATTTCTCCTTCACGAAGTCCTGGGAATTTTTCAGGATTACGGGCTGCAGCTTCACGTTGCCGGGCTTGTACACGCCGTGCACGTTGCCGAAAGCGGCGGCAATGGTAAAGCGGGGACTTACCTTGCTCAGCTCCTCGTAGGCGTAGGCCACTTCCGAAGGCTGGGTGTAGAGCTTGCTGGAATCCACGTCGGAGTTGTCTACGCCGTCTTCCTCGCCGCCGGTCACGCCCAGCTCAATTTCCAGCGTCATGCCAATCTTGGCCATGCGCTCTAGGTACTCTTTGCAGATTTCGATGTTCTCCTCAATGGGCTCCTCCGAGAGGTCGAGCATGTGGGAGGAGTACAGCGGCTGGCCATGCTCGGCGTAGAACTTTTCGCCGGCATCGAGCAGGCCGTCAATCCAGGGCAACAGCTTTTTGGCAGCGTGGTCGGTGTGCAGAATTACGGGTACGCCGTAGGCTTTGGCCATCAGGTGCACGTGGTGGGCACCCGAGATGCCGCCGGCAATGCTGGCTTGCTGCTTGTCGTTGGCCAGGCCTTTGCCGGCAAAGAACTGGGCGCCGCCGTTCGAGAACTGGATGATAACGGGCGAGTTCAGGTCGCGGGCCGCTTCCAGCACGGCGTTTACCGTGTCGGTGCCGGTTACGTTCACGGCGGGCAGGGCGTAGCCATTGGCTTTCGCGTGGTCGAAGAGCTGCTGCACTTCGTCGCCGTGCAGCACGCCGGCGCGCAGGCCGGTAAGGGTTTGGTCAGCCATAGAGAAGGCAATGCGGCGCTGCCTCCGGTGAGGCCCGCGCCAAGGTGATGAATCAGAGGTCAATGATAGGGAAAAAGTGTGGCCCGCAGCGGTTTTCTATCGGGGTAGTTACAATTTCTACCGGATAAAAAACTGCCACGGGCCAGCGAAGACACGTCCACTAATGCCTTGTTAGAGCTTGTATTGATAGATGGCGCCCTGCTCTGTGCTGATAACCAGCGTGCCATTATCCGTGAAAACTACCCCTTCTGTCTGACCGGCTCCACTCAGAGAAATGACCTTGGGCGTGGCCTTCAGCGCTTCATCAAGGCTGTTGCCCTCCAGCAAAAACAACTGCTCCCGGCCCAGCAGCGCCAGGTGGCGGCCATCGGGACTGAGGTCGGCCCCAGTTACCTCGCCAGCAATAGACAGCTGCGTAAGCAACTTGGCCGTGTGCTTGCCAGGCTGGTCGGGCAGGGTATAGACTTTGCTGGTGCTGTGTTGGGCGCGGTCTTTGGTGAACAGGTACAGCTGCCCGTTGTGCCAGAGGGAAGCCTCGCAGTCGAAGTTGCGGTCGGACTTAGTGGGCGGAAACTCACTTTGGTCGGCGTAGGCAAAGTTGATGCGGCCAACCTGCTGGGGCTGGCTGGGGTTGAGGCGGTAAATGACCAAGTCGCGGCGGCTGTTGTTGTTGTTGCCGGCGTCCGTCACGAAAATGTTGCCGCTGTTGTCCTGAGCCAGACTTTCCCAGTCGGTGTTTTCCACTGGCAGCTTCAGGCTGTTGAGCAGCTTGCCCTGGGCGTCTACCTCAAACAGCACCGGAGCATTGCCAGCGTCGGCGTGGGTGTAGAACGTGCCGGGGCGTGGGCCGCGGGCCAGGCCCGAGCTTTCCGGTACCCCTCCGCTCAGCTCGCCCAGGCGCTGCAAGTCGGCAGTGGGGGCCGCACTCTTATTTTTCTTACCCTTTTTACCTTCCTTTTTGCCTTTGTCGGCTTGGTTTTTCTCCGTTTCGCCCGACGACTGTGCTTCGGAGCAGCTGCTGGTGAGCAGTAGTCCGGCCAGGGCCGAGGTAAGAACTGTCAGACGCATAGTAATGCCGTAAATGCTGAAAAAAAGCCGCGGCAGCCATTGGCTACCGCAGCAGGTCAGGCTCTTATACGGGAGTGAGGGGAATTGGTGAATAAGTAAGCACCGACGTTGGACCCTTTTGCAGCGTGACAAGGCCTCAACGGAACGTCAAACGCACCTCATTACGCAAGTATCCTTGCAGCGCCTTACGGCACGGGGTCGTAGCCGTGGCCGCCCCAGGGGTGGCAACGGCCGATACGACGCAAGGCTAGCCGTCCGCCGCGCCAGGGCCCATGCTTCTGCACCGCCTCGGCCGCGTAGGCCGAGCAGGTGGGCGTATAGCGGCAGCTGGCGGGCGTGAGCGGCGAAATCAGGTGGCGGTACACCCAAATCAGCCCCAGCAAGAAATAGCGAACCAGAAAACTCATGAGCGAGGGTAGGCCAGGCTGTTTTCCGGCTATTGCCGCTGGCACCAGCAAAGGAACAGGTTTGCCCGAAACTTGCGTTCCGCGTGCCTTGCCCACGCCTTCCTTCCAGCCGCTTCGGGCGGGCCGTTAAGCCGCGCGGCAGCTAGTACAGGCGGCCTTGGTATCGGCTCAGCAATGATCCGGAAAATCGTAGCCACCAGCACAGGCGCGGCCGTGACTTAATGCTTCCTAATGCCTCTGCATCTGTGCCGCGGCAACCGAACTGCGGCCTCCCAGAGCAAGGTGCCGAGGCAGCTGAGGACCTGACATTATACTGGAAATACGAAATAGAATATGCCGAAAAATTAATGCCCAAGCCCTTGCGCAAAGTCGGCTAGCCCAGTACCTTCCGATTATGCGAAAGATATACTTATCAGTGACTTATTGTATGTTGATGGCTCAATGCGCCTTTGCCCAGGGCGGTGGGCCCGGTACGGCAGGGGCACGGGCCGCCGGCATGGGCCAGGCCGCCGCCACTCTGTCCGATGTATGGGCAACCAGCAATAACATAGCCGGACTAGGCTCGATAAGCCAGCTCGAAATTGGCGTGGCCGCCGAGAACCGGTTTCTGACGAAGTCTCTTTCTACCGCTACCCTGGCGGCGGCAGCTCCCCTTGGTCGTACCAGCTCCGGTAACGTGCCCGGCCGGTACGGGGTGGTGGGCGTCACGCTGCAGCGCTTCGGCGACCGGCTCTACAACGAGCAGCGCGTAGCCGCGGGCTATGCCTACCGCACCGGCGTGATGAGCGTAGGGGCCCGGGTAGATGTATTGCAAGTGAGCCTGGAAGGATTGGGCAGCCAGCGGGCAGTAGCTGCTTCGGTGGGCGCCCAGGCCGAGCTGTTGCCCAGGCGGCTGGTATTTGGTGCCTTCCTCTACAACCTGAACCAGGCGAAGCTGGCTTCTTATGAAGACGAGCGGGTGCCTACCGTGCTGCGGGCGGGCCTCTCATACCGGCCTACCGATAAAGTGATGCTAAACGCCGAGGTAGAAAAGGACCTCGACCGCGCCGCCGGGTTTCGGGCGGGCCTGGAGTACCAGGCTCTGCCGGCCCTGGCGCTGCGGGCCGGTGTGCTGGGCCTTTCCGAACAGCTGACGGGCGGTGCCGGCCTGAAGGCCGGCCGGTTTCTGTTCGATTACGCCGCAGCCTGGCACGCCTCGCTGGGGTTAAGCCAGTTTCTGACAGTAGCCTTCCGGGTTACCGCTGCTCCCGCTCCAGCTACGCCGGTACAGCCATGAAACCGTCGGAATTGTTGTAGGCAGACGGGCTACGTCCGGGCAGCCCGTTTATCATAGCGCATAAAGAAGGGAGTAAGGCCTCCGGAGCCCAGTAAAACGGCTACCCCCCCGCACAAGAGCAGCACGAGCTCCTCGTAGTGGTAAGTCTCGTAGTCTTGGGCATCACGTAGTAGCTCCCGCTTGATCTGCGGGGGAGGGCTCCAGTGGTCAATCTGCTGCTCCTGGTAGCGCATCCGCCGGGGAAAATAGTCATCTACATAATAAGCGTACAGATGCACGAATACGGTGGCTGCCAGCACACCACCCACGCCCACCAGTAGCCCCCTTTTAAGAAACCAGGCTGCGGTACCCTGGCCTTCACTGAGCATTGGGCGCAAGGCGCGGTAATACAGTAAGATGACAACCAGTACGCCCGCCATCAGGGTGATAATATACGTGAGAGGGTCTTGGTACAGAGAGCTGCCCAGGGCACTACAACCTACAAACACGCCTAGTAAAAGTATACCCAGGAGGGCAGCGTAGAGGAGGGTGGTTTCGTAGAATGATTTCATCGAAGAACAGATTGCGCTACTGGGTGAATACTGTCAGCTCGGCCCGGATATTGGTGGTAATGCCGGCGTATTGCTTCCAGGGCCGGGTCGCATCCAGCCGCGACCAGGTAGCGTTGCTGCCCTTCAGGCGCTGGCCTTGCAGGGTAGGGTACGTACTGGCTTCTACCTGATGCGTAGCGCCCGCAGTGGCAGGAGAAGAAGAAAGTAATATTTTAATGGAGCCTTTCCCATTCTTCGGAAATGAGTAGGAGACAACCTGATCGGCGGGATTGGTTGGCAGGCATTCCACTACCACAAATACGCCCGATGGGGGGAGTTGCTGCCCATGCTGGCTGACATCCAATACCAGCTGACCGCGCCGCAGCCCGGCCAACTGGTCCGGGCCATACTCCATAGGCTGGGGAAGCAGGTCGGGGCCCAGCGGGGTAGGCCGGCCGCTGGAGTCGGGGTGGGCTTGCAGCAGCCGGACGCGCAGTCGTCCTTCGGTAGGTTGGTTGGCCACAAACAGCCGCACCTGATCCAGGTAGTAGGGCTGCTCAGCTGGGGCCGGTGGGAGCAGCAACATGGCTACTGCTTGGCCCGGGTTCAGGCTGCGCGTCATTCGGGGGCCTTTGGCCAGCACAGTAGAAAGGGTTACTACCTTTTCCGGACGTATGGTAACGGTCTGAATCATAAAGGCCTGTTGCGTAAGGCGCAGGGTGTCGGGGTGCTCGGCGGGATAGGCCGACCGATGCACTTCCAGGGGAGCATAGCCTAGTAGTTGCAGGCGCAGATGCACGGGCGCCAGAGCAACCGCAAAACGGCCAGCCTCATCGGTGGTAAGCGCCCCAAATGGGGTTGGCGCCTGCGTGTTTTCTACCCGTACACCACGCAAAGGCTGCCCCGAAATAGCGTCTACTACAACGGCATGATATGCATGGGGTACAGGTGGCTGCTGACAGATACTGCTCGCCAGCCAGAGCAGCTGAAGATAAAAAAGCATAGGGCAACGAAGAGAAAAGCACCTGAAAAAGGAACCAATACACTGGCTTCCCCAAAGGAAAGGAAGCCAGTGCAACAAGGCTTCGCCGCGTTGGCTACTTACGACAGGTAAAAGTAGCTTGCCGGAGGCTGTCTGCTATACTGCCCGCAGAAGGGGCTTGCCAACGCTCGTTACCGGCTTGGATATGGGAGCGTCTAAAAACCTGAAAAAGCTCGTTGCTTACGTCGAGAATATTTCTAGCCTGAACCGCCAGCTACCATGGTAAAATATTGCAGCCACTGGCTTGGACAAAGAGTCAGTGTCTGTTAACTTCCTGCTACGGCATAAGCCAGGCATTGCTACGCTTACGGGGAGGTCATGCACTAGGCTGCTGTGGCGCTGGATGAGGCATCCGGGCAGCGCTTCTTATGGTTGATATACTTAACAGCAGACAGGGTACTGTTGCTGGTAACGTGGCTTGCTTGTTATGACAGGAACCTTTACGCCCGGCTACAGCCGCCGCCTTATTTGCCTGGGTGGGTTACTGCTGGGGCTGAGCATCTGCTCAGAAACCCAGGCCCAGGAGTACGTGCGCCCTCAGCCCGACCTCGACAAGCTCATGCAGGAGCTGTTTGCTGAGCCCCAGAGCGACCAGGTGCCCTACGAAGACCTCTACGAAACCCTGGTTCAGCTCTACCAGACGCCCCTTAACCTGAATACGGCCACGGCCGAGGAGCTGCGCTCCTTACTGCTGCTTTCCGAGCGGCAGATTGCCGCCCTGCTGCAACACCGCAAAGACTTCGGGCCGCTGCTTAGCATCTATGAGCTTCAGACAATTCCGGAGCTGGATATGCGGGCTATTTACCGCGTGGCCCCCTTCGTGACGGTGGTCAACGTGAATCCCAACGCCACCCGGGGGCCGCTTTGGCAGCGCATCCTGCAGGAAGACAACAACGCGCTGTTTATTCGCTACGAGCGGGTGCTGCAGCAGCGGGAAGGCTACACCGCCCCCGATACCACCAGTAGCGGGGCCCTCACCAGCCGTTACCTGGGCTCTCCCGATAAGCTGCTCATTCGCTACCGTACCAGCCACACCCGCGACTTTAGCCTGGGCTTCGTGGCCGAGAAGGATGCCGGCGAGCAGTTCGTGTGGGACCCCGCTGCCCGCCGCTACGGCGCCGACTACGTCTCGGCGCACTTTGTGGTGCAGGAGCGGGGGCGTCTGAAAACCCTGGCTCTCGGCGACTACCAGCTGCAGTTTGGCCAGGGCTTGTTGCTGTCGTCGGGGCTGCAGGTGGGCAAGGGTGCCGAAACCATTACTTCCCTGCGCCGCAGCTCTTTGGGCGTGCGCCCGTATTCCTCGGTGCTGGAAAGTACTTTTTTCCGGGGCGCCGCCGCTACTGTTACGCTGGCGCGCGGGCTGCAGGCCACCGTGTTTGGCTCCCGCAAGCGAGTGGATGCCAACGTGCAGGCCGCTACGGACACCCTGGCCGCGTTCGACGAGTTTTCCTCCGGAGTGCTGCTGACGGGCTTTCACCGCACGGCCTCGGAGCTGGCCAACCGCAAGCAGCTGCAGGAAACCATCGGGGGCGGCAACGTCACATATGTCAACCGCGACGGCAGCTTCACGGCCGGCGCTACGGCCGTGCACACGTCTTTTAACAAGGCTCTGCAACGCCGCCCCGAGCTGTATAACGCTTACGAGTTTCGAGGTAAGGACAATACGGCCCTGAGCATCAACTATAGCTACGGGCGTGGCAACGTCAACTTCTTCGGCGAAACGGCCCGCTCGGCCAGCGGGGGCGTAGGCACCGTAAATGGCTTGCTACTCAGTCTGGCTTCCAACGTGGATGCCTCGGTGCTGTACCGGCGTTATGCCCGCGACTTTCACACCTTCTACGGCAATGCCCTCAGCGAAAATACCCGCAACATCAACGAAACGGGGGTGTACCTGGGGCTGAAAGTACGGCCCGTGGCGCGGTGGGAGCTGTCGGCGTACTACGACCAGTTTTGGTTTCCGTGGCTCAAATACCGCGTGGGCGCCCCGTCCCAGGGCCACGACTGGCTGGCCCGCCTCACGTTTTCGCCCACCAAAACCAGCACCCTGTACGTGCAGGTGCGCACCCGCACCAAGCCCTACGACTCCGACGCTGACCCCAGCCGCCTGCTGCCCTTGCCCGAGCCCACGGTGCGCCGCAGCCTGCTGGGGTACTACAACTCTGATGTGACGCCCATCTTCAGCTTGCGTACCCGCGTGCAGGGCACCCGCTACCAAGAGGCCGGTGGCCCCTGGCGCACCGGGTTTCTGCTGGCGCAGGATGCCTCCGTGGCTATTGGCCGCCCCTTGCGCCTCACGGCCCGCTACGCCCTGTTCGACACCGACGACTACGACACGCGCCAGTACGTTTTCGAGCAGGATGTGCTGTACGCCTTCTCAGTGCCGGGGCTATCCGGCCGGGGCACGCGCATGTACCTACTGGCCGAGGGCCGCCTGAACCGCCACCTCACTCTGTGGGTGCGCTACGCTACCACCCGCTTCCGCGACGTAGACACGGTGGGCTCCGGGCTGGAAGAAATCCAGGGGCCGGAGCGTTCTGAGGTGAAGGCGCAGCTGCGTTACCGCTTCTAAGAGGCTATTCTTTGATTAACCGGCTGGTGGTGGGGGCAGAAGCGCCAATTTGGATGCGCACCAGGTACAAACCGGCCGGTAAGTCCGTCAGCTGGAGAGGGCGCTGCACCCGGCTGCCCGGCTTGACAAAAGCCTCGCGTCGAACTTCGCGCCCGACAGCATCCAGCACCTGCAGGACCACTGGGCCGCGCTGGGCATTATCTAGCAGCAATTGAAAGTCGCCCGACCCGGGATTGGGGAAGACGGAGATGCCCGCCAGGGCGCTGGCCGAGGTAGTGGCCGTGGCCGTGTTGCGGATGGTGCACAGCTCAAGCGTCCAGCCCTGGATGCTGCCCTTCAGGGTAGTATTCAAATCCTGAACGGTCAGCGTCCAGGTGCCCCCGGCGGCCAGGCCCTGCAGGGACGCCAGCGTGCCCGTGGGCCGCACCACCGCATTCTGCGTGAGGGGGCAGCCAAGAGTGGTCGTGGCCTGATCATCAAAGGAAGCCTGCAGATCGGCGCGGCCGGCGCAGGCGCTGGAAGCCAGCACCACCCGCTGACCAGTTGGCGCAGTAAGGGAAATAACCAGCTCTCCGGTATCCGGGTAAGTAAGGTTCAGGTTGCGCACGTTCACGTCGGCCACTTTGTCGGCCGCGGTTACGACCACGGTAGAAACCACGGTGGAGGAGCTGCCGCCCAGGGCTTTGGGTACGTCAGCACTAGCCAGGGTCTGGCAGTCGATGGTGCCTACTGTGAAGCTGCCCACGCTGGAAAAGGGCCCGGCTCCGCACAGGTCACTGCGGCCGCGCACGCGCCAGAAGTAAGTGGTGCTTTCCGCCAAGGCCGCAGGAAGCACCAGACTGGTGCCGCTGAGCGAGGACTGGGAAAAGGCAATTTGCCCAAAGGCGGCATCTTGGGCAACCTGTAGCTCGTAGGTTGTGGCGTTGGGCACGGCCGCCCAGCTCAGGGCCGGCAGAGAAGAAACCGCGGTGGCCGTGGGGGTGGGCGTTTTCAGGGCGGGTGCTGCCGTAACGGCGGCCGGTACCCGGAAGCTGATGAGCTGGGAGCGGCTCTGGCTGCCGGCCGTGGCCGTAACGGTGAGCGAGTAGGTACCGGTAGCCAGCGTGGCCGGGAGCTGGAGGGTGAGCTGCGTAGTGCCGGCAGCCACTACGGTAGCCGGAGAAAAGCTGGCCTCAACCCCACTGGGTACATTCGTGGCTGCCAGAGAGATGGTACCGCTGAAGTTCTGCAGGGCAGTGAGGCCCAGCTCCGTGGAAAGACTAGTGCCGGGGCAGGTAGTCAGCTCCGTCGGCTCGCCCGAGCGGCTCAGCGAAAAGGTGGGGGAAGCCGGCTGCTCCAGGGTAATGTTGCGGGGAGAAATAGCGAAATACACGTTGCCCACCGCCGCAATCTTGATGCGCACCTGCGTGGAGGCCCCAATGCCCTGGGGAATTGTTACCAGCTCGGCTCCATCGTTGGGGGTATTTACGGCCAGCGAGAACGGAAACGTCTGCCCCCCGTCGGTAGAAAGCATAATCGTCACCCGGTCGGTGCTGATGGGCGCCAGGTTGGTGCCGGCTACATCCCAGGCAATGCGCTGCGGGGCCCCGGCCAGCCACACCTGCGCCGTGGTGGGCTCCGTAATTTTAAAAGGGCCGGCCGTGCTCACCACCGGCAGCAGCACCGTGTCGGCAGCAAAACCGCCCCGGTTGTCGCGGGTAGTAAGGCGGAAAACCAGCCGCCGGGCGTAGGCAGGGAGCAGTTCCCCCAGGCGGGTGGTATTGTTGAGCAGGTCGGTCAGGCGAGGGAAGGTGCGCGTAGCACTGGTAGTAGGCGCAAACGACCGGAAAATCGGTGCGTTACCCTTGGGGGCCGTGGGTGGACCAGCCGCGCCCAGGTCAAACTCTTCCCAGCAGTAGGTGAGCGGGTCGCCGTCGGCATCGGTGCCGCTGCCCGTGAGGGCAAAGGGTGTACCGATGGGCAGCACGTAGCGGCTACCGGCCGAAGCCGTGGGCGTGCGGTTGCCGGTGGCCGTCATCACTGGGCAGGCGCTGCCCGTGCCCGTCGTCACAAAGTCACTGATTTCGTCGAGGCTGATGCCGTGGAAGTACGGGTCGGAATTGGCCTGAAGGTTCTGCGGGGCACAAATACCCGCGTAGGCCATGATAGTGGTGCCACTGCCGGGCTCGTAGGCCGTACTGGCTTCGCGGTTGCCGCCGGCGCAATTGCTCGTGGAGCCGTTGAATGTGTGGTTGGCCCCAAACTGGTGCCCGATTTCATGGGCTACAAAATCTACGTCGAAGCCGTCGCCGGAAGGATCGGGCAGGCCTGTACCGCCCTGGGCCTTATAGCCATTCAGGCACACCACGCCCAGCTGCGCCAGGCCTCCATCGGCGGTGCAGAACAAGTGCCCGATGTCGTAGTTGGCCGAGCCAATCCGGGTATCAATAATCCGCTGGTTGGTCGACAGCGCATTGCCATCTATTTCGTTGGAGTAGGGGTCGGTAGCGGGGTTCAGGTAAATAAGGGAATCTTCCTTCTCCACCAGCTGGAGGCGAATGGCCAACTCTTTCTCGTAAATACCGCTTACACGGTTGATGGACGTAGTAAGCGCGGCCAGGGCCTTGGCCCGGGTACCCCCTTTTATCTGGGTATACTCACCGGTGCAGGCCAAGGCAAGGCGGTAGGTGCGCAGCTGCTCGCCGGGGCTGTGGGTTTGCGCCCGCGCCGCGGTCGAAGCTCGCCCCGTGGCGTAGCACACGGGGGCCGCACCCGTGGCCGCCGATCGGTCGTAGACGACGTGGGTGCTGGCGCCGGCAGTAGCCGGGTCGATGTACACGGTGCCCTCCGCCGAGAGAATCTGCGCATGCAGGCCCGCCGGCGTCAGGTCGAGGCGCACGGTGGCGGTGGGGTCGTCGAGGCCCTGGCCGCTGTAGGTCGTAATCTGGGGGTAGCGCGCCGCCAGCCCCGCGGGCAATACGGGTACCGTGGTGAGCTTAAAACGACCGGCCCGGCCGTTGGGGAGAGGCAGGGAAACAACCGTTGCCGCGCTACGCCGCGCCGGGCCGTCGGGACCCGGTGCGGTGGCCAGCACCTGGCGCATCGTAGCCAATTGCACGGCTACCGTGCGGTAGGGACCCAGGCGCTTGGCAGCGGGCAACGGGGCAGTTAGCGGGGCAGCATCGGCCCAAAGCACCCGCTGCGCCAGGCTGCTGCTGAAGCTCAGCAGTACGAGCAGCATTGTCAGCCAGAAACCACGCGCCGCGCCGCGCCGCAACAACCAAGGCTCAAAAAAAATCATCAGCAAGCAAATCGTTGGCTACAAGGGCCTTGAAAGTACGGAAATGCCGCTGATTTACTAGGGAGTGTGGACAGTGGTCGTAGCTTAGCGGCATGCTACGCCGCCATGAATTAAGCGAACGGGAATGGAAATTGGTCGAACCGCACACTTTGGGTCGTCCGGGTACGGGTGGGGGCA
>NZ_VTHL01000032.1:0-40564 GCF_008271285.1 Hymenobacter lutimineralis | reverse complement strand
AGTGGCGGCACGACTATAACACCCAACGGCCCCACCAGGCCTTGAATTTCATGACCCCACTCGAATTTAAACAAGCCGCTTAACCTCTGCCTACCACTGGCTTATCGAACGGGGAAGCGTACACGCTGGAAACAGCTCAGCCCAGAGTAGACCATATCAACCTCGATATTACTGGTCTATCCTGAACCCAACGCCGAACTGCAGCAAGGCGCTTTCTTCCTCGGAGGTCTGGTAAGAAACCGACAAAGCCAGTTGCTCCGAAACCGGGGCAATGTAGAAGCCGCCGCCATAGCCCGCGTGCCAGCCCGTCGGCGAGTCGCCGCGGTAGTACACGCGGCCTTGGTCGTAGAAGCCGAACACGCCGTAGTAGAAGGGCAGGATGGAGTTCTTGCTTTTGCCCAGGGCCAGACGCAGCTCGGTATTCAGATAGGCGCTGGCGTCGCCGGTGAAGCGGTTGCGCACGTAGCCACGCAGTCCCTCGCGCAAACCCAGGTTGGTGTATTTGTAGAAGGGAATCTGGTTACGGTCGCCGTAGTTTTTGGCGCCGCCCACTTTCACCACCAGCGTGGCCGGGATGAGGATGCGGGCCGTGCCGTAAAACTCCCCGAAAGCCTGGGTGAGGCCAAAGTTGGCTTTAGCCTGATTAAGCTGGCGGTAAGAGTCGTGCTGGGCCCGCAGGCGCACCCCACGCCGGGCAAAGCTCTGCCGGTCGCGCAAATCCAGGTCCAGCACGGCGTTCAAACCCACCAGCCGCTGAAACTGGGTATTGGGCCGCAGGTCGTTGGGAATGGGGTTGGGATTTTCAGTGCCCAGCAGGGAGTTGGCCGTGAAGTTAGACTTGTAATGCTCGTAGCTGGGGCCAATCCGGAAGAGGCTGCGCTGCAGGAAGGTGCGCTCCAGAAAGGCGTTGGCCGTATAGCCTTTATAGCGGGCTTTGTAGAAGTTGTCGTTGTAGAGGTCGTCGTCCTTGGTTGTTTGGTTGCCAAGGCCGAAGAAGTTGTAGTACTGGAAGTAGTTGCCGTACTCGGTGCGCAGTCCAATGTCCCACTTCTTGATGGCATAGCGGTAGCGCGAGTTCAGCGACACCTGAAAATTGCCGTTGGTAGAGCCCTGAATGTCGATACCGTACAGGTTCTTGAAGCCGGGCTTACGGAAACCCTGGTGTACAATGTCGAAGCCCGCACCGGCCCCGAATCCGTCGCTCTGGTTGAAGATGAGCGTGGCGCGCGGGTTGTAGCCGTCGTACTCGAACTGCTCCCGGTCGTAGCGGTTTACTTCGAGCTTGGAAGAGGTACGGTTGTCGGTTTCCTTGCTTAGCTTCAGCTCGGTATCGGGCACATCGTATACTTTCGTTAGGGCCCGCAGGCCTGCCACGGCAGATTCATCAGCAATCCGGTCTTTGCCATCTCCGCCGATGATGCGCAGCAAGACACTGTGCTTGGCCTGACCCGTAACGGTGAAAATGTCGTCGTCGCCGAGGCCGTAGAGGCTTACTTCGTCGGTTTCCTGGCGCTTGAAGGTGCGGTCGAATAGCGGCTCACCCTCGGGCTGGTCGGTCCCCTTGGCCTTGTCGAACATGCGCACGCGCAGGTTGCCGTCGGGTAGGCGCTCTGCCTGGAACACCTCACTCTTGTTGGAGCCTACTACATCCACGCGCTTAGCCAGCATGAAGTAATATTCGTCCAGCGCCTTCGGCAGCTCCTGAATACGGGCTTTCAGCTTGCGGTTAATTTCCTGCCCCGACAGCGCCTGGATTTCCTGGGGGAACTGAGCCGTGGCCTGGTCGATGGCGGCGGGGGTAATCTGCTGCTGCAGGTATTTCCCAATTTCCTGCCACTGCTCGCGCGTAAGCGACTGGAGCAGGAACCTATCCAGGTGGCGGGCCGGCCAGTTCAGGCTTTCCATGTCGTGAAATTCACTCTGGAAGTCTTCGATGCTGGGCACGGCCCACTCACGGTTGGCCGTCCAGGTCAGGAGCCCGTTCCAGAGCGTAAACGACTGGTCCCGGTCGCGCGGAATGGGCTTGTAGATGGTGGTGTTGCCTTGCTTGTAGCCGGCCCACTTCCAGTTGTCCTCGTGTTTGCCAAAGTCGGCCACCAGCATGTCGAAGGCCCGAGCCTTGCCCAGAGCTAGGGCGTCCACGCGGTTGTCGTGGTCCTTGTAGAGCTGGCGGAAAAAGCTGAACGAGCGGCGCACATCATCGGCCCCGCCAAAACCGGGCAGGTTGGGCTTGGGGTCCACGGGGCGGTCTTCCAAAGTCCCCAGCAAGCCGGCGTACTGGTCGCGGTAGGGGCCAAGCTGCTGGTTATCGGGCAGCACAAACAGGCGCGGCCGGGCATGCAGGATATCCGTCTGATCGAGCAAAGACGAAACAGCCAGCGCCGAGTAGGGGTGGGCCGTGGGCGTGATGTCGCGCAGTACGTCGGCGGCAATGGAGTTGCGCAGCTCGGGGGGCAGAATCTTGGTTACATCCTTGTCTACTGAGCGGAACACGTATTCCGAGGAGTCGGCAGCAATGAGCTTAAGCGAAGTAGTCTGGCGTCCGCCGCCGCGCCCGAAGGGGCGTAAACCCCCTTTATCGGTAGCCAAGTCGAGCGTAGGCACTTGCACCGGCTGCGTCCAAGACGTGCGGTAAAGAGGACCCAGGAAAAACCGCTTGCCCGGGCCGCCCTTGTACTGTGGGCCGGGCGTTACAGTAGTGGTAGCCACAAAAGGCACGTCGGGTTTGGCATCGGCTACCCCGCGTGGGGCCGTAGGGCACTCCGGAATAAAGGCATTGACGGGCACGCCCGGCAAGCGCGGCTCCTGGCAGGCACTCTGGAACAGCGTACCCGTGTAGGATTCCTTTACCGCGTCGGTAGTACCTTGGAAGGTATAGAAAGCCGCTTTTACCGTGCCATCCTCGTAGTATTCGAGCTTGGAAAAGCCTTCTTCCGCTTTATTATATAGTGACTTGGCATTGGCACCCACGTGCTGCTTTTCGGTAAAGGAGCCAGCCACCAAGTGGTAGTTGCCAGCCACTGGGGTGAGCTGCAGACTATAATCGTGGGCGGCGGCGAACACCACGCCGGGGTTTTCCTGGAGCGTATTCAGCAGCTCCTTGCGAAAGTTCTGGTAGGCGGGGTTAGCCATGTCGCGCGGGGAGCCCACGTTCTGGCGATAAGCCGTGTAGAACGAGCCCACCAGCGGGGGCAGAAAGTGACGCAGCACCGGCATATGCCCCCCATAGATGCCATTGCTGACGACGGGTTGATGACCTACCAGCAGCACGTTTTTGCCCTTGGTGTCGTCCAGAATATCCTGCAGCTGCTCCCGGAACTCCTCCTGGGTCATGGTTTTGCAGTCGGTATCGGGGGCCTCGGGCCGGTCGTAGGGGTGGGTCCACCAGGGCGAGTTTATGGCGACCAGGCGCACGTTGGGCGCAACATCCACCACCTCGGGGCCAGGGCAGCCGCCGGTGGGCACAAAGGCGTTCTGGCCGGGCAGGCGCTTTTCAATGTATTCTTCCAGGCGGCGCACGCGCTTGAGGCCGTCGGGGCCGGAGTTGGCCCAGTCCTTATCACCGGGTACGAAGTACAGCTTGCCGTTGGGCAGACCGGTGAGCAGATTAATCAGCACGTCGGCTCGGGCTTTCTGGCCAGCGGCGCTGCTGTCCTGCTTACCCGCCAGGCCTTCATTGCCCACTATATCCCCAAGGTGAACAACGGTAAATGGGCCGGTTTGCTGCTCCAGGGTGCGCCGCAACGCTTGCAGATGGGCAGGTGTGGGGGCAGTTGTAGCGGTGTTGCCGAGCAGAAAAACGGTGTGGGAAGGTGATAATTGCGCCTTGGCTGCCCCCACTGCTGTCAGAAGAGCAGCAGCCAAAAGCCAGGAATAGTGTTTTCGCATAAAGCAGGTAAGAAAGCCAGTAGTAGGAGCCTTACTTACGCAGAAAGCTGAACAGGGATAAGCCAGGATTAAGATTTCTTAATCCAAGTCAGCCAAGGCGACCCAAACCCCGAGCCTGAGCGCAGTATTCTTTCCTGGGAGCAACAGGAAGTAATGAGAAGGGAACTAGCCTGAAGGGGGAGGGTAATTGGCTATGTCATAACAATAGGGCGAAGATTTTGCTGAAACCTAAATTATAGGCGTATAAAATCTTGGTTTTTTGCTTGTTTTTTAACCGCAGTGGTTGTGCCCACCCGCTAGCTTACTGGTGAAGTGCTTAGGTGGAAAGTGAACCGCCCGGCGTGTGATGTAAGTGTGCACAAGGCTGGAAAAGGTCCTGTTGTTGATAGCAAAGGCCTTTTTGCTGAGGTTGTGTTTCCGCCGCAACCGCCGAATATTGCCTCAGTTGGCACCCTGTTTCCCGGGGCTGACAACCCGCTTCTCTCGCTCTTCCTCCTTTCCACAACCCCACCAGTATGAAGAAACTCTTTACCACTCTCTGTGGTGCCTTGGCTTTGGCCGGCGCCACCCACGTAGCGCAGGCGCAAACCTACCAGCAGGTCTGGGCCGATGAATTCAACGGCAGTATCAGCTCCAATTGGGTATTTGAAACCGGCGGCGGCGGCTGGGGCAACAACGAAAAACAGTATTACCAGCGCGCCAACGCCACCGTCAACGGCACGGACCTGATGATTACCGCCCGCAAAGAAAATGTGGGCGGCATGCCCTATACCTCGGCCCGGATGAAAACGCAGGGCCTCAAGCAGTTCACCTACGGCAAGATAGAAGCCCGCATGAAGCTGCCCCTGGGGCAGGGCCTGTGGCCGGCTTTCTGGATGCTGGGCGCCAACATCGGGCAGGTTGGCTGGCCCGCCTGCGGCGAAATCGACGTAATGGAGCACATCAACTCCGAAACCAAAGTGTACGGGACAGTGCACTGGGACAGCAACGGCCACGCTGAGTACGGCGGCAACATCGTAACCTCGCCCCAGAACTACCACGTGTATACGGTAGAGTGGGAGCCCACCTACATCCGCTGGTTTGTGGATGGCGTGAAGTACCACGAAATCAACATTTCCGGTAATGCCGGGGGCACCGAGGAGTTCCAGCGGCCCTTCTTCCTGCTGTTGAACCTGGCCGTAGCCGGCAACTGGCCCGGGCAGACGGTAGACGAAAGCAAGCTGCCCGCCACCATGTACGTTGACTACGTGCGAGTATATCAAAAGACAAGCACCCCGACTACTTCCAGCATTACGCTGCAGGCAGAAAGCTACTCCGCCATGAATGGTGTGCAGGTAGAGGCCTGCTCAGAAGGTGGCCAAAATGTGGGCTACATTGATGCTGGCGACTGGATGGCCTACAACAACGTCAACTTCCCGACCTCCGGCTCCTACCTGCTGGAGTACCGGGTGGCCAGCCCAAGCGGCAGTACCTTGTCTTCGGACTTAAACGCCGGAGCTATTCAGCTGGGCAACGTAGCCATTCCGGCCACGGGCGGCTGGCAAAACTGGACCACAGTTTCCAAAACGGTAAACGTCAACGCGGGTACGTATAACTTCGGGGTATTTGCCCAGGGCGGCGGCTGGAACCTTAACTGGATTCGCATTACCAAAGTAAATGCGCTGGCCCGCCCCGGCGGTACCACGCTGGGTACGGCTACCGACGCCAAAGCCAAAACAGCTAGCGGCCCGTTCGCAGTAGATGTCTATCCAAACCCTTTGCCCGCCGGCCGCACCCTGCAACTGCGCCTGAGCGGCCACGACGCCAAAATTCCAGTAGGCGTACGTATCACCAGCATGAGCGGGCAGGAAATGCTCCAGCGCACCACGTTTGCCAATGGGGAACTGCAGCTTGACTGCCAGTCGCTCAAAAGCGGCCTCTACCTGCTGCGCGTGACCAGTGGAGAGTCTACGCAAGTGCAAAAGCTGGTAATCCAGTAGCGCACCAAGTATTCGACCTAAAGCAAAAGGCCCCACCGCAACGTTGCGGTGGGGCTTTCATTTGTAGGTACTTAATAAGAATCAGCTTGCGGTGCGCATCAGCTCAGCCGCTACTTTGGGGACGCCGGTAGTGCCGGGCTCGGTAATGAAATGCAAGTCGGGGCGGGAGGCTACCGGGGGGCGGCTGGGGTCAATGATGTAGATGGGCGTACCCGGCCGCACAAAGTCGACAAGGCCCGCTGCCGGGTACACCTGCAGCGAAGTGCCCACCACCAGAAAAAAGTCGGCAGTGGCGGCTTCCTGCACGGCGCGCTCCATCAAGGGAACGGCCTCGCCGAACCATACAATATTGGGCCGCAGCTGGTGACCTTTTTCGCACAGGTCGCCCAGTTCAATCCGGTCCGAAGCCATGGGATACACCAGCTGCTCAAAGTAAGAGCTGCGCGACTCAAACAGCTGGCCGTGCAAGTGAATCACGCGCGATGAGCCGGCCCGCTCGTGCAGGTCGTCTACGTTCTGCGTGACGATAACCACCTCAAAGTCCTGCTCCAGTGCGGCCAGAGCGAGGTGGCCGGCATTGGGTTGGGCAGCCCGGGCCGCGGCCCGCCGCTGGTTGTAGAATTCCAGCACCAGCTCGGGGTTTCGGGCCCAGGCTTCGGGGGTGGCTACGTCCTCAATTCGGTGTCCTTCCCACAGTCCATCGGAGCCTCGGAAGGTAGCCAGGCCGCTTTCAGCCGATATTCCTGCCCCAGTCAGGGCTACGATTTTCTTTTTCATAAGTACTCAAATGAATGGCTTCAGCTAGTTATACCCCGACGCCGGCACGGTGGTTTAGCCAGCCGTGGCTAACCTGGAGCCGCTACTCAAAACGGCCTAATTCCTCCCGATCAAACGTCCATTCCGGGGTGCTTACTTTGCGGGCAGCCGGGTCAAGCAGAAACCAGGCGCCCAGGCCCGTGTTGTCCCATCTATTTTCAAGCACGTGCATTTGTTGAGCGGGCATGTAGCTCTGCGCCAGCAATGCCACCCGACGTCCCGTGCTGGGTTGTACGGCCACATCCAGCACCAGCACCGCATGGCCCGGCGAGCCGCCGTGGATGAGCACGTCGCCGGGCTGCACCTGGGCCAGGGGAGTAGTCCGCAGCTCCCGGCTCAGCGACAGGGTACCGGCGTAAGTAAAAATCTGGTCGAGGTAGCGGCGCAGGCTGGTGTGCGTGGGGGCCTCAGCGGGGCGCGGGGCAGGCTGCACAGCATCCCCTGCCACGCGGAAGCCCGTACCGGAATACCAATCCTGGAAACGAATATCGTCGCCGCTGGTGAGGTGGAAGTGAATCTGGTCGGGCTGCCGGCTGAACTGGTACTCGGCGCGCAGCCGGATAACGGCGTCGGCGCACTGCTGCAGGTCTTGCTTGCCCACGTCCAGATCCAATACGGCAGCGTGCACGTCCTGGCGGTTTTTCAACTGGCCGTTGTGCAGCTTTACCAGTGGCTTCCCGGGCAACAGCGGCAAATGCCGCAGCCAGGCGCCGAAAGTACCGGGCGCAACCGTTACGCGTTGATACCCCTGGGGAGGAGCAAAACGTGCACCCAGGGTCTGGCTAGGGTTGTAGCGGCCGGCTTCCAGCCAGGCATAATCCTGGGCTTTGCCGGCACTGGGCACCGGACGCGCTTGTTCACCCCGGGCAGTGTCCGCCGTTCCTGTCGATTCTGCTGGGAAGCCGGTGCAACCGAGCAGCAACACCAGTAGTAGCGCTGATTTCATAGCTGGAGAAATAGGATGAGTAGGTTATTACAACGGACCTATCGGCTACATATTTTCCGCAGCTCGCAAGAAAAAAGCCCCGATACCATATCGGGGCTTTTTAATATCCTGCTGATTCCCAAGGAGTCTTAGGGAATTCTGTCTGGGAATAAGAATGGCTATTTAGCTTTGGTGGCGGGCTTTTTAGCCGCGGGCTTCTTGGCTGCAGCCTTTTTTGCGGCGGGTTTTTTGGCCGCCGGTTTTTTAGCAGGGGTGTCAGCCTTTTCGGCCGCGGCGGGGGCGGCTTTCTTCGCGAAGCGGCCTCCTTTAGCGGGTTTGTCGGGCGTGGCCTCAGCCAGCTCCAGGCACCGCTCCAGGCTCAGTTCCACGGGTTCTTCGCCCTTCGGAATCTTCACGTTTTTCTTGCCCACCACGATGTAAGGCCCAAAACGCCCGTTGAGCACCTGCACATCTTCCCGGTCGGGGAAGGTTTTGATCAGCCGCTCCGAGTCGGCTTTGCGCTTGGCCTCAATCAGGTCAATAGCCTCCTGGGCCGTGATGGTGTGCGGGTCCTGCTCTTTTGTTAAGGAGTAGAACTTGCTGTCGTGCCGGATATAGGGCCCAAACCGACCCAGGGCCGCCGTCATATCCTTGTCTTCAAACTGACCAACATTGCGGGGCAGCTTAAACAAGTCCAGGGCTTCCTCTACCGTGAGGTTTTCAATAAACTGACCTTTGCGCAAGCTGGCGTATACGGCCTTTTCCCCTTCCGGCGCGCCTTCCAGGGGCTCGATCTGCACGTAAGGGCCAAAGCGGCCGAGACGGGCCGTAATCTTCTGGCCGGTTTCGGGGTGGGTGCCGATTTCGCGGGTGCTGCCCAGCGTGCTGCGCTCAATATCCTGGCCGCGCTCCACGGTTTCGTGGAAGGTGCCGTAAAAGCCCGCCAGCATATCCGTCCACACTTCCTGGCCGTCGGCAATGCGGTCAAATTCGTCTTCTACCTTGGCCGTGAACTGAAAGTCCACAATCACCGGGAAATGCTCTACCAGAAAGTCGGTGACCACCATGGCTGTATCGGTGGGAAACAGCTTGGCTTTGTCGGCCCCGAAGGTTTCGGTTTTCACTTCGGTCTTCACTTCGCTGCCTTCCAAGGTTAGCACATGGAACTTCCGCTCCTTGCCCTCGCGGGTGTCTTTCTCCACGTAGCCCCGCTTCTGGATGGTGCTGATGGTAGGCGCGTAGGTAGATGGCCGGCCAATGCCCATTTCCTCCAGCTTTTTCACCAACGAGGCTTCCGTGTAGCGGGCTGCCGGTGCGGAGTAGCGCTCCGTGGCGCGCAATTGCTGCAGCGGCAACTCCTGGCCCACGCTCAGGGGTGGCAGGCCACGCGAAAACGACGATTCTCCGTCCTGCTCGTCCTCGTCCTTGCTTTCGGCATAGGCTTTCAGGAAGCCCTCGAAGGTGATGACCTCGCCCGTTGCCGTGAGCATTACGCCCGGCTGGGTGCTGATGCCAATGGTAGCTACCGTGCGCTCAATCACCGCGTCGGCCATTTGTGAGGCCAGGGCGCGTTTGCGGATCAGGTCGTAGAGGCGCTGCTCGGCCGAGTCTTCTCCGGCTTTTACCAAGGCAAAGTCGGTGGGGCGGATGGCTTCGTGGGCTTCCTGGGCCGAGGCGGACTTGGTTTTGAACTGGCGGGTTTGAGCGTACTCCTCGCCGTAGGCCTGGGAAATAGCCACACGGGCCGCCGCCAAGGCGTCTTGTGAAAGGTTCACAGAGTCAGTCCGCATGTAGCTGATGCGGCCGGCTTCGTAGAGCTTCTGGGCCACGCTCATGGTCTGAGCCACCGAGAAACCGAGCTTGCGCGAGGCTTCCTGCTGCAGGGTGGAGGTGGTGAAGGGAGGAGCCGGGCTGCGCTTACCCGGCTTTTTCTCCAGGTTCTCGATGCGGTAGCCCGCGCCCACGCAACGCGCCAGAAAGGCTTCGGCCTCGTCGCGGGTTTTGTAGCGGGTGGGCAGCTCGGCCTCCAGCACCGCGCCGCGGCCGGCATCAAAGCGGGCCACAATGCGGTAGGCGGAACTAGTCTTGAACTGGCTGATTTCCCGCTCCCGCTCCACCACCAGGCGCACGGCCACGCTTTGCACGCGGCCCGCCGAAAGTCCGGCTTTTACCTTCTTCCAAAGCACCGGGCTCAGCTCGAAGCCTACCAATCGGTCGAGCACCCGCCGGGCCTGCTGGGCATTTACCAGGTTCAGGTCAATTTCCCGCGGGTTGTCAATGGCCGTGAGGATGGCATTCTTGGTGATTTCGCGGAACACAATGCGCCGCGTCTTCTGGTCACTCAGGTTCAGCGTTTCGGCCAGGTGCCAGCTGATGGCTTCGCCCTCGCGGTCATCGTCACTGGCTAACCATACCGTTTCGGCCTCCTTAGCCAGCTTTTTCAGCTGACTGATGATTTCGCGTTTGTCGGCCGAAACCACGTAGGTAGGCTTAAACCCATTGCTGATATCAATGGCGTTGTTATCCTTGGGCAGGTCGCGCACGTGCCCAAAGCTGGATTTGACGATAAAGTCCTTGCCAAGGTACCCTTCGATGGTTTTGGCCTTGGCAGGCGACTCGACAATGACTAGATTCTTAACCATATAAGGGGAAGCAGGGCGGGAGCTGACAGTACGTTCCTATGTAGAACGCGAAGCAGCGCAGGGAAGTTGAATTTTGCCGCAAAGATGCTGGAATATTCCGGCCCAGAATTTTATTTCCTTATTAAAAGTCGAAATAGGTCAGCCTGAGTTATACAAAGATGTCTGTTAAGTGGTTCAGCTGATGTTGATTGAACTATATAGTCCTGTGAAATGGGAAAAATCACCGCAAATTAGGCTGCTATGTCCCTTTTACTACCTTTGTTAGTCTGACGCTAGTGCATCGGGCACTATGGTCTGTATCTGCACCGCCTTTATTTCCGGCTTCGCAATTTCCTTCTCTATGGCTTCTGGCAAATCCACCCGCGCCGCTAAACCAGCCGATCCTACTGCTACCCCTACCACCACGCCCGACGCGCCTACGCCTTCGGGGCGCAACGGCCTGTCGGAGGCCGCCGGGCCCAACCGCCGGGGTACGGCCGTGACGAGTGACAGTACCCGCAAGCGGGGCGTGGTCCGCACCGAAATTGCCGATCAGGCCCCGGACTACGTAAACGAGCAGCTGAACCGCGTGCTCTACGCCCTCGACGCCTTTAAGAAAGGTGACGTCTCAGTTCGCCTCACCAAGCAGAACGACGACATCTTCGCCGAAATAGCCGAAGCCTACAATTCCATGGTGGAAATGATTGGCGGGGTAGGCGGCGAGGTGTCCCGCATTTCGAAGGTGGCCGGGGTTGAAGGAAACCTGAAAGCCCGGGCCTCCGCCGAAAATGCCGCCGGCTTCTGGCGCGACATGATCAACAATATCAACGGCTTGGTGGACAGCATTGCCGTACCGGTATTGGAGGTAGGTAAAGTACTGAAGAACATCAGCCGCGGTAACCTCGATGAGTCGTTCCAGATTCCGGTTTCCGGCGACTTCAAGGTGATGGCCGAAACCATCAACAAAACGATTGACAACCTCAACGTTTTCGCCGGCGAGGTAACCCGGGTGGCCCAGGAAGTAGGTACAGAGGGTAAGCTGGGTGGCCAGGCCTCCGTACCGAACGTAGGCGGCATCTGGAAAGATCTGACGGACAACGTAAACAACATGGCCAGCAACCTGACGAGTCAGGTGCGGGACATTGCCAACGTGGCTACGGCCGTAGCGAAGGGTGACCTGACCCAGAAGATTACGGTAGATGTGAAAGGCGAGCTGCTGCAACTGAAGCAGAACCTGAACCAGATGGTGGACTCGCTGAACCTGTTCGCCGGCGAAGTAACCCGGGTGGCCCAGGAAGTAGGTACGGAAGGCCGCCTCGGTGGCCAGGCCGTAGTGCCGAACGTAGCCGGCACCTGGAAAGATCTGACCGATAACGTAAACACCATGGCCGCCAACCTGACTTCTCAGGTGCGGGACATTGCTAACGTAGCTACCGCCGTAGCCCGCGGCGACTTGTCGCAGAAGATTACGGTCGATGTAAAAGGGGAACTGCTGCAACTGAAGCAGAACCTGAACCAGATGGTGGACTCGCTGAACCTGTTTGCCGGCGAAGTAACCCGCGTGGCCCTGGAGGTAGGCGCGGAAGGAAAGCTAGGTGGACAAGCATCAGTGCCGAACGTGGCCGGCGTATGGAAGGAGCTGACCGACAATGTAAACTACATGGCCTCGAACTTGACGAGCCAGGTACGCGACATTGCCAACGTAGCTACCGCCGTAGCCCGCGGCGACTTGTCGCAGAAAATGACGGTGAACGTGAAGGGGGAAATCCTGGAGCTCAAGAACATCTTGAACCAGATGGTGGACTCGCTCAACATCTTCGCTGGGGAAGTAACCCGCGTAGCCCGCGAAGTAGGTACGGAAGGAAAGCTGGGCGGCCAGGCCAACGTACCTCGCGTAGGTGGCACCTGGAAAGAGCTGACGGACAACGTAAACACGATGGCCAGCAACCTGACCTCTCAGGTGCGCGACATTGCCAACGTAGCTACCGCCGTAGCAAAAGGTGACCTGACGCAGAAGATTACGGTTGATGTAAAAGGCGAGCTGCTGGATCTGAAGAACATTCTGAACCAGATGGTGGACTCGCTGAACATCTTCGCGGGCGAGGTAACCCGGGTAGCCCGCGAAGTAGGCACCGAGGGTATTCTGGGTGGCCAGGCCAACGTGCCAAACGTTTCGGGTACCTGGAAGGATCTGACGGACAACGTAAACACGATGGCCAGCAACCTGACCTCTCAGGTGCGGGACATTGCTAACGTAGCCACGGCCGTAGCCCGCGGCGACTTGAGCCAGAAAATTACGGTAAACGTAAAAGGGGAGCTTTTCCAGTTGAAGGAAAACCTCAACCAGATGGTGGACTCGCTGAACACCTTCGGTGACGAAGTAACCCGCGTGGCCCGCGAAGTAGGTACCGAAGGCAAGCTGGGTGGCCAGGCCGTAGTGCCCAACGTGCGCGGTACCTGGAAAGACCTCACCGACAACGTAAACTTCATGGCTGCTTCGCTCACCAGCCAGGTGCGCGACATTGCCAATGTAACCACCGCCGTAGCCCGCGGCGACCTAAGCCAGAAAGTATCCGTTGATGTAAAAGGCGAGCTGCTCGACCTGAAGGACAACATCAACCGAATGGTGGACTCGCTCAACATCTTCGCCGGCGAGGTAACCCGTGTGGCCCTTGAAGTAGGTACCGAAGGTCGCCTGGGTGGTCAGGCCAACGTGCCCAGCGTGAGCGGGGTGTGGAAAGAGCTGACCGACCGGGTAAACACCATGGCCTCGAACCTCACCACGCAGGTACGTGGACTGGTGAAAGTAGTAACCGCCGTATCGAAAGGTGACCTGACCCAGAAGCTGACCCTGGAAGCCAAAGGCGAAGTAGCCGACCTGGCCGACACCATCAACCGAATGGTGGATGACCTGAACCGACTGGCCGTAGAAGTTAGCCGGGTGGCCAAAGTAGCCGGGGTAGAAGGTAAGCTGACGGAACGCGCCACGGTAGGCGGGGTATCGGGCTCGTGGAAAGAACTCGTGGACACGCTCAACGCCCTGCTTGAATCCATTGCCTCCCCGGTACTGGAAGTGGCCCGCGTAGTACGCGCCATTTCGGAAGGTGACCTGACCCAGCGCGTGGAAGTGCCCACCGCCGGCGACATCATGGCCATGTCCGATGCCCTGAACCTCGCCGTAGAAAACCTGAACGAACTGCTTGGAGAAATCAACGAGTCGTCTCTCGTAGTAGGATCCTCGTCGGAGGAAATGGCGGGCAAGGGCCAGGAAATGAGCCGCGTGACGGTCGACGTAGCCTTGGCTATGCAGCAGATGGCTGAAGGCGCGCAAAACCAAGCCTTGAAAACGGACCAGGCATTCAAACTCATCGAAGAGATTATGACGGCTACCAAGGAAACGGCTGGCAAGGCCGACGTTGGTATCAAGGCCGCTATCCTCGGGGAGCAAACCTCGCAGCTGGGTCTGAAAACGGTGGCTGAGGTGGTGAAAAACATGGAAGAAATTTCCAACGCCGCCGCCCAAACGGCCCGCACCATCGAAGTACTGAGTACTCGTTCCGGGGAAATCAGCAAGTCGCTGGGCGTAATTACGGACATTGCCTCGCAAACCAACCTGCTGGCCCTGAACGCGGCCATCGAAGCCGCCCGCGCCGGGGAAGCCGGCCGTGGTTTTGCCGTAGTAGCCGAAGAAATCCGGAAGCTGGCCGAAGGCTCCCGCAAGTCGGCCAACGAAATTGCCACGCTGGTAGAAGATGTTCGCAAGGACACCACTTCCGCTGCCACAGCAATTTCAACCATGGAAGGGCGCGTACTGAAAGGGAAAAACGCCACGTTCGAGGCCAGCTCGGCCTTTAAGAACATTGCCACTTCCTCTGGTGAAACGCTCCGCACCTCCCGCGACATTCTGACGGCCACCGAGATACAGAAAACCTCGATTGGCGATGTAGTAAAGTACGTAGAGGAAGTGGTAGCCATTGCCGAGCAAACGGCCTCGGGCACCCAACAAGTGGCCGGTACCGCCAAGCAGCTTTCCTCGAGCATGCAGGAACTCACCGCCTCCAGCCAGAAGCTGGCTGATATTGCCGACGACCTGCAGGCTGGTTTGTCTAACTTCCAGCTCATTGAATTTGTGGAGCCCGAGCCCGAGCCTGTAGTTCGTCGTGGGTTGCGCCGCATCGTGCAGGTAGCGGCCCCGGAGCCCACGCAGCCGGCCCGACGTCAGCAGGGTCCCGTTACGCGTCAGGCGGCCCGCCCAGCGGCCCCGGCGGCGCGCCCTCTGCCTGCCGCCCGCGCCACCGATAGTAGAAACAACGACTCCAAAGTGACCAAGGGACCTTCCAAAACCCAGCGGGCCGCCGCGCCGAAGGTAGCGGCTCCGAAGAAGGAGGAAGCTCCAACGCCGGAAAATGGCAAGAAGGGTCCCGCTTCCAAAGCTCAGAAGACGAAAGGCAAATAGTTTCCGAACGCAAGCCCCGCCGGTAGCCCTAACCAGGGCCGCCGGCGGAAGGCCATTATCGTTTGAAGCGCCAGATCATGCAAACAGAAACCAGCGTTAGTAAAAAACAGGTTGTTCAGGAAGCCCTTATTCAGCTTATCATCTTTAAGCTGGGTAATGAGGAATACGGTGTGCGCATTGAGCAGGTAAAGGAAGTGACCATCACCCCGGAAATTGCGCAAATGCCCAAGACGCCGGCTTTTGTCAAAGGCATTGCCAATCTGCGGGGCGACATTATTGCCATTATCGACCTGGAAGAGCGTTTCGGCCTGCGCCGCGGGCACCAGCCCACCACCGAGGCCCTGTCTTATACTCTCGCCATCGAAGCCAAGGATTACACTATTGGCATTGTGGTACGGGAAGTTCCCCAACCGCTTTCCTTGCCGGTTTCAGCTATTGAGAAGGCGCCCGAGTTCATCCAAGACAACGGTATTCAGGAGAAATACATCGAAGGTATAGCTCGTCTGGAAGGCCGCATAATCATCGTGCTGGATATGATGAAGCTGCTAACTCCAGCGGAAATCATGCAATTGAATTCGCGCGGAGAATCTTCTGGGGCACGCCCCCGTACTTAGGCCTGAGAAAATTTTCCGTCAAACCCCGATTTCCCCAACCATATGAAAAACCGCATCCTCATCGTGGACGACTCGTTCTACATGCGCACGATGCTTAAGAATATGCTCACCGACGCCGGTTACGACGTGGTGGGCGAGGCTGCAAACGGCCAGCAAGCCATCGAAATGGCGGCTGCTACCCGGCCCGACCTGATTACGCTCGACGTTATCCTGCCGGACAACACCGGCCTGGACGTACTCAAGGGCATCCGGCAAGACCAGCCCGAAGTGCGCATTGTGATGTGCAGCGCCGTGGGGCAGGAAGTTATTGTCAACGAAGCCCTGGAAAGCGGGGCAGTTGCCTACATCGTGAAGCCTTTCTCCGAGGAAAAAGTGCTGGAAATCGTTAGCTCGGCCTTGCAGCAAGGCAGCGCCGCCACTACCGAAGCCGACGATACCCCTGCTGAAGGCTAACTCCTCGCTCATCCCATTACAGCGTACTTTTCCCTGCCCGCTTTCCCCGCCCCGTGATTCGTTTTTCTCCTGAACCTGTTGCCGTCTTGCTTGGTGAACTCCCGGGGCTTTCCCGCTTGGAGTTGACCCGGTGGCTGGCGGCTGCGCCCGATATGCGGGTGGTAGGAGCAGCGGAAACCGCGGAAGAACTGGTGCAGCAGTGTCGCCGGCTGCGTCCCGGGCTCATCATTGCGGGCGAAAAGGCACTGGCGGCCCTAAGTCAGCTTAGTCAGGCGCGGTCGGTGCCAATCCTGCTCTATGCCAATGGCACGCCGTTGCCCGGCATGCTGCGGGAAGCCGCCCGCTGGGGCGTGTACGACTATATACTGCCCCTGCTGCCCCGCGAGCACAGCGGTGCAGGGCAGCAGCGCGCCGAATTCTGGCGCAAGATCAGGGCAGTATTACCCCTTAAAAAGCCTGCGGCGGCCAACCCCGCCCTGCTGCTGGCGCCTCCGCAGGGGCTGGTGGTACTAGGAGGCTCAACGGGTGGCGCCGCGGCAGTGGAGTACGTGATACAGGGGCTTTCGCCGGGGCTGAAACAGGCCGTGCTGGTAGCGGTGCATTTACCAGCCCAATTTACCAGCTCTTTTGTTTCCCGGCTACAACGGGTTTCGCCGCTACCGGTGCAGGCAGCAACCCACGAAACCCGGCTCGAAGCCGGTAAGGTCCTAGTGGTGCCAGGTGGCCATAATATGGTAGTGCGGCCTACCAGCAATGGCCCTTGGATGGGGTGGCAAACGGAGTTTGCCATAGAAACGCCAACCAGCTTCGACGTGCCTTCCATTGATTTGCTTCTGGCCTCGGCCGCCCGAACGCTGGGCCGAAAAGTGTCGGGCGTGATTCTCAGCGGGCTGGGCCGCGATGGTACCGCTGGCGCTCAGTTAGTGCGCGCCCACGGCGGGACCATCATTGCGCAGGATGAGGAGTCAGCTTCGGTATTTAGCATGCCCAAATCCGTTATTCAAGCCGGATTGGCTTCGCAGGTACTGCCCCTGAGTGGCATTGCGGCATTTATTAACCGTGGTAGCACGGCCACCGGCCTTGGGGCCGGAGCCCGGCATTCCGTTTCCCAACTCAAGCACGGATGAAATCACGGGAGCAGGAATATCGCGAAATGTTCATGGCCGAGGCGTTGGAGTACTACGACGCCATGGGCCGCCACATCAGCGAACTAGAGAAAAACCCCAGCGCTGAGGCGGCTCTCAACGAGCTGTTCCGCCTCATGCACAACCTAAAGGCAAATGCGCGGGCCATGGGCTTCAATGAGCTCGGGGAAATTGCGCACGGGATGGAAACCATCTTTGGCCTGATCCGCAGCAAGGAAAAAGACTTTACCGGGTCGATTATTCCAGTCATCTTCGGCGGTATCGACACCATTGGCACCATGATCCGGGCCATTGGCGAGGATGCCGCCATGCCGGAGGTAGATGTGCTGCTGGCCAACCTCGACCGCCTAGTGAAAGGGGAGGAGCCGGTGCTCGAAGGCGAGCTGGTCACCACCGATGATGCCCGCAAGCTGGAACTGTCGGATCTGGTTTATATCCAGATTAAAAAGCTGGATCATCTGCTGAACCTGGTAGGGGAGCTGATTATTGACCGGGACCGTATTTTTACGTTGGGTCAGGAAATCGGGAACCCGGCGTTGCAGTCGGTGGCTTCCCACCTGTTCCGCATTGCCGACGAGCTGCAGTACAGCGTGATGGATGCCCGTCTGGTAAACGTTGGGTCCCTGTTCAACAAGTTTCCGCGCGTGGTGCGCGACGTGGCCACGGCCGAGCAGAAAGAAGTTAACCTGACCATTAGCGGGCAGGATATCCAGATTGACCGCAACATTCTGCAGATTATCACCGACTCTCTGCTGCACTTGGTGCGCAATGCCATTGGGCACGGGATTGAAACCCCGCAGGAACGGGAAAAATCCGGTAAACCTGCCATTGGTGAGCTAGCCATTCTCGCCTCTACGGAGCGCGACGATGTACTTATCCAAGTGCGGGATGATGGGCGCGGCATCAACGTGGACAGTGTGCGCCGCAAAGCCGTGGAGCGCGGACTGGTGAGTGCCAACGCCGCCGCTACCCTCAGCCCCGCCGACGTGCGGGCGTTTCTGTTCGAGCCCGGCTTTTCCATGGCCAAGGAGGTTACCGATATTTCCGGGCGCGGCGTGGGACTGGACGTAGTAAAGCTGGCCATCGACTCGCTGGGCGGGCAACTGCGCGTAGAGTCGGAACTAGGCAAAGGCACTACCTTTACGCTGGTACTGCCCACCTCTATTGCCGTAAAAGGCGCCCTGCTGTTTGAGCTGGAAGGCCGCAGCTATGCTCTGCTGCTCATGCACATCGACTCGGTGGTGTCGTTGTGGCCCGAGCAACTGCACGTGGTAGGGGGAATGCTGCTGGCCGAGGTGCAGGGCGAAAATGTGCCCGTAGTGAGCCTGCGCCAGCTGCTACACACCAGCGACGAACCTCTCCGGCCCGCCGACCGCAGCGAGCTGCACGGCCGGCAGGACATCATCATTGCTAACTACAACAACCGGCGCCTGGGCTTAATCGTCGACCGGTTTGTGCGGCAGCAAAACATTGTCATCAAACCCATGTCTCAACCCCTGGATACTATTGACCTGTTTGGTGGCGTCACGCTGCTGGGCAGTGGGCAGGTGTGTCTGGTGTTGGACGTGCCGGCCATTACCCGCGTGTTTCTGGCCAAAAGACCTTAATCTACGTATTGCATACCCCGGCTGTAAGCTCTTCGGTACTTACGGCTGACCAACTGAATGAGCGTATGGAGTTGCACATGACGGAACTAGAGCGGGATATCATCCGTGAGATTCTCAACATCGGCCTGGCGCGCGCGGCAGACTCGTTTGCCGTGATTGCGCAGGAAAAGGTGTTGCTGGAAGTTCCGAACCTGGACCTGGTGACGGCCGACCGGATCATTGATATGGTCCGGCAGTATGAAAGCAGCCACCGGATTATCCAGTCCGATATTCGGGGGGATTTTAACGGCACCACGCTTATGCTCTTCTCGGGGCAGCATGTGCAGCGCCTCTCCAAAGTGTGCTTACGGCTGAATGTGCCGGAAACCATTGAGGTAAATGAAATGCAGGAATCCTTGCTGCTGGAGATGAGCAACATCATCACCGGCGCCTTGGTAACCCAGCTGGCCAACATCCTGAAGGCGCACATCTATGGGGCGCCCCCGGCGGCCTCCAACGGCGACGTGGCGCACTCCCTGCACAACCTCATCAGCCACAACCCCGAGTTTCAGCCCCTTATCTTCTCAGTCATCACGCAGTTTTCCGACCAGAACAGCTCGGTAGAGCTGCCCCTGATGCTGTTTTTTGACCGCGCTACCTTCGTTAAGATTCTGGAAATCATCCGGGGTTACAACTTCCTTGATACGCAATCGGCCGGGGCATAACCTGCGCCGCGTTGACTCTGCTTGAGCTTATGGCATCTACATCACTCGAAAAAAAGCTAGCTGAATTTGATCCTAACGGTGTAGGTGACGCTTCTGGTGGCTTATTTGGTTTGCCCTTTACCCCAGCCGAAGCCCAGGTTGTGGTAGTACCAGTCCCTTGGGAAGTAACCGTTTCTTACCAAGCCGGCACGGCACAAGGTCCCGCCGCTATCCACGAGGCTTCTATGCAGGTGGACCTCTATGACCCGGACGTTGCCGATGCCTGGCGCCTGGGCATTGCCATGGAGGACATAGATGAAAATTGGGCCGCCCAAAGCCATGCCCTGCGCGCTCAGGCAGCCGAGTACATCGGCTGGCTGGAAGAAGGCCGCCCCAGTAAAAAAGGCGCCTCCTTTGCTACAGTTCCCGCCTCCATCACGGCCAAAGGCAAAGAGCTGCTGCTCTGGCTCAAAGAAAAAACCGGCGCCTTGCTTGATGCGGGCAAAGGTGTGGTGGTACTGGGCGGTGACCACAGCACCCCGCTGGGCTACATGCATGCCCTGGCAGAACGGCACGAAGAATTCGGAATTCTGCAGATTGATGCGCACTGCGACCTGCGCCCCGCCTACGAAGGCTTTGAGTACTCCCACGCGTCTATCATGTACAATGCCCTGCAACTGCCGCAGGTAAAGAAGCTGGTGCAAGTGGGCATCCGCGACCTGTGCCAGCAGGAAGCCGATTTGATTGCGCAGTCTGGGGGGCGGGTGGCCATGTTCCACCACCGCTCCCTGCGCGACCAGATGTACGAGAAGAAGTCGTGGAAGAAGATGTGTGGGAAAATCATTGCGCAGCTTCCCCAGAAAGTATACCTGAGCTTTGACATCGATGGCCTTGACCCCAAGCTCTGCCCCGGCACCGGCACGCCCGTGCCCGGCGGCCTGGAGTTTGAAGAAGCCCTCTACTTGATTCGGGCCGTGGTGCGCTCGGGCCGCCAGATCATCGGCTGCGACCTGAACGAGGTAGCCCCCGGCGAAACTGACTGGAACGGCAACGTGGGTGCCCGCCTCCTGTACCAGATGTGCAACTGGATGGCCGTTTCCCAAGGGCGGCTGAAAGCCACCGGGATGGAGAGCTAACCCACTTGCTCAAGCTAAGTAGAAAAGGCAGCTTCCGAAAGAAGCTGCCTTTTTTGTGCCGGTCAAAAACCAAAACGACGGGAAACAGTACATTAGCCCGGCCCAATACTTCGGGCTATTCTCTCTTCCCTTCACTCCCTCATCTCTCCGCACGCTTATGGGTTTCATCCTCAAATTCATTCTTACGGCCATTATCACCTATGTGCTGGC
This sequence comes from Hymenobacter lutimineralis, assembly GCF_008271285.1. Lineage (NCBI taxonomy): Bacteria > Pseudomonadati > Bacteroidota > Cytophagia > Cytophagales > Hymenobacteraceae > Hymenobacter > Hymenobacter lutimineralis. The sequence goes on along the minus strand of NZ_VTHL01000032.1, from coordinate 20,031 downwards.
CACTTACCTGCCCGGGTCGCACATCGGCGGCTTCAGCGACGCTATCCTGCTGGTGCTGGTGCTGGCCGTGCTGAACGCTGTGCTGAAGCCCATCCTGAAAATCCTGGGCTTTCCCATCACCATTCTCACGTTGGGTCTTTTCCTGCTCGTCATCAACGCCCTGATTGTGTTGCTGGCCGCCTGGATTCTGCCTGGCTTCAAGGTAGATGGTTTCCTGTCAGCTTTGCTATTCAGCATTGTGCTGTCGGTGGTTACGGCCATTGTCGATATGGTGGTAGACTAAATCAGGTCTGCGTTACAAAAAAGCCCCGACCGGATTCGGTCGGGGCTTTTTTGTTGCTTAGTGGGTACTACAGCCGACGGATTTGAGCACCCAGGGCCGTGAGGCGCTTGTCGATGTACTGGTAGCCGCGGTCAATCTGCTCTACGTTGTCAATCACGCTGCGGCCTTCGGCGGAAAGGGCCGCAATGAGCAGGGCCACGCCCGCCCGGATGTCGGGGGAGGTCATGTTGATACCGTGCAGCTGCTTCTGGCGGTCCAGGCCAATAACGGTGGCGCGGTGCGGGTCGCAGAGGATAACCTGGGCGCCCATGTCGATGAGCTTATCCACGAAGAACAGGCGCGACTCAAACATCTTCTGGTGAATGAGCACGGTTCCTTTGGCCTGGGTAGCCACCACCAGCACAATGCTGAGCAGATCGGGGGTGAAGCCGGGCCAGGTGTGGTCGGAAACCGTGAGGATGGAGCCGTCGAGGTAAGTAGCTATTTCGTAGTGGGCCTGGGCCGGAATGTGGATGTTGTCGCCGCGGAACTCCAGTTGAATGCCCAGCTTACGGAACGTGTCCGGGATGATGCCCAACTCCGGAATCTGGCAGTCCTTGATGGTAATTTCCGAGCCCGTCATGGCGGCAAGACCGATAAAGGACCCGATTTCAATCATATCGGGCAGCATGCGGTGGTCGGTGCCGCCGAGGCTTTCCACACCTTCAATGGTCAGCAGGTTGGAGCCGATGCCATTGATCTGAGCGCCCATGCGCACGAGCATCTTGCAGAGCTGCTGCAGGTACGGCTCGCAGGCTGCGTTGTAGATGGTAGTAGTGCCTTTAGCCAACACTGCGGCCATCACGATGTTGGCCGTACCCGTTACGGAGGCTTCGTCCAGCATCATGTACGTACCCGTCAGGCCGTTTTCGGCCTTGATGCGGTAAAAGTCGGAGCCTTCCATGGTTAGCTTGCCGCCCAGCTTTTCCAGCCCCAGGAAGTGCGTATCCATAGGCCGCCGACCAATTTTGTCGCCGCCGGGCTTGGGCAGCTGGCACTTGCCAAACCGCCCCAGCATGGGCCCCAAAATCATAACCGAGCCGCGCAAAGCCCCGGCCTGGGCCACAAACTCGGGCGTATCAAGGTAATCGAGGTTGACGGCGTCGGCCTGGAAGCGGTAGGTATCGGAGGCCAGCTTGCCCACTTTCACGCCCATGTCGCGCAGCAGCTCAATGAGCTTGTTTACATCCCGGATATCGGGGATGTTGCTGATGGTAACGGGCTCGGGCGTGAGCAGGACGGCGCACAGAATCTGCAGCGCTTCGTTTTTAGCGCCTTGGGGTACAATTTCGCCTTTCAGCGGGTGGCCGCCGATTACTTCAAATGAAGCCATGGAGTAAGCTGTTAGCTATCAGTGGTTGGCTGTTAGCTTTTTTGTTCAAGAAAAAAATAGAGCAGGAGAAAGTGGTGGCTGCTCATAAAGCAAAAAGCCAGTAGCTATCAGCTAATAAAAGCTACTGCGGGGGTTGCTGGGGCTCCTGGCGGCTCTTTTTGCCACCCCGGCGCTGCTTGTCCCGGCGGTTGCCGGCGCCTCCGCTGCGGCGTCCTTCGCGGTCGGGGCGCTCCTGGCGGGGCTGGGGCACGATGAATGGTGCCGGGCGGCCACCCGCCGTAGCGGGAGCTACGGCGGTTTCAAACAAGCCCTGCGCTTCTACCTGAGCGGGGTCGAGGGTGAGCTTGCCGCCTGACAGGTCTTTGAGGTGCTTGAGGATGGTGACATCCTTGGCGTTTTCCTTGTTGTGGGAGCGGTACAGGAACTTCATGGTGCGGCCGATGGTGATGGTGGCCTGCTCACGCTCCTGCGGGTCTTCAATCGTCAGGGCCTTTTCCACCAGCAGCTCTATGCCCCGGCCGTAGGCGCGCAGCTTGAGGGCTTTCTGGGGGTAGGGCAAGGGCTTGGGGTGCTCATTGAGGGCTTTCAGGCCTTTCAGTTCAAAGGGCGCGTCAATGTCCAGGTTCTCATCTGCCATTTCGTACAGATGATTCCACACCTTCTGCTGGGCATCGGGCTGATCGCGCAAGCCGGGCTGCAGGCGGAAAATAAGCTGCACCAGCTGCTGGGCCCGCTTGCTGCGCTCATCCCGGTCTTCTATATCGTGGAGCTGCTGGATAAGCTGGTAGGTGCTCTGGCCGTACTCGCGCTGTAGCAGCTCGTGTTTATGCAGGGAAGGTAATGGCATGGGAAAAGAAAAGGTCGCCAAATATACGCCAAACCTCCCGCCGACCGTCAGCTGACTAGCTACGACCCGGACAGGAGGCAAAGCGCGGTAGCGCGAAAGAGAAATGCGCCACCTAAAGTAGCGCGAATAACAACAAGATGCGCAGGGAACTTAGTGTACCCGCAGCTTGGCGAAGGAAAGCAGCAGCGTTTTCTCGCCTACTTCCTCAAACTCAATAATGGCTTTGGTGGAGCCCTGCACGGTTTCGAGCTTGGTCACGGTGCCAAAGCCGAACTTGGGGTGCTCTACGCGCTGGCCGGTTTGCAGGTTGCTGGTGTCGGAGGGCTTGAAATCGGCGGGCGGGGTGTACTTGGTGGCGGCCAGCTTGCGCGGAGCCTGGGGGACCAAGTTGCTGCGCCGCTCAAACACGTGCCCGAACGGCGACTCGCCCGGTCCGGCGCTGCCGATGGGCCCGGCCGAGAACTTGAAGTCCACGTACTGCGGGTCGATTTCGTCGAGGAAGCGGCTTTTCTCGCAGCTGCGCAGGTTGCCCCACTGGTAGCGGGACGTGGCGTAGCTTAGGGTAAGCTTTTTCTCGGCCCGCGTAATAGCCACGTAGAACAGGCGGCGCTCCTCCTCCAGATCGGCCCGGGAGGTAATCATCATCTGGCTAGGAAAGAGGTTTTCCTCCAGGCCTACGATGTACACGTTGCGAAACTCCAGCCCCTTGGCCGAGTGGATGGTCATCAGCGTTACCTGCTCGCCTTCACTCTGGGCGTCCTTGGTGTCGGCGTCTGTAACAAGGGCAATGTCCTGCAGGAAGGCGCTGAGGCTTTTTTCTTCGCGCTCAGGATCTTCCACGAAGGCCTTGACGCCGTTCAGGAGTTCCTGGATGTTCTCGTAGCGGGAGAGGCCCTCGATGCTTTTGTCGGCGTAGAGCTCCTCAATCATGCCCGAGTTCTTGGCAATGAACTTAGCGGCCTCAAACGCATCTTCCTTGGCCGCCACGGTCGTGTACGCCTTGATTTTCTCGGCGAAGTCTACAATGGGGTTGGCCGCGCGCGTGGGCAGAAATTGGTCGGCATTGCTGACAACCTCCCAGATGGTGTGGTTTGACTCCTCAGCCGCGTTGATGAGCTTGGCAATGGTGGTGTCGCCGATGCCGCGCTTGGGGTAGTTGATGACGCGGCGCAGCGCCTGCTCGTCGTTGGGGTTCACGGTGAGGCGCAGGTAGGCTACCAAGTCTTTGATTTCCTTGCGCTGGTAAAAGCTCAGGCCGCCCACAATCTTGTACTTGATGTTGAGCTTGCGCAGGGCTTCCTCCATGGCCCGGCTCTGGGCATTGGTGCGGTACAGGATGGCAAAGTCGTCGTAGGACAAGTGCTGGTTCATCTTGTCCTCGTAGATGCTGTTGGCCACCAGCTTGCCTTCCTCGTTGTCGGAAGCGGCTTTCAGCACCTCAATCAGCGGGCCTTCCTCGTTGTCGGAGAAGACGTCTTTGCGCAGCTGGGCCTGGTTGTTTTTGATGACGGAGTTGGCCGCCTTCACAATGGTTTTGGTGGAGCGGTAGTTCTGCTCCAGCTTGAACACCTGCAGCTCGGGGTAGTCCTTCTCAAAGTTGAGAATGTTCTGAATATCGGCCCCGCGGAAGGCGTAGATGCTCTGGGCGTCGTCGCCCACCACGCAAATGTTGCGGTCCTTGGCGGCCAGCTTACGGGCAATCAGGTACTGGGAGTAGTTGGTGTCCTGGTACTCGTCCACCATCACGTACCGGAAAATGTGCTGGTACTTGTTCAGCACATCGGGGTGGTCCTTGAACAAGACGTTGGTCTGGTAGAGCAGGTCGTCGAAGTCCATGGCCCCGGCCTTGAAGCAGCGGTTGGCGTACTGCTGGTAAATCACGCCCAGCTTGGGCCGCATCGAGGCTTCGTCGTCCTGGCGGATGACGGGGTCATTCAGGTACTGCTGCACCGAAATCAGCTTGTTCTTGGCCGAGGAAATCCGGCTCAGCACCATGTTGGGCTTATACATCTTGTCGTCCAGCTCCAGCTCCTTCAGAATCTGGCCGATGAGGGTTTTACTGTCCTGGGTGTCGTAGATGGTGAAGGAGCGGGGGTATCCGATTTTATCGGCCTCAGAGCGTAGAATGCGGGCGAAGATGCTGTGGAAGGTGCCCATCCACAAGTTCTTAGCATTCGGGCCCACCACTTTCTCGATGCGGGCGCGCATTTCCTTGGCCGCCTTGTTGGTGAAGGTGAGGGCCAGGATGTGAAACGGGTCAACGCCCTGCTCCAGCAGGTTGGCAATGCGGTAGGTGAGCACCCGGGTTTTGCCCGAGCCCGCGCCGGCTATAATCATGCAGGGCCCGTCGATTTGCATCACGGCGGCCGCCTGCGAAGGGTTCAATAACGAAAGATAATCCAGTCCCATGCGAAAGTCAGTCGGAAACTAAGCTTGTTGGCTTGTTAGCAAAGGTACGGCTTTGCCACCGCGTGACGAAACGGGGTTATCTTTGTGTTTCCGATTTCCCGCAGAAGGTTTCGCCGAATACGCAGAACATTCTGCGCCCCCTGCGAAACCTTCTGCGCCCTCTGCGGGAACCCACTGCCATGATTATCATTCAAAATACCGTCATTTCCGACGACGTTCGGGACAACTTCTTTGTCTGCAACCTCGAGGCCTGTAAAGGGGCCTGCTGCGTGGAGGGCGACCTGGGCGCGCCGCTGGAAACCGCCGAGCTGGCCATTTTGGAGCAGGAGTACGAGAACATTAAGCCCTTTTTGACGGAGGCCGGCCGCGCCGCTATTGAAGAGCAAGGCCTCTACATCAAAGACTGGGAGGACGACTACAGCACTACTACCATCAACGACCGGGAGTGCGCCTACGCCCTCTACGATGAGCGGGGTATTCTCAAGTGCGGCATCGAGGAAGCCTATCTGGCCGGGGCTACCTCGTTCAAAAAGCCCATCAGTTGCCACCTATACCCCATCCGCATCACCAAGTACGAGGACTTCGAGGCCCTGAACTACGACCGGTGGAACATCTGCAACCCGGCCTGCTCATTCGGGGCCAACTTGGGCGTGCGCATCTACCAGTTCCTGAAGGAGCCCCTGATTCGCAAGTACGGCGAGGCGTGGTACGGGGAGCTGGTGACGGAAATTGAGACGAACAGCCCGCCGGTTAACTCTTAGATTAAGCAAACGCCGGCCGGGTAGTGCGTTACGGTCCGGGATTCTTGGCCGCTGATTGAAGTTGGTAGTCCTTTACTTCATCAAGTCCCGCCGCATCTTCAAGGACAGGCGCAAGGAGTCCTGCCGCCAGCGGCCCAGCAAACGAAGCGTGTCCGGCTTGGCCAGCGTGTACTGCCAGGGGCGGGGGGCACCGTACTCGTTGTTTTCGCTGCGGGCAATGAGCTGCAGAACCAATTGGGGCTGCGCCGAGTCGGGTTCCGTTATGAACCGGTCGCGGCGGAAGGCGTTGCGTAGCACGGCGTTGGCCGCCTGAAAGTAGGCGCGGGACGGCCAGGCTGAGTCGGTGGCGGCAACCGGCTGCCAGCGGCCCGCCGTCCACCGCTCGGCTTGCACGGTTTCCCACACGCCGGTAACGGGCAGCACCTGGGCCTGCTCGGCGGCGTAGGCCCGAACGCCAATGGTGTCCTGCCCCACGACATAGAGCATAGCCAGTGTGAGCGGGGTGCCCAGGCCCCAGTATACCCAGCGCCCCCGCGGCCCGAAGCGGGCCCCCGTGGCAGGCAGGGTGCGGGGGGCGGCCGGGCGGTGCAAAATGAAGAACTGCCAGAGCCGGTCAGCATCCTGGGCCAGGAGCAGCAGCGCCAGGGCCAGGTACGTGCCCGAGCCAATCTTCACGCACACGTCGAAAAACAGGTTGATGACGAACACGTTGAGCATCACCACCGTGGCAACAAAAGCACCCAGGGTGCGGGTACGACGAAACAACAGCAGCACTGCCGGCAGGACCTCGCCCCACCCCAGAAATTGCTGATACGCCCGCGAATAGCCAAAAAACTGCCAGGCCACGCGCATGGGCGTCAGCTCGGCCGGGGGCGTATCGAGGTTGGCCCACAGGCGTGGAAACTGGGTGGCAAACACTTTCGAGCTACCATAGACAAACAGCTGCATGCTCAGGTACAGGACAATCACGTCGAGCAAGACGGCCCCCACGGCCCACCGCCGCTTCGTCCACTGCTGAGCCAGCGCCAGGCTGATGCCGGTCAACAAACCCCAACTCAGTCCAACGCGGAGGGCCAGCCATTGCGGTGGGGTATCCCCGCAACTTGAGCTTACCTCGGCCAGCGGCTCAATCAGTCCCAAGGCTACGGATGCTTCGTACAGCCACGGGGCTAGCACCAGTCCGAGGCCTGCGGCGGCGGCCACGGTATTCAGTTGGTGCCAGCCGGAGGGGCGCGGGCGCAGTTCGGGAGAAGCGGGGGAGGAGGACATTAGTAGCAAATACAGTAGTGTTTGAATATAGAATACAAGCTCCTAAAGTCAAGCATTGGATTTACTTAGGCAGTCGAAGAGAAACAACTGGAACGGGCCGACTTGCGGTAGGTAGTTGCTTGCTCAACCCGCCGCTTTCCCCGGGGTATATGCCCACGGGTGGCCTCGTGAAAGCGGGCACCGTTCCTAACTTTGGAAGGAGCGGATGCTGAGCTTTGGAGCAACGGGGGGCAGATAATAAAACAGGCCGCCTACGAGGTAGGCGGCCTGTTGTTAGGCTGTCAAGGCAATTACTGCCAGGTGTCGGTGCGCGTCATGCTGGTGCCCGAGGGCGTGAAGGTGCGGTTGGAACCGCCTTCCCAGAGCACGTTGCCGGCCCCATCCTTGCGGATGTACTTGTACTGCACGCTCACACCGCTGGTCAGGCTTACGGTGCCTTTCCACACAGGCCAAGTGGCGCCGCTGAGCTTAATGGCGTTGGCGGTGTTCCAGCTGCCCAACTGGGCGGTGCTGCCCACTACGTATACATCCTGACCCGTTACGGTGTTGCTGTAGTTGACGTTAAATGAAACGGCCGTGGTGCCCGTGGGTGGTGGCGGGGGAGGAGGCGTGCCACCGGGTACCCATACGGCGTAGCTGCGGGCATTTACCGGGAAGTTGCCGGTGCCGTTGGCATCAGTGGTTACAGTGCCGCTGGTGTTGCCGGTTTTGTCGGTCAGCGTAGCGTTCTTGAAGGGCGTGGTCAGGGTTTTGGTGCGGGCCGAGCCGCCGTCGTTGAGCAACATCAGCAAACCAGCGTGCGAAGAGTCGCCAGCGCGGGAGTAAGCGTATACGTCGGCGTCGTTGGCGCTGGTGTACTCCAAGGCAGCGCCGTAGGCGTTGGCCTGGCGAATCCCGATGAGGGTCTTGATCTGGTTGCCCAGGCCGTAGTTGTAGTAGTCTTTGTAGAACACGCAGGGGTAGCCGTTGGCCCGGGTCAGGATGTAGGCGTAGGCTAGCATCTTCAGGTTGGTCACGGGCGAGTACAGGGCGCCGGGGTGGTCGGTATCGTGGTTATCCACGAACGACACGGACAGCGTGGGGTTCGACTCGGTGAAGCCGGCGAACTGCAGGCCGCGCATATCCCAGGCTCCGTTGCCATTGCTCATGTCCTGGAAGGTGTAGTGCAGGGGCACATCGAAGAGGCTGGTACGCCCACCCGTAGCGGCGGCATAGTTCTTCAGATCCTGCAGGTTACGGAACCAAGCCTCCGACACGGCAAAGCGGCCACTGGTGCCCTTCACAGCATCCAGCCACTGGTTTACGTAGGGCGTATAGATGTGCTTGGTGGCGTCCAGACGGTAGCCGTCAAGTTGTAGCTTAGTGGTAATCCAGTTACCCCAGTTGATGGTTTCGGTGGCGTTGGCGGAGTTATTGTTGTACTGAATTTCCGAGCCCAGCAGGTTATCGTAGGCGTCGTTGTTGGCGTAGGGCTGGAAGTCCCAGCTTTTCCACTGGTACCAGCCATTGTTGGGCGCCTGCTGCGTGCCAGTAAAGTTGTTGAAGGTATACTTGTAGGAGCTGTAGGTGTTGCCGCGGCCAGGGAAGTTGAACTTGGTATACACCAGGTTACCGTTCACATTTTCCTGCGCATCGGCCCAGGTCAGGTGGTTCATCACCATGTCCTCGTACACCTGAATGCCTTGGCCGTGCAGCGAAGTAATAGCCGATTGCAGCTGGCCGATGGTGCCATAGCGGGTAGCCACGGTGCCTTTCTGATTGAATTCGCCTAGGTCGTAGCGGTCGTACACGCCGTAGCCTACATCGGCCTGGCTGCCACCTTTGTACGCCGGGGGTAGCCAGAGGGCCGTAATGCCAGCTGCTTTCAGTTCCGCGGCCCGGGAGCCCAGCACCTGCCACCAAGTACCTTGGGCGTTACTAATGGGCACATCCCAGTAAAAAGCCTGCATCATCACGCCATTCACCGCCACGGCGTTCTTGGTAGTAGTGGCAGTCATGGGTGCCTGCGTCCGGCCAGGCTGCACCTGATCTTTCGTGCACGAGGACACAAGGGTGCCCGTAGCTGACAGCCCTAGCAGGGCCGCCGCAAGTAATTTTTTCATGAATGGTGGGTTTTTGTAAGAGAGATTATGCTAGCAATACTAGGTATAATCCTAGGAAATATTGGAATAGAATTTTGGCATTTTTAGCCTGCATTCTACGGGTGAGTAATCACTCAAAACGTTGAACTACAGCATTTTAAACGTTTGTGTTAATTTGCTTATGGCGAAATTTCGCCTTTAAAAAGTATTCGCTAATAATTAATTAGTACAATTGTCTGGTTGAGGTTGAGAAGATGACCTAACGCCAGACTAAAATCAGCGTGCCAAGCAGGATGAAACCGGCGCCCAAACCAGTCTGCCAGGTCAGCTTTTCGCCCAGAAAAACTACCGCCAGGAGGATGGCCAGCGCTACGCTGAGTTTGTCTACTGGCGCCACCTGCGTCACGGTTCCAAGCTGCAGGGCCTTGAAATAAAAGAGCCACGATAAGCCTGTTGCCAGGCCCGATAACCCAAGAAACAACAGCGTGGTGCGTGATAAGTGCTGTACCTGGGCCAGCCCACCGCGAAAGCAGACAACGCCCCAGGCCAACACGAGAATAACAACGGTGCGCAGGGCAGTAGCCAGGTTAGAGTCTACATTTTTTACCCCGACTTTAGCCAAAATGGCCGTTAAAGCGGCGAAAACAGCCGAAAGCAACGCGTAAAACCACCACATAGGCAAAGGGAAAAGTGGGCACTCACTCAGCATAATTGCAACGGCTACCACACAACAATGCCCGGCTTGCTGGCCGGGCATTGCAGGTAAATAACCACGTTCTCAGCGTTACAGCAACGAGAAATCAAACGAAGACTCCAGGAATTTGGTGGTAAAGTTACCTTCCTTGAAGTCGGCATTGTCCATGAGGGCGAGGTGAAAGGGAATAGTGGTTTTCACTCCCTCTACTACAAACTCGCTCAGGGCGCGCTTCATTTTTACGATGCACTCCTCCCGCGTCTGGGCCACGGTAATAAGCTTGGCAATCATGGAGTCGTAGTTGGGCGGAATCTGGTAGCCCGCGTACACGTGCGTATCCACGCGCACCCCGTGGCCGCCGGGAATGTGCAGCGTGGTGATTTTGCCGGGCGAAGGGCGGAAATCCTTCGAGGGGTCCTCGGCATTGATGCGGCACTCCATGGCGTGCATCTTGGGGTAGTAGCTGGTGCCCGAAATCGGGATGCCCGCGGCTACTTTTATCTGCTCCTTAATAAGGTCGTAGTTGATGATTTCCTCCGTCACAGGATGCTCCACCTGGATGCGGGTGTTCATCTCCATGAAATAGAAGTCCCGGTTTTTGTCGACCAGGAACTCAATGGTGCCTACGCCTTCGTAGTTGATGGCCGAGGCGCCGGCAATGGCGGCCTTGCCCATCTTCTCGCGCAGGTCGTCCGTCATGAAGGGCGAAGGCGCTTCTTCCACCAGCTTCTGGTGGCGGCGCTGAATGCTGCAGTCGCGCTCCGAGAGGTGACACACGCGGCCGTACTGGTCGCCGCAGATCTGAATCTCGATGTGGCGGGGTTCCACCACAAACTTCTCCAGATACACGCCATCGTTGCCGAAAGCGGCTTTGGCTTCGGTGCGGGCGTCGTTCCAGGCCTTCTCAAACTCGTCCTCGGAGTTGATGATGCGCATGCCGCGTCCACCACCGCCGGCCGTAGCCTTCAGAATAACCGGGTACTTGATTTTGGCCGCCACCTTCTTACCCTGCTCCACGGAGTCGAGCAGGCCGTCGGAGCCGGGAATGCAGGGCACGCCGGCTTTCTTCATGGTGTCCTTGGCCGAGGCCTTGTCGCCCATCTGGTTGATCATCTCGGGCGAGGCCCCGATGAACTTGATGCCGTTTTCCTGGCACACGCGCGAGAATTCGGCGTTTTCACTCAGGAAGCCGTAGCCCGGGTGAATGGCATCGGCATTGGTGATTTCGGCGGCCGCAATCAGGGTGGGAATGCTCAGGTAGCTCTGCGAAGAAGCGGGTGGGCCAATGCACACGGCCTCATCGGCAAAGCGCACGTGCAGGCTTTCCTTGTCGGCGGTGGAGTACACGGCCACCGTCTTAATGCCCATTTCCTTGCAGGTGCGAATAATGCGCAGCGCAATTTCGCCCCGGTTAGCAATCAGTATTTTTTTGAACACAGCTCTAGGGTAGATGTGAGAAATGAGAGCTTAGAACTTAGACGAGAGACGGCGCGCGGCCAACTCCACAATTCTAAGTTCTAAGCTCTGCTTGCTCAGTTCTGAAATTACATCGGCTCGATGAGGAACAGGGGCTGGTCGTACTCCACGGGGGAGGCGTTTTCCACCATGGCCTTCACAATGCGGCCCGAGTGCTCGGCTTCGATTTCGTTGAAGAGCTTCATGGCCTCGATGATGCAGATAACCTGGCCTTTCTCTACCAAGTCGCCCACTTGTACAAACAGCGGGGCATCCGGGGAGCTGCTGCGGTAGAAGGTGCCAATCATCGGCGCTTTCAGGGGCACGTAGTTGCCACCAGCGGCTTCGGCCGCGGGAGCGGCGGGGGCACTGGGAGCAGCCGGGGCAGGAGCTGGAGCCGCTACTGGGGCCGGAGCGGCCGGGGCCGGAGCCGGAGCAGCCATGGCTACGCCGCTGCTCACTACCTTGGTGCTGGGCTCACGCTGTACCGAAATCTTAAACTCCTCGGTTTCAATGTTTACTTTGTTCAGGCCCGACTTGGCAATAAAGTCAATCAGGTCTTGCAGTTCTTTGGCTTTCATGGCGGCGGCTGAGGGCTTATTGGGCTGCTTATTTGACTCTTTCGACATAGGAGTAGTCGCTGGTCTTGATGCGAATTTTGGTGTCAGTATCAATAAACAGCGGCACCTGAATGCGGGCACCCGTTTCCACGGTGGCGGGCTTTAGCGTGTTGGTGGCGGTGTCGCCACGCAGGCCCGGCTCGGTGTACGTTACCACCAGCTCCACCGTGGTGGGCAGCTCGGCCGTGAGGGGCTGCTCGGTTTCGGCGTGGAACAGGATGGTGACCACCTGGCCCTCTTTCATGAGGTCGGCAAATGGCACCATGGCCTCCGGCAGCACTACCTGCTCAAAGCTTTCATTGTCCATGAACGTAAAGCCGTACTCATCTTTATAGAGGTACTGGTGGGGGCGCTGCTCCACGCGGGCGGTTTCCACTTTCACCCCGGCATTGAACGTGTTGTCAATCACGCGGCCGGTTTTGATGTTGCGGAGCTTGGTACGCACGAAGGCCGGGCCTTTGCCGGGCTTCACGTGCTGGAATTCGGTGATGACGTGCAGCTCGTTGTTGTAGTTCAACACGAGCCCATTGCGAAAGTCGGCAGTAGTGGCCATGGGGTGGGAGATTGGAATTAGTAATTAAGAATTAGTAATGAAGAATGAGCTGGAACAGGCAAAAAACCAAGGTCCAGGTAAAGCGTCAGCCTTCCTCATTACTGCTTCACTCTTACTTGCAGCCGCAAGTATAGAGGTTTTCCGCGTGCGTGCCGCCTAAACCGGTTTAGATGCCGGTTGCAACGGGCGCACCGTCGTATGCCCACTTCACGTAGAGCGCCCCCCAGGTGAAGCCGCCGCCGAAAGCAGCGAAAATCAAGTCGTCGCCTTTCTTAAGCTGGCTTTCGTAATCGGCTAGGCACAGCGGAATGGTACCATTGGTGGTATTGCCGAACCGGTGGATGTTGAGCATCACTTTTTCCGGCCCGATGCCCACGCGGTTGGCCGTGGCGTCGATGATGCGCTTGTTGGCCTGGTGGGGAACCAGCCAAGCTATATCGTCGGCCGTGAGGTGGTTGCGCTCTGCCACCAGAGCAGCTGTGTCGGCCATGTTGGTTACGGCAAACTTGAACACCGTGGAGCCTTCCTGGTAGATATAATGCTCGCGGTTGGCTACCGTTTCGGCCGTTGGCGGGCGGCGGCTACCACCGGCTTTCTGGTGCAGGTAGCGGGCGCCGTTGCCATCAGAGTGCAGCTGCTGGTCGAGCAGGCCGTAGCCCTCGGTGTTAGGCTCCAGCAGCACGGCCGCCGCGCCATCCCCGAAGATAATGCAGTTGGCGCGGTCGGTGTAATCCACAATGGACGACATCTTATCAGCGCCTACTACCACTACTTTTTTGTAGTTGCCGGTTTGAATAAACTGCGCGCCGGTGGTGAGGGCGAACAGGAAGCCTGAGCAGGCCGCCTGCATGTCGAAGCCAAAGGCTTTGGTAGCGCCTACGCCGGCCGTAATGAGGTTGGCCGTGGCCGGAAACACCATGTCGGGCGTGGTGGTGGCGCAAATCAGCAGGTCGATGTCCTCGGCCCGGGTACCCGTTTTGGCCAGCAGCTGCTCCACGGCCTTGATGCCCATCACGGACGTGCCCTGGTCTTCGCCCTTCAGAATACGGCGCTCTTTAATACCGGTGCGGGTGGTAATCCACTCATCGGTGGTATCCACCAGAGTTTCGAGCTCCTGGTTGGTTAGTACGTAATCGGGTACATAGGCACCCACTCCGGTAATGGCAGCGGTAACTTTCATCGAAAACGAGAAAACGAAAAAGCGCGGCTAAGAAAAAGTCCGGCCGGGGCCGGACTTAGTCGCTAGGACTTGAAGGTGGATTTTATCTGGTCGGAAATACCAGAGTGCGCCATTTGGTAGCCTTGCATGAGCATGTTGCAGATGGCTGCAGGCGTGCTCACTCCGTGCCCGATGATGGCGTTGTCGTTGATGCCCAGAATGGGGGAGCCGCCCACTGCTTCGTAGTTGAACTTGTCGAAGAAGGGGTCGTGCAGTTTTTTTTCGGCCATGATGTCGTAAATCGACTCAGCCATTTTCAGCAACACATTGCCGGTGTAGCCGTCACAGACGATAACGTCGGCCCGGTCATTGAACAGGTCGCGCCCCTCGATATTGCCAATAAAGTGAATATGGGGATTCACTTTCAGCAGGTTGTGTGCTGCCTGCAAAAGCGTGGTGCCTTTGCCTTCCTCTTCGCCGAGGTTCATGAGGCCCACTTTAGGCTGCTCGATGCCCAGCACATACTGGGCATATAAAGAGCCCAACTCTCCAAATTGCTCCAGCATTTCGGGCTTGCACTCCGCATTGGCGCCCACGTCGAGCATGATGCCAAAGCTGCCGTGCAATTTGGGAACGAAGTTCGCAATGGCCGGCCGCAGCACGCCGGGTACGGCTTTCACGCTGAACATGGCGCCTACCAGCATAGCGCCAGTATTGCCCGCCGAGCAAAAGGCTTCTACCTCGCCCGCGTGGAGCATACGGTAGCCCACGGCAATGCTGGAATCCTGTTTCTGTTGATAGGCTTTGGCCGGGTGTTCACCCATTTCGATGATCTGCGAAGCAGAAACGAATTGGAGGTCAGCCGCGGCTGCACCGTGTTGTGCCAGCAAGGGCTGCACAGCGTCTTCCTGACCAATCAGCACTATCTGGGCTTTGCCGGCCAGGGCCTTAGCCGCCAGTACCGCGCCATCGACCGCAGCCTGGGGGGCAAAGTCGCCCCCCATAGCGTCCAGGGCTATCTTCATGTACGAACGTTCAAGATGTCTTGGAGAGTACCCCCGGGCACCTCTTGCCGCCCGCCAGGGGCAACAAGAGGCGCCGCCGCCTCATACCGAGGAACAGAGGGGAGAGGGAAGGTCAGGGAGGGCGGAGGCTATTCTTCGTCCGTATCGGCCGCGGCGGCCGTGGCTACGGGCGCGTAGTCCTTGATGGCTACTTTACCGTTCAGGTACAGGTCGCCGTCAACTACGTAGGCTTTGTGACGCAGGTGCAACTCACCCGTGTTCTGGCAAATGGAAACTGGCTTCGGAGTCAGTTTATAGTGGGTACGACGCTTTCTGCGAACTGCGCTGGAGGTCCGGCGTTTAGGATGTGCCATGTTGAAAAGAAATTAGAAAAGATGAAGTAAAGAATGAAGAATTAGCTGAACACAGTCTAATTCAGGTTTTTCAGCGCGTTCCAGCGCGGGTCAATGCCGTCGTTGTCGTCATCCTCATCGTCGCCCTCTTGGCGGGTGGTGAAGATGAGCTTGGTTTCAGCTTCGGGGTTCTCATCGGGCTCATTCTGGAAGCGGGGGTGCAGCTTCTTCATGGGCAGGGCCAGCCCGATGTAATCGAACAGGTGCTGGGCGATGGGTAGCGTCTGGGTGTCCTGGGTAATTTGCAGGACGTTATCATCCAGTTCCACCTCCCGGTCGCCGTAGCGCACCAGTAGCTGCTCCTGAATATCCAGGGGCTGATCGTACTCATCCAGGCTACGGTCGCAGATCAGGCGTACGGTGCCCTTGATAGCGAAGTCCAGCGTCAGAAGCCGGTCCGTTTTGTGGAGCGTTACGTCGGCGTGCAGGTTGCCGTCGGGAATTAGCTGCTGGTCGAACTGCTCGAAGAACGCACGGTCCAGCTCAAACGCGAAATGGTGCGTTTTGTCGGCTAGTTTGGCAATGGCCAAGTCAAATTGAGCGTCTTTTTTCACGAGTCAAGTAAATAGCAGGGGGCAAAAGTAGGAAGATTTTGCCGGGATGAAAAGGCAGGCTATATAACGGGAATCAAGTCAGGCGTTCTTGAGAATGAAGTCTGACGGGATGCCCAGCCGCTCGTACAGGCGCTTGGCCAAGTCGAGGGTAACGCGCCGTTTACCGCTCAGGATCTGGGAGAGGCGGCCCGCAGGTACTTCGAGAAGTTGGGCCAGCTCCTTTTGCTTGAGGCGCATTTGTTGGCGCTTCAGCTCGATCATTTCAGCCAGGGAAGTGGGCAGGTTGGGAATGGGCAGCAGCCCCAGCTTGCTTTCGTAGGTGTCGAGGGCCACAATCAGCTCCCGAAACTCTACTTCCAGCGCCGCATTGCCCTCCACCCCAGCTGCCACCAGCGCATCAAGGCGCCGCAGGGCCGTGCGGTAATCAGCGGGGGTTTGAAGCGTCATGGAAGCAGTGAAAAAGCAGAAAGCAGGGAAGAGGCCACAAAGCTACGGCATAGTTCTGAATCAGCAAAGAAAATTTCACTTTTGGAAAGAATATTTCACCCTGGTAAGTGGGGTTCAGTTGTGCTTTCAACCCAAATAAACGGCCTACGGAGCGCTAAAAGAGGCTTTGTCGCTTGACAATGCTCCTTTCAGTGCCCCGTAGATCAATAGCCAAAAGGCCCGGTACTACTTCGTTTGCAGTTGCTCTTTCCGCCGGCGTACTAAGTCGCAAGCCAGGTATAAGGCCTCCCGGAACGAAGTTTCGTCGGCTTTGTATTGGCCGGCCAAGCCATAAGCCGTACCGTGGTCGGGAGAAGTGCGGATAGCCGATAAGCCCGCCGTGAAATTTACGCCCCGCTCGAAGGCTAAGGTTTTAAAAGGAATCAGTCCCTGGTCGTGGTAGAGGGAAAGGGTGGCATCGAACTGTCGGAACTGCCCGGTGCCAAAGTAGCCGTCGGCTGGGTAGGGGCCATACACGAGGTGGCCTTCGTCCTGGAGCTGGCGCAGCACCGGGGTCACGGTATCGGCTTCCTCTGTACCTAGAAGGCCGTTTTCGCCCGCATGGGGGTTCAGCCCCAGCACCGCTACGCGGGGTTTCAGAATGCCGAAGTCGTGCTGGAGGGAGTGCAGCAAAATCCGCAGTTTGGTGGTGAGCAGGGCTGGGGTAACGCGGGCCGAAACATCTTTTAGGGGGATGTGGCCGGTGGCCGTAGCCACGCGCAGATCTTCGCTCACGAGCAGCATCAGGCTTTCGCGGGCTTCGAAAAAGCTGGTCAAAAACTCCGTGTGGCCGGGGTAGCGGAAGTCATCGGCCTGGGTATTCTCCTTGCTGATGGGGGCTGTTACCATGGCATCGAGTAGGCCGGCTTTCAGGTCGCGGGCGGCGGCGAGCAGGCTCTGGCGGGCGGCGCGGCCACTGGCTTCGGAGGGCTGGCCGGGGGTGAGGGCGAAGTCATCTTCCCAGCAGGTCACGGCGTTGTGTTTGCCCAGAGCAATATCCTGGGCCGCGCGCACTTGCCGGAACGTCAGCGGCTCGGCTCCCTGGGCTACGGGGAAGTCGTCGAACAGCGCGGTAGCGGTGCCATACACCACGGGCGTGCAGAACTTCAGCAGCCGCGCATCCAGAAACGTTTTGTAGATGATTTCGGGCCCGATGCCGGCCAGGTCGCCGACGGAAATACCAATGCGTGGAAGCATTCTGTAACTGTACTAATTAGAGGATAAGCAGGGCATATAGTCCCTGCCAGCAAGGGTAGAAGGCTTAGGCCCAGGCTACACTTTGCTTTTCAGAAATTCGTAGGTGAGACGCACAGCCGTGCCGGTGCCGCCTTTGCCGCGGTAGGAGTCGGGGGCGGCCAGAAACGCCGGCGCTGCAATGTCGAAGTGTACCCAGGGGTAGCCCTCGGTGAAGCGCTCCAGAAACTTGCCGGCCGAAATGGCCCCGGCTTCGGCCTTGCCCAGGTTGTTGATATCGGCCAGGTCGCTCTTGATGTGGTCGGCGTACTCGTCCCAGAGCGGAAATTCCACCAGCCGCTCGTGGGTGCGGTGGCCGGCCTGCTTGAGGGCGCTCAACGTTTCCTCATCGGCCGTGCCCATGCACACGATGCCTTCCTTGCCGATGGCGCGGGCCGCCGAACCGGTAAGCGTGGCAAAATCCAGCACCAATTCGGGGTTGTACTTCTTGGCGAAGGCCAGCGCATCGGCCAGCAGCAGGCGGCCTTCGGCGTCGGTGTTCAGTACTTCTACCGTGAGGCCGCTGTACATGGTGATGACGTCGCCCGGGGCGAAGGCCATGCCGCCGGGGCGGTTGTCAGTGGCCGGCACGAGGCCAATAACGTGAAGGGGAACCTGATTTTTGGCCAGAGCATACAGAGTGCCCACCACGGCTGCACCGCCGGCCATATCGCACTTCATCGTGTCCATGCCGCCGGCCGTGGGCTTGAGGCTCAGGCCGCCGGTGTCGTAGACCACACCTTTGCCCACCAGCACAATGGGCTGCTGGTTGGTAGCTGTGGCGGGCTTGTACTCCATGATGGTGAACGTAGGCGGCTCGGGGCTGCCCTGGTTGACGGCCAGCAGGCCGCCCATGCGCAGGGCCTCAATCCGCACCAGGTCCAGTACTTCCACGTGAAAGCCTGCGTCGGCGCCGGCCGCTTCCATCTGCTCGGCAAACTGAGTGGCGTTGAGCTTGTTTTGGGGAGCATTTACTAGGTCGCGGGCCAGGTATACGCCGGCCAGCACACCCTCCAGCTCCTGTACCTGTTCTGCCGTAACGCTGGCACCTACCAGGGTAAGGCGCTGCAAATGCGGAGCCTGCTTGGATTTTTCGTCGGTCTTGTAGCCGGTAAACTGGTAGGCGCTGAGGGCCAGCCCTTCGGCTAGGTACAGCGCCCCGGTTTCCGTCAGATCCTGCACAAACAGCTCTTTTACCTTGTCTTGCTTAACGAGGGCGTGCAGCTGGTGGCCGCTTTTGCGCAGGGCTTCGGCGCTCAGAGCAGCTGTTTTCTTTTCCTCGGCTACCACATAGTAGTGGTGGTGGGAATACTGGTTGATGCGAATCAGCTTTACGTCGGCGGCCAGCTGCTCGGCTACGTACTGGCGCACGGGGGCGGGCAGGTCGGCGGCGGTTTCAACGGAAAGCTCCCTGGTGCCGGCCGGGAGAATGAAAACGGTGTCGGCAATGGACGGAAAATCGGCGGCGTAGGCTAATTGAAGCGGCATGAGAAGGAAAATAGACCGTTTATTCTCCGGAAGGAAGGCTCCGCCGCGCATAGTGAGCAGCACCGGCCCTACCTTTGGGGTAGCGAAGGTAAGCCTTTTAGGAATGAAGAATAAGGCGTGAAGAATGAGGAATAAGCCAACGGCTGTTCCCTTGTTTTCATTTCTCATTCTTCACGCCTCATTCTTCATTCTCCCCTATGGATTCCGTTAAAGCCAAAAAGCACCTCGGGCAGCACTTTCTCAACGACCCCAACATTGCCCGCAACATTGTGGAGGCCCTACGCCTGCCCGATGGGGTGACGGAAGTGCTGGAAATCGGGCCGGGTATGGGCGTGCTTACTCAAACGCTGCTCCAGCACCAAGAGTACCGCACCGCCGTGGTGGAAATTGACCGCGAGTCGGTGGCGTACTTGCAGCAACACTACCCGGCGCTGGAAGGCCGCATCTACTCCCAGGATTTCCTGAAAATGGACCTGGGCAAGCTCTACGCCGGGCAGCCCCTGAGCATCATCGGCAACTTTCCCTACAACATCAGCTCCCAAATTTACTTCCAGGTGCTGGCCCACCGCCAGCAGGTGCGCGAGTGCGTGGGCATGATTCAGAAGGAAGTGGCCGACCGCCTGGCCGAGGGCCCCGGCTCTAAAACCTACGGCATTCTGAGCGTGCTACTGCAGGCATTCTACGACATTGAGTACCTGTTTACGGTGCCCCCGCACGTGTTCAGTCCCCCGCCCAAGGTGCAGTCGGCCGTCATCCGCCTCACCCGCAACCAGACGGTGTCCCTGGCCTGCGACGAGAAGCTGTTTTTCCGGGTAGTGAAGCAGGCTTTCCAGACGCGCCGCAAAACGCTGCGCAATGCCCTCAAGCCCTTTGGCATGCCGCCCGAAGCTACCACCGACGCCATCTTCGACAAGCGCGCTGAGCAGCTCAGCGTGCAGGATTTCGTGGGGCTGACGCAGCACGTAGAGGCGCATAAGACGGCGTAGGAAGGTATAATTCGTGCCGGATCAGTCAGGGGCCGAGCTATTGGTAGTGCCGTTCAAAAAATGATCAAAAGCAAACAGCACAGGCCCTTGACACTATGAAAACTGCTCATTGGCTCTCCTTGCTTCTATTTATATGTGCATTTTTTCAGCCGTTTATCATGATCAGCACTCGCAGGTTGAAAGAAAGATTCCTGTCAGATAACCAAAAACAATTGCTGGATAAAGCAGCGCGAGTAGTGTTTACCCTAGGGAGTGTGGACAGTGGTCGTAGCTTAGCGGCATGCTACGCCGCCATGAATTAAGCGAACGGGAATGGAAATTGGTCGAACCGCACACTTTGGGTCGTCCGGGTACGGGTGGGGGC
>NZ_VTHL01000031.1:0-47706 GCF_008271285.1 Hymenobacter lutimineralis | reverse complement strand
ACCCTAGAAGAAGGCGGGGATTGTCATATTAGGCAGGCTCGAACGCCTGATATAAGGAAGAATCTTACTCCGCCTTCTTCCTTCTCAGCAACCCAAGGTAAAGGGCA
Organism: Hymenobacter lutimineralis; assembly: GCF_008271285.1. NCBI lineage: Bacteria > Pseudomonadati > Bacteroidota > Cytophagia > Cytophagales > Hymenobacteraceae > Hymenobacter > Hymenobacter lutimineralis. Next base: position 47,599 of record NZ_VTHL01000031.1, on the reverse strand, counting down.
ATGCGAACATAGGATATAAGGAGTAACAAAGGTAGGTACCCAATGGCTTATCTGCTTGTACAGGTTTTGGCAATTCAGCAAAGCAAGTCTACCACGTACATGTGTACCACTTTGTGCGCTATATACTTTTTTGTGCTACGAGGCGAATCGTTCCACCTGCAGAACGCCGTTTACCTTCGATAGGCGCTGAATTAGTTTGTTCAGGTGGTCGGTGTCGTTGACGAACACCATGATCTGACCTTCGAACATACCGTCGTTTGAATCAATGGTGATAGAGCGCATGTTCACCTTGAGAGCGTTGGAAATGATGCGGGTCACGTCATTTACCAGCCCTACTCTATCCGAACCTTTAATGCGCAGGCCGGCCAGGAAAGCTAGCTCCAACTGATCCGTCCACTTGGCCCGCACAATGCGGTTGCCGTAGTTCGACATCAGATCTACGCCTTTCGGGCAGGAAGTGCGGTGAATGACAATGCCGTTTTCGGTTTCGAAACCGAATACATCGTCGCCGGGAATGGGGTTACAACACGGCGCAATGGTGTAGTCGAACTTCTCGGTCTGCTCCCCTATCACCAGCATGTTGGCATTCACCCCCCGGATTTTTTGCACTTCATGGTCGAAAGCTTTGGGCTCGAGCATGGAGGGCATTTTCGGCGGCTCGTTGGCCGGGTCGAAGATACTTTCCTTGATTTCGCGGCCGTCAATCTGCCCAATAGCTAGCCGGTAATAGAAATCCTGGGGGTTGTACACATTAAAGTGCGCCAGCAGCCGGTTTACATTGTCGGGCGAAAACTCTACTCCCAGGAGCTCAAGCCTTTTCTCCACCAGGTAGCGGCCATCTTCGGCTTTTGTGCGCTTGTCGTCGCGCAGATACTCGCGGATGCGGCCTCGGGCTTTGGACGTGATGACGTAGTTGAGCCATTCCTCGGTAGGCCGCTGCTTCTGCGAGGTCAGGATTTCCACCTGGTCGCCATTGCGGAGCTGGTAGCTGAGCGGCTCCAGCTTCTGGTTTACCTTGGCGCCGAGGCACTGTAGGCCAATCTGGGAGTGAATTTCGAAGGCGAAATCCAGGGCCGTCGACTTATCCGGTAGTATGACCAGCTTGCCTTTGGGGGTGAAGGCATATACTTCCTTCACGAATAAGTTCTGGCGGAACTCATCCATAAACTCCAGGGCACTGGAGTTATTGGTTTCGAGCATCTCGCGCACTTTATTGATCCAGGCTTCGAGGCTGGACTCCGCGGGGCTGGTTCCCGAGTCCTTGTATTTCCAGTGCGCCGCGTAGCCTTTCTCGGCAATGTCGTCCATGCGGCGGGACCGGATCTGCACTTCCACCCATTGTCCGGCCCGCGACATCACGGTGGTGTGCAAACTTTCGTAGCCATTGGCTTTAGGCGTGCTTACCCAGTCGCGCAGGCGGTCGGGATTGGGCTGGTAGAAGTCTGTAACGATAGAGTACACCTGCCAGCAGGCTGCCTTCTCCTGTTCGTAGGGCACATCCAGAATGATACGAATTGCAAACAGGTCGTACACCTCCTCAAAGGTGATATTCTGCTTGCGCATCTTCTTCAGGATTGAATAGATGCTTTTGGGGCGGCCCTTGATTTCGTAGTCAAAGCCCTGCACCTGCAGCTCTTCGTCGATAGGCGTGACGAACTCCTTGATAAAGCGGTTGCGGGCGCTACGGCTCTGGCGAACCTTGTTCACCAACTCCTTATATATCTCGGTGTCGGTATACTTCAGATAAAGATCTTCCAGCTCGCTCTTAATGGCGTAGAGGCCCAAGCGGTGCGCCAGCGGAGCGTAGAGGTAAATGGTTTCCGAGGCAATCTTGAGCTGCTTGTGGCGCGGCATCGAGTCGAGCGTGCGCATGTTGTGCAGGCGGTCGGCCAGCTTGATGAGAATCACGCGCACATCCTCGGAGAGCGTGAACAGCATTTTGCGGAAGTTCTCGGCCTGCTCGGAGGTGCCGTACTCAAAAACGCCCGAAATCTTGGTAAGCCCATCCACGATGCGGGCCACCTTCTGGCCGAACTCGCGCTCTACGTCGGCCACCTCCCAGGGCGTGTCCTCCACCACATCGTGCAGCAGTGCGGCCACAATGCCCGTGGTACCCAAGCCGATTTCCTCCACCACAATCTGAGCCACCGCTAGCGGGTGCAGAATGTACGGCTCGCCCGACTTACGGCGCATCTCCTTGTGGGCCTCCAACGACGTGTTGAAGGCTTTTTTGATGAGCTTGGCATCGTTGCCCTGCAGGAAGGGCTTAGCGGTGCGGAGCAGACGGCGGTAGTGGCGCAGGATTTCGTTGCGTTCTACCTCGGGGTCGATGTGAGTTGCCATGGGTGCGCCAGCCTACCAGAGGCTGGAAAAGTACGGATACTACGAAAGTACGAAGCCGGCGCTGGGTTTGCGGTGCCGCCCGACAGAAAGCCCCCGATTCGCCGCTAACCGCCGAATACGCCCGTTCAATGGCCCGAAACCTTCCTTACTCCACGCCGTCGACGACCAGCTAACATCTTTCAGGCGGTTTTTGCTCAGCAATTTGAAAATCTCATTGCCTTTTGTAGCTTTGCGCCCCCGAGGCAAACGGCCTTCAGGCGGATGTGGCGAAATTGGTAGACGTGCCAGACTTAGGATCTGGTGCCGCAAGGCGTGTGGGTTCGAGTCCCTCCATCCGCACATATTGGTTTAAGCTGTAGTACCCGAACCGTTCCCTTTCGCCCTCAACCCAACGGTTGGGGGTTTATTTTTCCCGGGCGTCCGCCACGTAAGTGTTCGGGCGCCTTTTGGCTGGCAGCCCCAACGCTACCTTTTCTTTACTTCCTAACCGACGACCCGTTTTGGATATTACCCTCGACAAAAACGACGACCAGCTGAGTGCCATCCTGACAGTAAAGCTGGCCGAAGCCGACTACAGCCCGGCCGTAGAAAGCAAGCTGAAGGAATATAGCAAGAAAGCGCAGATCAAAGGGTTCCGCCCGGGCAAAGTGCCCACCACCCTGGTGCGCAAGATGTACGGCAAAGGCATTCTGGTTGATGAAATCAACGCCCTGCTCAGCAAAGCCGTGGATGGCTACATCAAGGAAAACAACGTGAAGATCCTGGGCGAGCCGCTGCCCGTGCCTTCCGATGTAAACTTTGATACCCAGAAAGACTACGAATTCCAGTTTGAGCTGGGCCTGCTGCCCGACTTCGAACTGCCCGCCGACCAGGCTATTTCCGTGGACCGCCACCAGGTAGAGCTCGACGAAAACACGCTGAACGAAACCTACGAGCAGATTGGCCGCCAGTTTGGCGAAACCACCAACCCCGAAACCTCCGAAGCGGGCGACTACCTGTTTGGCAAGCTGAAGAAGGCCGACGAGGAAGGCGAAGGCCGCACCGTGCTGCTACCCACCAACAAAGTAAAGAATGGCGCCGAGCAGTTTGTGGGCGTGAAAGCCAACGACACGCTGACCTTCGACCTGAGCAAGGCGTTTGATGGCGACGCTTCGGCCATTGCCAACTTCTCGGGCCTGAGCAAGGACGAAGCCGCCAAAGTAAGCGGCGACTACACGCTGGCCGTGGAGAAAATTACCCGCACCGCCCACGCCGAGCACAACCAAGAACTGTTCGACAAGGTGTTTGGCAAAGATGCCGTATCGTCGAAGGAAGAGTTTGACGCTAAAATCCGCTCGACGGTACAGGACAACTACGACCGCGAGGCTGACAACCTGATTAATCGGCAGATCATTGACAAAGTGGTAGACGCCACCGAAATCAAAGTGCCGACGGAGTTCTTCAAGAAGTGGCTGGTGCGCGCCAACGAAGGCAAGCTGACCGCTGAGCAGGTAGAAGAGCACTACGACGACTATGTAAAGGAGCTGAAGTGGTCGATGATCCGCAATAAAGTAGTTGAGGAGCAAGGCTTAAAGGTGTCGAACGATGAAATCGTGGACCGCACCATTGAGAAGATCATGGGCCAGTTTAACCTGCCTGAGGTAAGCGAAGAGATGCGCGAATCGGTGCGCGGCTTTGCCGACAACTACCTCAAGCAGGAGAACGGCAAGAACTACATCCAGGAGTATGAAGCCATTCTGGCAGAGAAAGTACTCGAAAACCTGCGCGGCAAAATTGTTGTTAACGATACTCCGATTTCGGCCGAGGACTTCCGCAATCAGGCAGCCAGTTAACCGCTAGCTTGCCCGGTTTCCAAACCAACAAAAAAGCCCTTACTTGCCGTTGGGGCTTTTTTGTGTTTAGAACTGAGAAGATAGAGGTGAGAACCTAGCTTGTTCGGCATTTTGATTCTCAGTTCTGTATTCTTCTTTCTAAGTTCTCAGATCTAACTTCTAACATTTTTCTCCCTCCATGCTGAATAAACAAGAGTTCCGCAAGTTTGCCGTGAAAGGCCAGGGCCTGAGCGGCCTGGGCGTTGATCAATACCTGCAGCACGTGGAAGGCCAGGTGCGCTCCGGGATGATGCTGCCCACGGGCATGACGCGTTCCGTGATTGAGGAGCGCCCCACGCGCTTTGCCGAAATTGACGTGTTTTCGCGCCTGATTATGGACCGCATCGTGTTCCTGGGTACGGCCGTCGACGACTATATTGCCAACATCATTACGGCCCAGCTGCTGTTCCTGGAGTCGGCTGATGCCAAGAAGGACATTCTGCTCTACATCAACTCGCCCGGTGGTTCGGTATATGCCGGTCTCGGTATTTACGACACCATGCAGTACGTGAACCCCGATGTGGCGACTATCTGCACCGGCCTAGCTGCCTCCATGGGCGCAGTACTGCTGGCTGGCGGCGCCAAAGACAAGCGCTCTGCTCTGCCCCACGCCCGCGTCATGATTCACCAGCCTTCGGGCGGGGCTCAAGGCCAGTCGACAGACATTGAAATCACGGCCCGTGAGATTCTGAAGCTGAAAAAGGAGCTATATGACATTCTGGCCAAGCACAGCGGCAAGTCGTACCAGGAAATCCACGACAACTCGGAGCGTGACTACTGGATGCGCGCCGATGAGGCCAAAGAGTATGGCCTGATTGACGAAGTGCTCGAAAAGAAAACCGCCTAAGCTACTTTTCTTTTCCAGTAGAACGTCATTCCGAGCACAGTCGAGGAATCTTGCGTGCTGATGTTGTGTGGTAATTTAAGTTACCACTTCAGCGAGATTCCCCGCCTTCGCTCGGAATGACAAGAATATCATCTGGCACCTGCGAAAAAGCCCGCTATTGATCTGAAAATCAGTAGTGGGCTTTCCCGTGTTAAAGTAGGAACCTCCGCCATTGGCACTTTTTCCCGTGCGCGGGGCGTTGGCCTTTTCGTACCTTTGCGAGCTGCCGGGCTATTGCCTGGCAACCCCTCCCCTTTTTCGAGAGTCTTCTATCCATGGCAGATATTACGTGCTCCTTCTGCGGCAAGAGCAAAAAAGACGTTACCGTGATGATTTCGGGCATCAATGCCCACATCTGCGAGCGGTGCGTGGGCCAGGCCCAGCAAATCCTCAACGAGGAAAACAAGATTCGCTCGAGTTCGAAGACCCCCAAGTTCAACCTCGTGAAGCCTCGCGAGATGAAGGAGTACCTCGATCAGTACGTGGTGGGCCAGGACGAAGCCAAGAAGGTGATGTCGGTGGCCGTGTACAACCACTACAAGCGCCTGATGCAGAAACCGCAGAAGGACGATGTGGTGATTGAGAAGTCGAACATCATCATGGTGGGCGAAACCGGCACGGGCAAAACCTTCCTCACGCGCATGCTGGCCAACATCCTGCAAGTGCCTTTCTGCATTGCTGATGCCACCGTACTCACGGAGGCCGGCTACGTGGGCGAAGACGTGGAAAGCATCCTCACGCGCCTGCTACAAGCCGCCGACTATAACGTGGAAGCGGCTGAGCGTGGCATCGTCTACATCGACGAAATCGACAAGATTGCCCGCAAAAGCGACAACCCCAGCATCACGCGCGATGTGAGCGGCGAAGGCGTGCAGCAGGCCATGCTGAAGCTGCTGGAAGGCACTACTGTGAACGTGCCCCCGCACGGTGGCCGCAAGCACCCCGAGCAGAAGATGATTACGGTAAACACCGAAAACATCCTCTTTATCTGCGGTGGCGCGTTCGTAGGCATTGAGCGCATCATCAAGAGCCGGCTCAACACCAAGCCCATGGGTTTTGCCAAGACCCAGCTGGAAGAAAAGATTGACACGCAGAACTTCCTGCGCTACGTGACGGCCATGGACCTGAAGCAGTTCGGCCTTATCCCCGAGCTCATCGGCCGTCTGCCGGTACTCACCCACCTCAACCCGCTCGACCACGCTACCCTGCGCAAGATTCTCACCGAGCCCAAGAACTCGATTGTAAAGCAGTATCAGCGCCTGTTTGAGATGGAAGACATTCGGCTGTCCTTCTCGGAGGGTGCCTTGGAGTACATTGTGGTGAAAGCCGACGAGTACCGCCTGGGTGCCCGCGGCTTGCGCAGCATCTGCGAAAGCATCATGACGGACGCCATGTTTGACATGCCCTCCGAAGAAGGCGCACAGGAGCTCATCATCGACGAGGAATATGCCCGCAGCAAGTTCGAAAGCTCTCCGCTGAAGCAATTGCGGGCAGCGTAAGTCTTCTCCTACAACCTCTACAAGCAGGCCCTGGAATAGCTATTTCAGGGCCTGCTTGTTTGATAAGCCTAAGCATAGTACGTAGGCTTTCTTTTGCTTTCCCCTTTGTCAGTAGCAATAACCTTATGCTTCTTCTGGCAGTTTAGGACAGATTACGCAACCTATCTGCTGTAGAAACCATGCAACACCGCGAACTGGGCCGCTCGGGCCTGCATATTACCCCGCTCATGCTGGGCGGCAACGTCTTCGGCTGGACGGCCGATGAAGCCACCTCCTTCCGTATTCTTGACACTTTTGTAGCGGGGGGCGGCAACGCCATCGATACCGCCGATGGCTACTCGGTGTGGGTACCCGGCCACGTGGGCGGGGAATCCGAAACCATCATTGGCAAGTGGCTGAAACAGCGCGGCCGCCGCGACGACGTGGTCATTGCGACCAAAGTAGGCTGGGAAGTAAACCCCGAAAACAAGGGCCTAAAGAAGGACTACATCCTGCGTGCCGTGGAAGGCTCCCTCAAGCGCCTACAAACCGACTACATCGACCTGTACCAGTCGCACCGCGACGACCCGACCACGCCAGTGGAAGAAACCCTGGAAGCGTACGCCCAGTTGGTGAAAGAAGGTAAGGTGCGCGCTATTGGCGCTTCTAACTTCTCGGCCGCCCGTCTGCGCGAATCCCTCGAAGCCAGCAAGCAGCACGGTTTCCCGCACTACGAGAGCCTGCAGCCGCTTTACAACCTCTACGACCGCGCCGAGTTTGAGCGGGACCTGCTGCCTTTGCTGCAGGAGCAGCACATCGGCATCATTCCCTACTACGGGCTGGCGGCCGGCTTCCTTACCGGCAAGTACCGCTCCGAAGCCGATTTGCAGAAAAGTCCGCGCGGGGGCGGCGTTGGCCAGAAGTACCTGAACGAAAAAGGCCTGCGTATCCTCAAGGCTCTGGATGAGGTAGCAGACCGCCTGCAGGCCACTCCCGCCCAGGTAGCTTTGGCTTGGATTATGGCCCAGCCTGGCCTTACGGCTCCCATTGCCAGCGCCACCAGCCCTGAGCAGGTTACGGAGCTGCTCCGCGCCACCGATTTGACATTGACTGCCGAAGACGTACGGACCCTTAATCAAGCCGGCGAGTAAATAACGAAGGCGAAAAAAGCCCGTCATGCTTTGCTTTTTGCTTGGCATGACGGGCTTTTTCTGCTGCTAGCTAGGCTCATTATAGCTCATCGGCCAGCACATCCTGATAGCGGAAGGAATGCTGCACGCCCTCTAGCGGCTTGCCATCGGCTTCGGCGTAGGGATAGATGAAATAGTTAAGCGGCAGAGCCTGCTGAGCGGGTTCGAGGGTAAGGTCGCGGCCGCGGGTGAATTCCACGCGGTTTTCATCGTGCGCCCCGAAGTAGTACTCCCGGCGGTCCGGGTTCTTGGCGGCTTCGGAGGCATCGATAGGCACCCAGCCGGTTTGGGGAGTGTAGAACTCCGCCCAGCAGTGGTAGCCTTTTACCTCACCCGTGCCGCGCTCTGGCGGAAGCGGAAAGCCGATGCTGAAGCGGGCTGGAATACCCAGGGCACGGCAGTAGCCGATAAACAGGGCATGAAAATCGGTGCAGTTGCCGTGACGGGCGTCGCAGGCGTAGTAAATGTCGCCGCGGCCCCAGCCCTGGCCGGTTTTGTCGTACTTGACGGTGGCCACCACATGGTTGTAGACAGCCCGGGCCTGCTCGAGGGGCGTTTCGGCGCGGGCCTCGCTTACCACTTCCCGGGCCCAGCGGCGGATCTGGTCGTCGAGGGGCACGAGGCGGTCGGGGGCCAGCCAGCGGGCCGAGTCAGGGTCTTGCATGGGTATCCGGCCTTTGGCTGGCTGAGGTGCCCGGTGTTCCCGGCGTGTCACCTGGTAGCGCACCAGCACCGTGGTGGGCGCTTTGGGCTGGCGCAGACGCAAGTGTAAGAGCTGATTACCATGCTGACCTGCCGTCGCTTTATGCTTGCCGGGTGCGTCAATCTGCAGGATCTGCACATCTTGGGCGGCATCGGAGTGCGCTACGGGCAGCCATAGATCTACCTGCCGGGTTTTGGCTGGCGCAATGGGAACGGTAGCTTGGTACTCGAAAATAAAGGTGCGCGCACGCGCCGTCGACTGAGCGGTAGTAAGCTGCGGGAGGGTCATCAACCAAAGCAGCGCCGCGAGCAGGCCGCGCCACTGAAAGCAAAGTGAATGCATAAGAAAATGGAAACGGGGCCGGCCGCTGAAGTACAGTGGCATCGACCGCGCAAAGGTACGGCCATCCAAGCTTCACAGCCGCGGCAGCCTTCTGTAACTCAACAGTAACCCTACCTGCTACGTTAGCATAGTTTTACGCTATTCCCGCTTTCCGCCTTATTGCTGCTTATGGCCTCTCCTTCCGTTCACCCATTCGATTGGCAGCGCATCTTATTTTCCGAGGAAGCGCCTCCCCTGTTTCTGCTGGAAGTAGGGCTGCGCTGCCTGATTGTCTACCTACTCATACTGGCGGCCCTGCGTGTAACGGGGCGCCGGGGCGTGCGGCAGCTTTCCATTTTTGAGCTAAGCATTATCCTGGCGCTGGGCTCGGCCGCGGGGGACGCCATGCTTTACCACGACACGCCGCTGCTGCATACGGTCGTGGTCTTCGGCGTGGTTTCAGCCCTATACTTGCTGTTTAACCGGCTTACCGAGAAGTTCCCCGCTTTTTCTGACTGGCTGGAGGGCGCCCCGGTGCTGCTGGTAGAAAACGGCGAAATCAACCTTCCAAACTTCCAGAAGCAGAACCTGACGCAGAAAGAGCTTTTCGGGGAGCTACGCCAGCTCCAGGTAGAGCACCTGGGGCAAGTGCGCCGGGCTTATATTGAAGCCACCGGCAACGTCAGCGTTTTTTACTTTGCCGACGATGATGTGCGCCCCGGCTTGTCTATCTGGCCGGAGCGGCTGCAGCAGGTACGTCGCCGCGCCGAGGAAGCCGGCAAGCATGCCTGCTGCCAGTGCGGACACGTGCAGGAACTAGCCAAAGGCAGCCTTGCCCAGTGCGCCGTATGCCAGCACGAAACCTGGATTCCTGCCTGTGACGACCCGCGGATAGCGTAATTTCCCGCTTTCCTAGCCTGCACTTATTTGCTTATGGTGCCATTGCTCCACGTTCACCACATTGCCATTATCGGCTCTGATTATGGTCGGTCCAAACACTTCTACACCGAGGTGCTTGGCTTGCGCGTCTTGCGGGAAGTATACCGGGCTGAGCGGGAATCCTGGAAGCTGGATCTGGCTTTGGGCAGCCAGTACATCATCGAGCTGTTTTCCTTTCCTGAAACGCCGGCGCGCCTTTCCCACCCCGAAGCGGCCGGCTTACGGCATCTGGCCTTTGCCGTAGCGGATATAGAAGCTACCGTGCAGCACTTGGCGTCCCACGGCGTAGTAGCCGAGCCCGTGCGCATAGATGAGTTTACCGGCCGGCGCTTCACCTTTATTCAGGACCCCGACGGTCTGCCGCTGGAGTTTTATGAGACGTAACCGGGCGGCTCGCTTCTGTTGGCACGAAGGTTTCAGGAGCGGCCCCGGCAACGACGCAGGCTCGCCGCTTACTATCCACGCTGCAGCTGGCTACGTTACTGGTGAGGCGGCAAGCCTGAGGCTATTTTTCCGTTTGAAATCGTAGAACGCGCCGTGGCAGGCTTGCCCGCATTTGCTGGTTGCGTTCTACCTTGCCGGCATTATGCCCAGACCTGATTCGACGCTGCCCTACCTGATCATCGACTTTGATAGCACGTTTACCCAAGTAGAAGGCCTGGACGAGCTAGCCGACATAGCCCTTGCGGGCCAGCCTAACCGCCAGGAAGTAGTTGGTGCCATTCGTGCTCTTACCGACCGGGGCATGAGCGGGGAGCTGAACTTCTCGGAGTCCCTGAAGCAGCGGCTGGCTTTGCTGCCGGCCCGGCGCGAGCATATTGACCTGCTGGTCGAGCGGCTGAAAGGCAAAGTTTCGGAGAGCATCCGGCGCAACCGCGGCTTCTTCGAGCAGTTTCCGGGGCGGGTGTACATCGTAAGCAGTGGCTTCCGCGAGTTCATCGAGCCGGTTGTGGCCGAGTTTGGCATCGACGCCGACCACGTGCTGGCCAACACCTTCACCTTCGATGCCGACGGCCGCATCACGGGCTTCGACACGGAAAACGTGCTCAGCCGCGACGGAGGTAAAATCCTGCAGCTGCGTCAGCTCGACCTCGACGGTGACGTGTACGCCCTCGGCGACGGATACACCGACTACCAGATTCGGGAGGCCGGTCTGGCCAACCGCTTCTACGCCTTCACCGAAAACGTGCACCGCGAGGCCGTAGTAGCCCGCGCTGATGAGGTGCTTCCTTCCTTCGACGAATTTCTTTACCAGAACAAGCTTCCGATGACCCTCTCGTACCCCAAAAACCGCATCAGAGTCCTGCTCCTCGAAAACCCCGATCCGCGCGCTGCCGAGCTGTTCCGCCAGGAAGGCTACCAGGTAGACACCGTGCCCGGCGGCCTCGACGAGGAAGAGCTGATTCAGCAGATTGAGGGCGTAAGCATTCTGGGCATCCGCTCGAAAACTCAGGTAACCCAACGCGTGCTCGACGCCGCCAACCGCCTTATCAGCATTGGCGCGTTCTGCATCGGCACCAACCAGATTGACCTGGCGGGCTGCATGAAAAAAGGCGTGGCTGTGTTCAACGCCCCCTTCTCAAACACTCGCTCGGTGGTGGAACTGGCCCTGGGCGAAATCATTATGCTGGCCCGCCGCATTCCGGAGAAGAACCCCAAGATGCACCAGGGAACGTGGGACAAGTCGGCCGGGGGCTCATTTGAAATCCGGGGCAAGAAGCTGGGCATCATCGGCTACGGCAACATTGGCTCCCAGCTTTCGGTGGTAGCCGAGGCGGTGGGCATGCAGGTGCTCTACTACGACGTGGCCGAAAAGCTACAGCTCGGCAACGCCGTGAAGGTGCGCACCCTGCAGGAGCTGCTTCAGCAGGCCGATATTGTGACCCTGCACGTGGACGGCCGCCCCGCCAACACCAACCTCATCGGGGCCGCCGAACTGGCGTTGATGAAGCCCGGCGCCCTGCTGCTCAACAACAGCCGCGGCCACGTGGTAGATGTGCCGGCTTTGGCGGCCGTGCTGCGCTCGGGTCACCTGGGCGGGGCTGCCGTGGACGTATTCCCCTACGAGCCCAAAACCAACCAGGAAAGTTTCGAGAGCGAGCTGCGCGGCCTGCCCAACGTGCTGCTCACGCCCCACATCGGGGGCAGTACGGCCGAGGCTCAGCGCAACATTGCCGAGTTTGTGCCGGAGCGCATCATGCAGTACGTGAATACTGGCAACACCCAGCAGAGCGTCAACTTCCCCAACATCCAGCTGCCCGAGCAGCAGGCCCACCGCCTCATCCACATTCACCACAACGTGCCCGGCGTGCTGGCCCGCATCAACAATGTGCTGGCCCAGCACCACGTGAACATCCTCGGCCAGTACCTGAAAACCAACGAGCACATCGGCTACGTTATCACCGACATCGACAAAGAATACGAGCAGGAAGTAATCGGCGAGCTGCGCAAAGTGGAGCACACCATCAAGTTCCGGGTACTGTACTAATGGCGGTCTTGGGGTCTTGGGGTCTTGGGGTCTTGGGGTCTTAGAAAGAAGAACGTCATTCCGAGCGCAGCCGAGGAATCTTGCGTGCTGATGGTGTAATGCCATTAAGACAACATCAAGCAAGATTCCTCGGCTGCGCTCGGAATGACGCTTCTGATTTGATATACTACCTTCTATCTCGCCATTCCTTCCTGTGGCACCCGCCATCCTGCTTCTCAGCCTGCCTCTACTGATTGCTAAGCCGCCACACACGGCCTTACCCGCATGGGCGCAAGCTCAGTGGCAGCAGCAAAAGCTTGAGCAAACGTCCAGCCGCCGCAACTACCTGCACGGTGCGTTCCTACAGGCTGACTTCAACGGCGACGGAAAGGTGGATATAGCCATACCCGCGGCTCGGCGCACTACCGGCAGCCAAGGCGTTATTATCTTTCACCAGGGCCTGCCGACGCCGTTTATCATTGGCACCACCAGTAACCCGGCTGATGAACTTCCGAAAGGAAACTTAGCCTGGGCTAATCAGTGGCGGCTTTTCACCAAGCAGGAGACGTACGAGGTATACCTGGACAAGCAGGAAACGCTGCGGGAGCGTCCTATTACCTTACGCTACCCGGCCATTGAGTTTTCAGACGGAGAAAAAGGCGGCGTCCTCTATTGGACGGGCACCCGCTACCGCTGGCTGTACCAGAGTTGCTAGAGCCGGTCCCGCACCTGGGTCAGGATTCGCTCCATTTCGTTGCGCACGGCGGTATCGTCGCCGGGGATGTTGTTGTTCAGGAAGCTGAAGGCCAGCACGCGGCCCTTGCGGGTGCGCAGGTAGCCCGTCAGGTTATGGATGTTGGTGAGGGTGCCGGTTTTGCCCCAAAGCCAGAGGCCGCGCGGGTCGCGGTAGCGGCGGCGCAGGGTGCCTTGGCGCCCGCCCGCGGCTAGTAGGTCGAACAAGCGCTTTTCAGGTACTTCGCGGTGCAGCTTTAGGAGCAGGGCCGTGAGGGTGCGGGGCGTAGTCAGGTTCAGGCGCGACAACCCGGAGCCATCCACCCAGCGTAGCGTGTCGGGTAGATCCGTGAGGAGTTGGCGCTGCACTTGGCGGATAACCCGCTCCGTGCTCAGAGAATCAGCGCCCAGGCGCGTAGAGCACATCAGCAGCAGCTGCTCGGCCAGAAAGTTGTCGGATACCCGCAGCATGCGTCGGTACAGGGAGTCCACGCGCAGGCCATTTACGGTTTGCAGGTCAGCTCCAACCACGCTTGGCTGCCAGGGCAACTGACCCACGGCTTTGCGCAGGGTATCCTGCAGGAGCGAGGTCAGCAGGCCAGTGCTGGTACGGAAGGGCGTTTCGTCAATCCAGTTCTTCTGGCTGGGCAGCACAAAAAAGCGGTTTTCCAGCACGGCCCGCCGCACGTGGTCGGTGCTGTTGAGGTATTGGGCCGGGGCTGGCTCCACACTGGCCGTAAACACGGCCGGCAGCACGCGGGGGCGGCTCTGGCCGGCTCGGGCGTAGAAGCGCACGGTGTTGCCGTAGATGGGAAAAGGCCCACGCTCCGGCTGGTAGTAGTAGTTGTAGTCGTCCCAGCTCCAGCCCGGCCCAAAAGTATCCACGCAGGGAATGGGCATGTAGAACAGCTTTTCGGGGCGGCTTTTCAGGAACCGAAAAGCCCGGCTAGAGGGCACGTCGCCGTGGAGCAGGGTAGGGTCGCCGGTGCCCCAGAAGATAAGGGAGTCGTGGCGCACCACGTAGCGCAGGCTAGGCAAGGAATCGGGTAGTAGGTGCAAGCCCGCGTAGAAGCTGAACAGCTTCATGGTACTGGCCGGCACGAAGTAATCTTCCTCGTTGAATTGGTATACCCGCTCCCCTGTGGCTACATCCACCAGGCTCACGCCTACGTGGTGCTGCTGCAGTACCGGCGAGCGGCTGATGAGCTTGTGCAGCCAGTGCGGACCGCGCCGCAAGGCCACCTCGGCCTCGGCGTTTTCGTCACCAGAAGCCCTGGCTAGACTACAGGTAATGCCCAATAAGAACAGGATCAGTAGGGTCAGGCGGCTCATGGCAGAGTGCGCACGTTTATAAGCTTAGGCGCTGGCTGTTTGTGCATTCAGCACGCCTAATTAAAGCGTTACTTTAATATAATGTTAAGTATTCATTTGGCAATACTAGTTATTATAACTGTATATCAGCTAGTTAAGAAGCAAAATAATTTCAAAAGCACAGCATCACTTGCTGTAAAGACTATAACAGCATTGTCTGAAGCCTAGCGGTTGCTGCTGCAGTAGCTACTTCCCCTACTCCCCTACCCTGCTGCTACAGTAGCTATAGGGTACCCTGTTTGGGGATGCCAGTCCAACCTTTTCCAGACGGGCCGGGTAAACCGATGCGTAATGTTCAGCGGATAATCACCTGGCTAATCGGGTAAAAGATGTCGTACTCTGGACGACAAGCCTTCTTCCTGCTGCCTGCTTACCCTAGCCATATACAATACTTCACCCCAACGCCCTTCTGCCCCATGGCCCTCACCAACGAACTATTGAATACCGTCCTGCGCCACGCCAGCCAGGAAGTGTCGCGTAAGGAGTTTCTGAGTCTGGCCGGGCGGGGGCTAGCCGTGGGGGTAGCGGCCACCACGCTGGCCAGCTGCCAGTCGGGCACTCCGGATGCCAAGGCAGCCGACGCCACGCCCACCACGGGCACGCCAGCCTCAGAGGTGGACGTTGCCACCACCTACACCGCGCAGGGTGGGCAGAAAGTACCGTCATCAGAAGCCGTGTCGCCGCCGGCCAAGGTGCCTGCGGACGAGAGCAAGCCCATTGAGCTGGAAGCGTGGAAATCGGACGTGGACCCCAAATCGGGGGCGGTACCAACGCCGATGCCGCCGGATAAGCGAGTGGGCTACGCGCTGGTGGGCCTGGGGCACCTTACCCTGGAAGAGTTGCTGCCGGCCTTTGGGGAGTGCAAGAAGTCGAAGCCGGTGGCACTGGTGAGCGGCTCGCCCGAGAAGCTCAAGAAAGTGGCCGCGCAGTACGGCATCAAGCCCGAAAGCTGCTACAGCTACCAGGATTACGAAAAGCTGAAGGACAACCCCGAGGTGCAGGCCATCTACATCGTGCTGCCCAACTCCCTGCACGCCGAGTACGTGATTCGGGGCGCCAAAACCGGCAAGCACATTCTCTGCGAAAAGCCCATGGCCAACTCGGCCCGGGAGTGTGAGCTGATGATAGACGCCTGCAAAAAGGCCGGCGTGAAGCTGATGGTGGCCTACCGCATCCAGTACGAGCCCTACAACCGGCAGGTGCGCGACATGGTGCGCGACGAGAAGTTCGGCAAGCCCAAGTACATCGAGGCCCAGAACAGCCAAAGCTCGGCCAACCCCGACCACTGGCGCCACAAGAAAGCCCTAGCCGGCGGCGGCGCCCTACCTGATATTGGCCTCTACTGCCTGAACACTTCCCGCTTCCTGCTGGGCACCGAGCCCACCGAGGTATTTGCCTACATGCACAGCACGCCCGGCAACCCGCTGTTCAAGGAAGTGGAGGAAATGATGAGCTGGCAGATGCGCTTCCCCGACGGCGTCATCGTCAACTGCGTCACCCACTACAACACCCACGACTCGCGCTTCTACCGCGTGAGTGCCGAGCGCGGCTGGCTCCACCTCGACAACGCGTACGCCTACCAGGGCCAACGCCTGCAAACCTCCCACGCCGAGGGCAAGGCCAAACTGCAGAACCAGATTACCATCCCCACCAAAAACCAGTTTGCCGCCGAAATGGACCACTTTTCGGAGTGTATTCTGGAAAACAAGGAGCCCCACACGCCCGGCGAAGAGGGCCTGCAGGACCACCGCATCATGGAAGCCATTTACCAGTCGGCGCGGGAAGGGCGGCCGGTGAAGCTCACCGCCGTGAAAGGTATGGATGCTTTCCGCGGCCCCGAGCCTAAAGAGGCGTAGTAGGTGGGGAGTTTGGTAACATCAAACCCTCTACAACGTCATGCTGAGCGGAGCCGAAGCATCTCTACCGCTTCATTGAATTACTACCCAACGAAGCGGTAGAGATGCTTCGGCTCCGCTCAGCATGACGGTCTGTTTTAAGTTCAGCTCATTAAAAAAGCCCCCGACCAACGTGGACGGGGGCTTTTTCTATAGTGAAAAGAGCGGCTTAGTTAAGCGGGTAGCGCGTCGTGGCGGGCCTGTACAGCGGCAATGGCCTGGGTGAGCAGGGCTACCTGCGCGTCTACCTGGTCGGCATCTACCTGGGCCAGAAACTCGGCGGCGCCCCCGCTGTCGGCGGAGCGGTTTTGCAGGCGGGCCTTCTGGTAGTTGGCCGTCAGGAGCTGATCGTTGTAGCGGGTGCGGTCCTGCTCCGAAATATCGGTGCGGGCCAGCTGTCCGGTAAGGTAATTTACCCGGTCGATGGCTGTGGCCAGGCGCGAGCTGACCGATTCATCGGTGCGGTCTTCGCGGCGGTCCTGGAAAGCTTGGTTCTGGTCGCGGTTCTGGTAGCCATCCAGCTCAGCTTCCAGGCTTTTTTTGGCAGCCAGACATTGTGCCCGGTCTTTGAGGGTGTTGACGTCGTACGCCATGACAATAAAGGGGGATAAGAAGATGAATAAAAACACTATCTGCGCTAACTGGCGCATTGGCAACAATATAGAAGAATACCGCTATTAGTTTGTATCGAAGGCGCTTCTTTTTCGACGTGCTGCCCCTACTGCCGCTTAAAAGCCACCTGCGCTGTCCTCAATTTGCCCGTTTGTGCTGCCCGGGACTTCATTAGCCGCAGTGAAGTCCATGCGCAGGCTGCCGGGCTTTGCTCTCCTACCCTCCCCCCAGCAGCCCTTGCAGCGCGGCGGCTTCGGCTTCCAGGGCTTCGGCGCGGAGGCGCAGCAGGTGGTAGCGGGCACTCTGGTGGGGCGGCAGCGCGGTGGGGCGCTGGTCGAGCCAGCGGTGGCGGTGCCAGGTTTGCCAGGCCGGCCAGTCGCGGGCCGGGTCGGGCTCGGCGGCGGGGCCGGGGTCGGGCGGCAGCGCAGAGCGGAGGGCGGGTAGCGCGGCAGCCCAGCGGGCGGCCTGGGTGGCCTGCGTTTCCAGGGGCGCCAGCTGCCGGCGCAAGCGGCGGGCGTGGTGCTGGCACTCATCGAGGCGGGCCACCAGGGGCGCGGCCTCAGGCGGAGCCAGGGCTAGCGTGGGCGCCAGCGAGGCCGCCGAGGCCAGCCGCAGGGTGGCGGGGGCACTAGCCGCCGCGCTGGGCAGACTAGCTACTAAAGGCGCCAGCGCCTCAGCGGCAGCGGGGCTCAAGGTGCGTTGGCCCGTACCGATGCGGCTCAACTGCCCGGCATCCACGCCCAGGTACTGGGCCAGTTCGTAGCCTTTCAGACCAAAATAGGCGCACAGGTGTGCCAGCCAGGAATCAGTAAGTGCAGGGGGCATAGCTTGGCAATAAAAATCACACAGCGTCAGCTTTCCTTGCCAACCATTGGCAAGGAAAATTAATCAAGTGAAGAAATTATTGCCAACATAGCGCATTTCCAATGCTAATCTGGCTTGGCTGGCGCGAGTTTAGCGGAGCGTAACTCGTGCCACGCTATGCGGTGGAGGTTGCACCTCCACTGCCGCACCAGCGGCAAGTTGGGGCCGCTCCGTTTGGGCGGTTGGGTTTCGGCGAGGGAGGCTCAGCCTCCCTTCATGCTTAGGCACGAGTTACGCTCCGCTAAACTCGCGCCAGTTAGGAATCCGCTATAAGCTGCGCTAAAATCGCACTAGTTTGGACCTAAAATAATAAGAAGAGTAAAAACTATCATAATTGCCAGATAGCATAGGTGTCCAAGCATTATTATTAAACGTGGAAGCTCTTCTTTATTAAGCCAAGCTGTTATAAGTAAATAAGTAGCAATATTTACAAAAAAGCCAAATACGACGGCAAATACAAGCGACTCCCAATCCGTAATATTTTTATCAGATATATCTGAAAAATATGGAATCATAAACAATAATATCTCTCTTTCAAGCCCGGACTTATTAGTATAATCTTGCAATCTTATACTAATAAGACTGATTTCCCACGGCACATAGAAGCACAGTAAACTAATACAAGAGCTCATAAATATTGATAACAAATCATATATATCCCATTTACTTATAGCTTTCATGCGTCATACAAGGAGCCTTTTGCGACAGGCTATTGAATCGCCAGCACGGCTGCTCCCCATTGTAATACTACTAAAAGAACTTCAGCCTACACAACTGCCTTAGCCCCCCTTTCCCCACCAAACTCCGCCCCGCATAGCCCGCCGCCCAACTCTTTCCTGTACCTTTGGCTCCCGTTATGCCAGACCGTACCCCCACTCTGCCGGCTGCAACGGCCAAATTCATTTTCGTAACGGGCGGGGTGACCTCGTCGCTGGGCAAAGGCATCATCTCGGCCTCCCTGGCCAAGCTGCTGCAAGCCCGCGGCTTCCGCGTCACCATCCAGAAGTTCGACCCCTACATCAACATCGACCCCGGCACGCTCAACCCCTACGAACACGGGGAATGCTACGTGACCGACGACGGGGCCGAAACCGACCTCGACCTGGGCCACTACGAGCGGTTCCTGAACACGCCCACCTCCCAGGCCAACAACGTGACCACCGGCCGCATCTACGACACCGTGATTCGGCGGGAGCGGGAAGGCGCGTTTCTGGGGAAAACGGTGCAGGTAGTGCCCCACATCACCGACGAAATCAAGCGCCGGATGCTGCTGCTGGGCCAGGATAACCGCTTTGACGTGGTGATTACCGAAATCGGGGGCTGCATCGGCGACATTGAGAGTCTGCCCTTCGTGGAGGCCGTGCGCCAGTTGCGCTGGGAGCTGCCGCCCAACGACTCGCTGGTAATTCACCTCACCCTGCTGCCTTACCTGAAAGCGGCCGGGGAGTTGAAAACCAAGCCCACCCAGCACTCGGTGCGCGACCTGCGCGAGGCCGGCCTCCAGCCCGACATTCTGGTGTGCCGCTCCGAGCACCCCATTCCGCCCGACATGCGCCGCAAGATTGCGCTGTTCTGCAACGTCAAAATCAACTCCGTCATCGAAAGCCTCGATGCCGACTCCATCTACTCGGTGCCGCTGCTGATGCTGAAAGAGCAGCTGGATGAGCGGGTTATCAAGAAATTGAAGCTGACTGGTGGGGCCGTGCATCCCGATCTGGAGGCTTGGAAGGACTTCCTGGGCCGCCTCAAGAACCCCACTGAGGAAGTGACCATTGCCCTGGTGGGCAAATACGTGGAGCTGCCCGACGCCTACAAGAGCATCAACGAGGCCTTTGTGCACGCCGGCGCCCACAACGAGTGCAAGGTAACGGTGCGCAGCATCCAGAGCGACCATATCAACCCCGACAACATTGCCCAGCTCCTGCACGGCGTGGACGGGGTACTGGTGGCCCCCGGCTTTGGCGAGCGGGGCTTCGAGGGCAAGATTGAGGCCGTGCGCTACGTGCGCGAAAACCAGATTCCCTTCTTCGGCATTTGCCTGGGCATGCAGGTAGCGGTAGTGGAGTACGGCCGCCACGTGCTGAATTTGCCCGGGGCCAACTCCACCGAAATGGACGCGCAGACGCCCAACCCCGTCATTGCCATGATGGAGGAGCAGAAAAACGTGACGCAGAAAGGTGGCACCATGCGCCTGGGCGCCTACGACTGCGAGCTGCGCAAGGGCTCGAAGGCGGCCAAAGCCTACGCCCGCAACCACATCAGTGAGCGGCACCGCCACCGTTACGAGTTCAACAATGCCTACCTGGAGCAGTACGAAGCCGCCGGCATGGTGGCCTCGGGCCGCAACCCCGAAACCGGCCTGGTAGAGGTGATTGAGCTACCCAACCACCCTTGGTTTGTGGCCGGCCAGTTCCACCCCGAGCTGAAGAGCACCGTGCAGAACCCCCACCCGCTGTTTGTGCGCTTCGTGAAAGCCGCCATCCAGCACCGGAAGATCTGAGTTAATGTGCTAATGTGGGAAATGTGCTGAGGTGCTGATGCTGATGTGCAAATGCTCATAGGCTAGCAAGAACTGTCATCCTGAGCATTTCGCGCATCAAGCGAAGACGAAGGACCTTATCACGCTTGAGCGAAATCGGTAACAACGACTCGTCTAGCGGTGATAAGGTCCTTCGCGCTGCTTAGGATGACAGCCTTTTTTGTTAAATACCCAATTCCCCTGCCCGCCAGCATTGGCACCTCAGCACATTCTTCACATTACCCACATTAGCACATTAACTCACATTCCTTAAAATATTCGGCCGACAACTACGACCTTTGCGGAAGATTCGCCGGGCATTGTCCGGGCGGGCCTGACTACTTTTTTGCCTTACCCTCTTCCTGATGGATAGAAATTCAGCAACCGGCGCCTTTCTGATTGCGGCCGTGCTTCTCGTGTACCTGTTTTTCTTTAAGCCCACACCGCCCGCCGAAAAACCTGCCGCCACGCCCGCTACGGCCGCAAAAGCGGCGGCTTCCGCGCCAGCTCCTCTCGACTCAGCCGCGGCCGCCCGCAAGCTTGGCGCCTTTGCCGCAGCAGCGGCTACCGATACGGCCGTCAGCCAGGCGCAGCTGCAAAACGACAACCTTACCGTTACGTTCAGCTCGAAGGGCGGCCGCGTGCAGGCCGTGCGCCTCAACAAGTACAAGACCTTCTTCGGTCAGCCGCTCGATTTGCTGGATGCCCGCAGCTCCTCGCTCGACGTGAGCTTCCGCACCCTCGACGGCAAAACCGTCAAGCTTTCCGACCTGAGCTTCCAGCCTTCGGCTGCGCAGGCCTTCACCGAGGGCGAAAAGCAGGGGCAGCGCCTCACCTTCACGGCCCAGGTAGCCGGCGGCCAGATTGAGCAAGTGTATTCCCTGCCCCAGGACTCTTACGAGGTGGGCTACGATCTGCGCTTCGTGAACCTGCAGAACGCGGTAGCCCAGCAGCCGCTCACGTTCACCTTCCTGGACAAGGTACGCCAGACCGAGCAGGACGCCAAGCAGAACCGCAACCACACCACCATCAACCACTACCTGGCCACCGACGACCACGGCGCCCTGTCCGAAGCCTCCGAGAAGCCTGAGGAAGTGGTGATAAATGAGCCCGTGAAATGGGCTGCGCACAAGCACGACTTCTTCGTGGCCGGCCTCATTGCCGACGGCACCCCTTTCACCACCGGCAAGTTTGCCTCCACGGTAAACCTGGCCGACTCGACTTACCTTAAAACGCTGACGTCCACGCTTACCCTGCCCATTGCCGATGTGCAGAACGGCAAGGCGCACTTCCGCTACTTCTTCGGGCCCAACTCCTTTAGCCTGTTGAAGGAAGTAGCTCCCAGCTTCGACCGCAACGTGTACCTAGGCTGGGGACTTTTCCGCTGGGTAAACCGCTTCGTGGTGCTGCCGGTGTTTCACCTGCTGGAGCAGTTTATCAGCTCCTACGGTATCATCATTGCCATTCTGGTGGTGCTTATCAAGCTCGTTACCTGGCCCCTGACCTACAAAACCTACGAGTCGCAGGCGCGCATGAAGGTGCTGAAGCCGGAAATTGACGAAATCAAGGAGAAGTACCCCGAGGATCAGATGAAGCAGCAGTCGGAAACGATGAAGCTGTACCAGTCGGTGGGCGTCTCGCCGCTGAGTGGATGCGTGCCCATGCTGCTCACCATCCCGATTCTGTTTGCCATGTTCCAGTTTTTCCCCAACGCCATTGAGCTGCGCCAGCAGCCCTTCCTGTGGGCCCGAGACCTGAGCACCTACGACGACCTGATCAAGCTGCCGTTTGAAGTACCCTTCCTGGGCACGCACCTTAGCTTGTTCACCCTGCTGATGACGATTTCGACCCTGGCCATGACCTACCAGAGCAACCAGACGAACACGGCCATGCAGGGCCCCATGAAGTTCTACAGCTACCTGATGCCGGTCATCTTCCTGTTCGTGCTGAACAGCTTCTCGGCCGGCCTGACGTGGTATTACCTCGTCTCAAACGTGGTGACGCTGGCCCAGCAGGCCATTACCCGCCGCTTCGTGGACGACAAGAAAATCCGGGCGCAGCTCGAAGCCAACAAAACCAAGAACAAAGACAAGAAGCCCGGTGGCTTCCAGGCCCGCCTGGCCGAAGCCATGAAGTCGGCCCAGGAAAAGGAGTCGGAAGCAAAGAAACCGACGCGCCGCGGCAAGTAAATACCTGCTGCTTGGCCTATAAAAAGCCTTTCTGCCCCGGCAGAAAGGCTTTTTTATTTTACTTCCGTCCCAGACCGCTAGCTTGCCCTTCGTACAGTTCAGGTAAGTCGGTCTGGTTTTTGAAACCTGGGCGGCTATCCTCCTTTTCTTCTCTCCTATGCGCCTTCTTGCCTGCCTGCTTCTTATGAGCCTCTTGAATAGCTGCTCTACGGCCCGCCCCGATGCCACCACGGCCAATGCCACCAGCAACGCCACGCCGGCGGTAGTTACGGCTCAGCTAACGGCCGTCCAGCAGACCGCAGAACCTGTTCTGCTCTTCGAAAAAACGCCTTGCTTTGGCCCTTGCCCGGTATACAAGGCCACCATCTACGCCGATGGCCGTGTGCAGTACGAAGGCGAACAAAATGTGCCCCTGATTGGCAAGCACGCCCTGCGCCTACCCGCCGATACCGTTACCTACATCCGTCGCCAAGCCGAAAGCATGGGCTTTGGCAGCCTGCGGAGCGCGTACTCCCAGAACGTTACCGACTTGCCTTCCACCTACCTCACCCTGCGTCAGCCCGATGGCAGCCTGAAGGAAGTACGGGTAGAGGGCGGCGCCCCGGCCGAGCTGGAGAAGCTGCTGGCTTATATTCATCGGCACATCAAGCAAATAGCCGTTGCCAAAAACTAGCTTTCCCGTGCCACGCCCTTTAAGCTAGGACGTGGCACGGGAAAGCCGAACTCGCTGGGCTGCTTTTGAAGTAAGCTAGTCTTTGCGCACGCGCTCCAGCACCAGCTGGTTCATGGGGTTGGGCGTGAGGCCTTGCACATTGTTTTGGGTAAGCCGTACCACTTCGTCGTAGTACACGGCAATAACCGGGCTTTCCTCCACAATGATGCGGTCCATCTGACGGTACAGCTCGTAGCGTTTCGCTACATCCTGCTCCAGCTTGGCGCGCTCGTACAGCTGGTCGTAGGCGGCATTTTTGAAGTGGGTTTTGTTGGGCCCCGCCGGCGCGAAGTTCTTGCTGTAGAACAAGGCCAGGTAGTTTTCAGCGTCGGGGTAGTCGCCCAGCCAGCTGCGGGTGAAGAAGGCGGCCCGGCCATTGTCCACCATTTCGCCGTGAGCCGCGCCCTGGTTTACGTCTATCTGCACCTGCACCCCCACTTCGGCCCATTTCTTCTGGTAGTACTCGCAAAATTCCTTGGTCTCGGCCACCGTGTTTAGCCGCAGCTGCAGGGGTCGGCCCGGACCGTAACCCGCCGCCGCCAGCAGCTCCCGGGCTTTCCGGGGCTGGTAGGTGTAGCCGGGCACCAGCTGCTGGCTGAATGACGGGAGAGAAGCTGGTACAAAACCTGAGGTACCGGGCTTGCCCACGTTGTTGAGGAAATACGCCAGAAACTCCGGCTTGTTCAGAGCATAGTTGAGGGCCTGGCGTACCCGTTTATCCCGCAAAGCTGGGTTGGCGCCTTCCCCGCGCAGGTTGGTAGGGTCCTGCTGAATGCCCAAGTACTCCGTGTTCAGGTAAGGCACCTTCTGCAGGCGGAATTTGCCCTTAAAGTCTTCCCGAACGGTTCCATCGGGGTACATGATCAAGTCACGGGAGCCGGAGCGGATGCCGCTCAGAAAGTCCAGCTTTCCCTGCATAAACGTCAGGAACTCGGTTTTGCGGTCCTGGATAAAGCTGATCTGCACCGCATCAAGGTAAGGCAGGCGGCGGCCCTGGCGGTCCTTTTTCCAGTACGTGGGGTTGCGGTGGTAGATGATGGCGTTGCCCTCGTCCCACTCCTGAAACCGGAAAGGCCCCGTGCCCACCGGGTGTTCCCGGAAGTCCTTGCCGTAGCGCTGCACCGCCTCGCGCGGCACTACATAGGCGTAGGGCATGGTAAGAATACCCAGAAAGGGAATAAACGGCTCCTTGAGGTGAATGCGCAGCACCGAGTCGTTTACGGCCACAAAAGCCGTATCCCGCGGTTCGCCCTGGGCGTCTTCAATCACCTTGCCCCGGAAGATCCAGCCCCCGGAGCTAGCCGTGGCTTTGTCCAGCAGCCGCTTAAAGCTGTAGACAAAGTCGGCGGCCACCACGCGGCGGCCTTTGCCCCCGGCAAATACGTCCGAATCATGGAAATACACATCGGGCCGCAGCCAGAAGGTGTAGGTTTTGCCGTCGGGGGAAATGGCGTAGCGCCGGGCCACGCTGGGACCGGGCTTCAGGCTGTCGTCGAGCTCCACTAAGCCGTTGTAGAGCTGGGTGGTGGCCCAGGTATTGGCTTGGTTGCGGGCAAACGCCGGGTCCAGCGAGGTCAGGCTTTCGGGCTGGTTGTAGCGAAAAACGCGGCGGCCGTCGGTGGGCTGCCCGGGGCCGGAGCAGCTGCCCAGGGCAGTAACTAGCACGAATACAGAACCGGAGGCCAGGCGCGAAATCGAAAGCATGAGAAAGGCGGAATCACGTATATTTGTAGCAAAGGTACCCGGTCTGGCTTATGCACTCGGCACCCGGGTCAGCTCTTTCCCTCCTCTATGCAGCTTACTTATTTCGGCCACTCGTGCTTTTTACTGGAAACCGGTGGTAGCCGCGTCCTCTTCGACCCGTTTATTCGCCCGAATCCATTGGCCAAGGCCGTAAACGTAGAGGCTATTGCGGCCGACTACATCCTGCTCAGCCACGGCCACGCCGACCACGTAGCCGATGTGGAGGAAATCGGCAAGCGCACCGGGGCGGCGCTGGTGGGCATGTTTGAAGTGCTCAGCTGGTTTGAAGCCAAGGGCCTGAACGCCGACCTGAAAATGAACATCGGTGGCGCCGTGCAGCTCCCGTTTGGCTCGGTGAAAATGGTGCCTGCCCTGCACTCCAGCTCCATGCCCGATGGCTCCTACGGAGGGCTGGCCGCAGGCTTCATCCTCGAGTCGGAAGGCAAGACCCTGTACTTCGCCGGCGACACCGCCCTGAGCTACGAAATGAAGCTGCTGGCCGAGCAGCACGCCATCGACGTGGCACTGCTGCCCATCGGCGACCATTTCACCATGGGCGTTGCAGATGCGCTGACGGCGGCCGCCTGGGTACAGGCCCCCAAAGTGGTGGGCATGCACTACGACACGTTCCCGCCCATTGCCATCAACCACGCCGACGCCCAGCAGCAAGCCCAGCGCGCCGGTCGGCAACTGGTGCTAATGCAGGTGGGGGAAACCATTACCTTGTAGCAACCCGCCAACTACGATTTACTGGCTAATTGCTACAAGCCACATTTACTTTGATGAGTTGCCAGCCAAGCGCTGACAGCTAACAGTTTTAACCTCATGGGAAAAATCATTGCGGTAGCCAATCAGAAGGGCGGGGTGGGCAAAACCACCTCCTCGATTAACCTCGCGGCCTCCCTGGCAGCGCTGGAGTATCGGACCCTGCTCGTGGATGCCGACCCGCAAGCCAATGCCACCTCCGGCGTGGGCTTCGACCCGAAGGATATTCAGAACAGCATCTACGAGTGCATGGTGGATGGCATCAACGCCCAGGATATCATCCTGCAAACCAATGTGCTGCCCCACCTCGACCTGATGCCCTCCCACATCGACCTGGTAGGCGCAGAGGTGGAAATGATCAACCTGCCGAACCGGGAAGAGAAGATGAAGGACGCCCTGCGGCCCCTGGCCGATCAGTACGACTTCATCATTATCGACTGCTCGCCTTCCCTGGGTTTGATTACGGTAAATGCCCTCACGGCCGCGCACTCCGTCATCATTCCGGTGCAGTGCGAGTATTTCGCCCTCGAAGGCTTGGGCAAGCTGCTCAATACCGTTAAGATCATCCAGAGCCGCCTGAACGAGGAGCTGGAAATTGAAGGCATTCTGCTGACGATGTACGACGTGCGGCTGCGCCTGAGCAACCAGGTGGTAGAGGAAGTAAAGCTCCACTTTCAGCAGCTGGTGTTCGACACCATTATTCCGCGCAACGTCAAGCTTTCCGAGTCGCCGAGCTTCGGCATTCCCGTCATTCTGCACGACGCCGAAAGCAAGGGCTCGATCAGCTACCTGAACCTGGCCCGCGAAATCGTCGAGAAGAACTCGGTGGACGCTACGCCGGAAGCGGCGGAAGACAACGCGGCTTAGCTTTCAACGAAAAGCCCCGGCACACGTCGGGGCTTTTTTATGGTTGAGCTTGCGCACTAAAATCTCCGGTCCCAACTGCCGGCAAAAAACAGAATAGCAATCTGTTTTGCCCGGTTTATACGCCATTCACTGGCTATTTCCCCAACTTCCTGTTCCAGAAAGTTGGCCTGACTGCTTGATAAGCAGTAAATTCAAGTCTTCATCAGGCCATTTTTGGCTTTATCACCCTTCCAAACGTTTCCCTGCTGTGCGTTATTTATTACTCTTTTCGTTGGCTACCGGGCTGTGCGTTGCCGATGCTGCGGCCGCGGGCGGCGCACCCGGGGCTTCGGCTGCCGCCCCGGCTCAGGGCGCGGGCACGGGGCTCACGGCCAGCTACTACAACAATGGCACCCTGGCCGGCTCTCCGGCAATGCGCCGCATCGATAAGTCCATTGATTTCCGCTGGGGGCTTAATCCACCGGCATTTGGCATTCCGGCCGATTATTTCTCCATTCGCTGGGAAGGCCTGCTGGCTGCGCCTTCCACCGGCACCTACCGTTTTGTGGCCAATACCACTGATGAAGTGCGCCTGTGGGTGAACGGCCGGAAAGTACTCGATACCTGGGGTGGGCGCAAAGCCGATGGCAGCGAAGGGTTCATTCAGCTAGCTGCTAACGAAAAAACCAGCTTCAAGCTCGAATACGCCGCCGGCGAAGGCGAGGCCAGGCTGCAGCTGCAGTGGATTCCCCCGGGCCGTGCCCCCCAAACGATACCGACGGCCAATCTGTACCCGGCTGGCTCCACGCTGATGCCTGATCCGGAAACCGGGGCGCCGGCCGCAGTAGCAGCGGCTCCGGCCCCTGCCCCCGCCGCGCCGGCTCCCGCCAAGAAAAAGGAAAAAGTAGAGCGCAAGCCCCCGGCGCCCAAGCAGCCAGCGGTGGCCGCCACCAAGCCGGCCCCTGCCCCGGAGAAACCAGTAGCCGCGGCCAAGCCCGCTGAGAAGCCGGCTAAGCCTGCAAAACCAGCAAAGCCGGTGGAACCAGTAGTAGCGCCGGCCCCACCCGTGGCCCTCGAGCCCGCCGTGTACATCCTCACTTCTCGCACCACCGGCCGGCCCCTGCAGGTAGATGACCCGGCCCGGCCCAATATGCAGGCCTACCAGCCTTTGCCCGTGGGTACCAGCGTGCCGCCCAGTGCTACGCCCCAGTGGCGTATAGAGAGCCTGAACAACGGGTACTACCGCCTCGTGGTGCCCGGCAACAACCGCGTGCTGGAAGTATTGGGCAGCGCCACGTCCAACGGCACTCCCATGAACCTCTGGCCTTACTACAGCGGCAACAACCAGATCTGGCGCATCGAGCCCGTAGAAGGTGGGTTCTATAAGATTATTGCCAAGCACAGCAACAAGGCCCTCACCGCCCGCGACTCTACCGACAGCGGCGTGCAGCAGTGGCGCTACCGGGACAATGAAAACCAGCACTGGAAGCTGGAGAAAGTAGCCCCGCCCAAAGCCGAGCTGGCCCGTACGGCCGTGGCCCGCCCGGGCATCGGAGCCAACAACATGAGCATCTACCCCAACCCCAGCAACGGCGTAGCACAGCTGACTTACACGCTGAAGGAAGAAACGCCCGTGGGCTGGGTACTCTACAGCCAGCGCGGCGCCGTGGTGCGTGTATCGGACTACCGCCGCCGTCCCCTGGGTAGCCAGCTTCAGACCCTGGAGTTCACCGATCTGCCGCCGGGAGATTATTCCCTCCACCTCACGGTAGGAACTTCCACCACGCGCCACCAGCTTTCCATTCGCCAGCCTAGTGCCACCGCTACCGGGGCCAGCGCCGAAGAATAGTTGAAGTACCCTTTTCCCACCGGGCCCGGTCGTCAGCAGATGACCGGGCCCGGTTTTTGTTGAGCAAGCGCCTAGCAAGCCAAGCTACGGCAGACTTCTGGCATTCCCCAACAAAATTTCCCGCGCTTCCCCGGCGTTTATGTATTTTTGAATCCTGCTTTTGCCCGAAGTTGGGCGAAAGCGCATTGCAGGTATGTCAGAGAAACCCGAAGAGAAGTCGACGCCGGCGGCGGCCCCGAAGCGTAAAATTGGTGGCCTGGGCCGGGGCCTGAATGCCCTTATTGAAGGCAGCTACGAGAAGAAGAGCGAACGGCTCGTCTCGCACCCGGTGAACTCCGTGGGGCTGATTGCGGTGGGACAGATTCAGGCCAACCCCTACCAGCCCCGCACCCACTTCGACCAGGAAGCATTGCAGGAGCTGGCCGAGAGCATTAAAGTGCAGGGCATTATCCAGCCCGTGACGGTGCGCCAGACGGGCACCAACACCTACCAGCTCATCAGTGGGGAACGGCGTTTGCAGGCTTCGAAGCTGGCCGGCCTGGAGGCTATTCCAGCCTACATCCGCAAGGCCGACGACCAGCAGATGCTGGAAATGGCACTGATTGAGAACATCCAGCGCGAAAACCTTAATGCTATTGAAATTGCCCTCAGCTACCAGCGGCTGGTAAGTGAGTGTAATCTGAAGCAGGAAGAGCTGGGCGACCGGGTAGGCAAAAACCGCTCGACGGTGACCAACTACCTGCGCCTGCTTAAGCTTCCGCCGGATATCCAGATTGGCTTGCGCGACGCCGTCATTTCCATGGGGCACGCCCGCGCCTTGATCAATATTGAAGACACAGAGCAGCAGCTGGCTTTGTTTCGCCGCATTGTAGCCGAAGAGTTATCGGTACGGCGCGTGGAGCAGCTGGTGCGCAACGGGGGCAGCTCGGCCTCCCGCCCCGATGCTCCGGAAGCGCAACCGGTGCACGACGAAAGCCTGCACGTGCCCGTAGCCGAACTGCGCCGCACCGAGCGGCATTTGTCGGAACGGTTTGGCTCCCGCGTACTCGTAAAGCCCGGACCACAGGGCCGGGGGGAAATCAAAATTGCCTTTGACTCCGTGGAAGACATGCAGCGAATCCTGCATATTCTACAACCTGCCTAACGCTACCGTACCCCCTATGCCTTCGCACCTGCGTATTGCGCTGATTGGGCTTCTAGGCATGTGGCTGACGATTTTTTCGGCCCAAGCCCAGACGGTAACGGCCGGCCCCGACAGTACGCAGGTAAACACGCAAAAGTCGGTAACAGACTCCAGCCGGCGTACCGAGAAGTTTCTGGGCTGGCGCGTTACGCGCCCGAAGAAGGCGGCGCTGCTTTCGGCTGTTCTGCCGGGCGCGGGTCAGATCTATAACCGCCGGTACTGGAAGCTCCCGCTCGTGTACGGGGCCATTGGGGCTGCCGTGGGCACGGAGGTATTTTACCAGATGCGCTACAAAGAATACTCCCTGGGCTATAAAAACCGCACCGACGGGGTTGCGGCCACAGTAGATACCGGCCCCCGCTCTAGTCGCGAGGCTTCGGCCGCTAATGTACGCGTGGGGTTGGAGTTCTACCGTCGCAACCGCGACAAGTGGATAGCCTTTACCGCCGTAGCTTACACGCTCAACATCGTAGATGCCCTGGTAGATGCCCACCTGCGCGACTTCGACATCAGCGACGACCTGAGCATGCAGTGGCAACCTGACGTCTTGCGCGTCCCTACGGCCCGCCTAACGCCCGGCGTAGCAATTTCTCTCACGTTGAAATCCCACAAGTAGTACATGAAAATTCTGCTGATTGGCTACGGCAAAATGGGCAAGGCGCTGGAAGCGCAGGCCCAGGCCCGCGGCCACCAGATTGTCGGCATCGTGGACCCTTCCCGCCCGGAAGTGCGCCTCACCGATTTCACGCCCGCTCAGGCCGACGTAGCCATTGAGTTTACCCATCCCGACGCGGCTTTTCAGAACGTGGTGACAACCCTGCGGCAGGGTATTCCGGTGGTGTGCGGCTCTACGGGCTGGCTGCATCATTTCGACGAAGCCCGGGCCGTAGCCCAGGAAACGGGCGTAGGCTTATTCTACGCGTCCAACTACAGCGTGGGGGTAAACCTGTTCTTTCACTTCAATGAGTACCTGGCGGCCAAAATGCACCAGTTTGGGGGCTACAATGTGCAGGTGCGGGAAATTCACCACGTGCACAAGGTTGATCAGCCGAGCGGTACGGCCCTGACAACGGCCCAGGGCATCATGCGCCATTTTCCCACCAAAACTACTTGGCGCAACGAGCCAACCACGGACGCGCACGAGCTGGCCGTGGTATCGGAGCGGGAAGGCGAGGTAGTGGGCACGCACGTCGTCACCTATTCCTCCACCCTCGACACGATTGAGCTACGCCACGAAGCCCATAGCCGCGACGCCTTCGCGCAGGGGGCCTTGCTGGCCGCCGAGTGGCTGCCGGGCAAAGCGGGCATTTTTGGCATGAATGATTTGTTGGGGCTGTAAACCAGTAGCAAGCTGGTCATTGGCCGCTTACCTTGGCGGCCTCTCGGGGCGGGCAGCCGTTAAACTTGCAGTGCTCCTAAAGGCCACAGTTCGGTACCTTTTTCGGATATTCCGGCGTTTATTGGCGGCCACGCTGGCTGCCTGCTTTGCTTTCTGACCTGATTTATGGCCGTAAAATTCTGGGAGAAACGTCCTGAGACGGAAACCCCCAAAAAACCCAAGAGTGCAGCCCGCGAGTGGGGCGACGCCATTCTGTTTGCTGTGGTAGCCGCTACGCTTATTCGTTGGGCCACCTTCGAGGCGTACACCATTCCGACGCCTTCCATGGAAAACTCCTTACTCGTAGGCGACTACCTGTTTGTGAGCAAGCTGCACTACGGCCCCCGCACGCCCCAAACCCCGCTGCAGGTGCCGCTCACGCATCAAACCATCTGGGGCACCAACATCCCCAGCTACTCCGAAGCTATTCAGCTGACGGCGCGCCGTCTCCCCGGTTTTTCGGAGGTGAAGCGCAATGACGTAGTAGTGTTTAACGTGCCGTTTGAAAAGCAGCATCCCGCCGACCTGCGCACCAACTACATCAAACGGTGCATAGGCGTAGCCGGCGACCAGATTGAGGTGCGCCAGTCGCAGGTGTACATCAATGGTAAGCCGGCCACCAACCCGCCGCACCTGCAAACCAGCTACTCGCTTTACACCGACGCGCCCATCCGGCCGGAGATATTTCAGGAGCAAGGCATCGTGGAGTACGACTCGCCCAACGGCGCCCCCATGCTGGGCTACGCCGGTGATACGGTGCTGTACAGCCCGGTGCACATGACCAAGGAAGCGGCCGACTTTATGCGCCAACAACCTTACGTGAAGCGTTTGGTCGAGCAACGCTTGCCGGCCGGGGTGCCCGACCCCAGCGTGTTCCCGAACTCGGTAGACTTTCCGGCTCCCACCCCGCTCAGCGCCACTACCCGCCCCTGGAATGCCGACAACTACGGCCCGCTCCAGATTCCGAAGGAAGGCCAGACCGTGCAGATCAACCGGGAAAACGCCGGCATCTATTTCAAGATTGTGGGGCAGTACGAGCACACGCCCGGCATCACCTGGAAAGATGGCCTCATTTACCAGAATGGGCAACCCCTCACGAGCTACACCTTTAAGCAGGACTACTACTTCATGATGGGCGACAACCGCCACAACTCCCAGGACTCACGCTACTGGGGCTTCGTACCGGCCGACCACATTGTGGGCAAGGCCGTGCTCATCTGGCTTTCCGTAGACCCCAACGCGCCCAGCTTCTTCAGCAAGATTCGCTGGAACCGCCTGTTTCACCTCATCGACTAACGACAGAACCACGGATTTGCGCGGATTCTACGGATTTCGTGGACGGCTCATTCCGCTCCTAAACACAAAAAAAGCCTCGCACACTGCGAGGCTTTTTTTATTACGTATCATCCTGAGCGCAGCGAAGGACCTTTTTACGTGGTAACAAGTCGTGCGGGCGTGAGAAGGTCCTTCGCTGTGCTCAGGATGACAAACTGAGTAGAGCAAATCGTCCCCAAAATCCGTGGAATCCGAAAAATCCGCGCGAATCCGTGGTTCCTCCTACCACACAATGGGCTCTTTGCCATGCTGGGCGAGGTAGGCATTGGTTTGGCTGAAGGGGCGGGAACCGAAAAAGCCCCGGTCGGCAGCATAGGGCGACGGATGAGCCGCTTTCAATACCAGGTGCTTCTTGGCATCAATGATTTCGCCTTTCTTCTGGGCATAAGCGCCCCAGAGAATAAACACGACATGCTCCTTTTGCTCCGACACCTGCTGGATGGCGGCATCGGTAAACTGCTCCCAGCCTTTCTTCTGGTGGGAGCCTGGTTCCCCGGCCCGCACGGTAAGTGTGGCATTCAGCAGTAGTACGCCTTGGCGGGCCCAGCGGTCCAGGTTGCCGTTGGGAGCCGGCGGGGTAGCCGGAATATCGTCCTGAAGTTCCTTAAAGATGTTTTGCAATGAGGGCGGGGTCCGCACGCCCTCGGCTACGGAGAACGACAAGCCATGCGCCTGGCCCCGGCCGTGGTAAGGGTCCTGGCCCAGAATCACCACCTTCACGGCGTTGAAGGGACAGGCCTCAAAAGCATGAAAAATCTGGGGGCCGGGCGGATACACGGTGGCCGTGGCGTACTCGCCCCGCAGGAAAGTGGTGAGGTGCTGAAAATATGGTTTTTCGAACTCCGGCTGCAAGGCCTTGCGCCAGCTTTCTTCTATCTTTACAGTCATTGGAAAAATCTTTCTGGGCGGATACGGTGGGCCGATGCGTTCGGACTTGCGTAAATAAACCAAATCCCGCATTCCAGTGTTATTTTCATTCCACCGAACCGCCTTGCCGTCATGAATACGATCAGTACGCAGGGAGTAACCGTGAGTGTTACGACCAACTACCTACCCGACTACTCCAGCCCCGGCCAGGAGCACTATGTGTTTGCGTACAAGATTGATATTCGCAACGATAGTGAGTACACCGTCAAGCTGCTGCGCCGCCATTGGTACATTTACGATGCCAACGGGGTAGTGCGCGAAGTGGAAGGCGAAGGCGTAGTAGGCCAGCAGCCGGTGCTGGAGCCCGGCGAGTCGCACCAGTACGTATCGGGGTGTAACCTCAAAACCGGCGTGGGCAAAATGCGGGGCACTTACCAGATGGAGCGCCTTGTGGATGGCAGCCACTTCGATGTGGATATTCCGGAGTTCACGCTCATCGTCCCGTTCCGGTTGAATTAGTTTAGTGGGGAATTAGGAACTTGGCTGATGTTTCCGGCAACGCGTCGTTGCCCGCCAGCCAACTACCGACGTTCTCAAGTCCCCGATTTCCTTGCTTTACCAGGTTCTCAGTTATTTCCGGTTCTACCTCCGCTCGGGGAATGCACATGGCCTGCATTCCCCGTTCGTTTTTGACCTCTACGCGCACGTCATGAACCACGATGGAGCGTTTGCAGCGTTTCCTGCCATCGAGCAGCGCCGCCGGGAGCTAAGCCAGAGTACGGAGGTACTTACCGTCCGGGATTTTGGAGCCGGGTCCCGCCTGGGCGCGGGCCGGCAGCGGCGCGTGCGCGATATTGCCCGCACCGCCGCCAAGCCCCGCCCATTAGCTCAGCTCCTATTTCGGTTGGTGAACTGGCGGCAGCCGCACACGGTGCTGGAGCTAGGCACTTCCTTAGGCCTTACCACCGCTTACCTGGCCGCCGCTTGTTCGCGGGCCCAGGTGCTGACCTTCGAAGGCTGCCCCGCCACGGCGTCGGTGGCCCGGCAAACGTTCCAGGAGCTCAAACTGAGCAATATTCAGCTTATCGAAGGCAACCTCGACGAAACCCTGGCCCCAGCCTTGGCCAAGCTAAGTGAGCCGCTGGATTTCGCTTTCTTCGACGGCAACCACCGCTTCGAGCCAACCATGCGCTACTTCGAGCAATGCCTTCAGCACCGCACCGATGAGAGCCTGTTTGTGCTGGACGATATTCATTGGTCCCAGGAAATGGAGCAGGCCTGGGCTGCTATCAAGCAGCATCCTGAGGTAACGCTCACCATCGACCTATTTTACGTAGGCTTGGTTTTCTTTCGGAAGAAGCAGCCGAAACAGCATTTCACGTTGCGCTTCAACCATGTAGTAGACAAGCTTCTGGAGCGCACGCGGCGGTTGTCGGCCTGAGAAACGTGTTATGGCGAGCTACGCGAAATCATCCGGCCAGAATCTACTTATCAAGCCTCCGAAATGAGAAAAGCCCCTACCGTCAGCATAGACGGTAGGGGCTTTCTGATTGTAGTAGCAGACTGAATTTGTTGAAAGCCGCTGGCTTTGCGTGGCTCACAACGAAGCGTACAACTTACCGTACAGCCTCCCGCACCCGCGTGAGCTTCACCAGCAAGTCTTCCAGCTGCTGCAGCGGGAGCATGTTGGCGCCGTCGGATTTGGCGGTGGCCGGCGTGGGGTGCGTTTCGATGAACAGCCCGTCAGCCCCTACGGCAATGGCGGCTTTGGCAATGGTTTCGATGAGCTGGGGCATGCCACCCGTCACGCCGCTGCTCTGGTTAGGCTTTTGCAGAGAGTGCGTCACATCCATTACTACGGGTACCCCGAAACTGCGCATGGCGGGCAGGTTGCGGAAGTCCACCACTAGATCGGAGTAGCCGAAGGAGTTGCCGCGGTCCGTCAGAATCACGTGCTCATTGCCCGACTGGCGCACTTTGTCCACCGCAAACTGCATGGCTTCCCCATTCAGGAACTGGCCTTTCTTGATGTTGACCACCTTTCCTGTCTGAGCGGCGGCAATCAGCAGGTCCGTCTGCCGGCACAGAAAGGCGGGAATCTGCAGTACGTCCACGTACTCGGCAGCCAAGGCAGCCTCATCCGACTCGTGAATATCGGTGACAGTGGGCACGCCGATTTCGCGGCCTACTTTCTGCAGAATCTTCAGCGCTTTTTCGTCGCCGATGCCCGTGAAGGAATCCAGGCGGGAACGGTTGGCCTTGCGGTAGGAGCCTTTGAAGATGTAGGGAATCTGCAGCTTATCGCAGAGCGTACGCACCTGCTCGGCAATCCGTAGGGCCATGTCTTCGCCCTCAATCACGCAGGGCCCGGCCATCAGAAAAAACTGACCGGAGTTGGTATTGCGAAAGTGCGGCAGGGCGTTGGCGAGAGTTTCAATCATGGTTGCAGAAGCAAATGGGTAGTTTTCCAGCTATTATCTCTTCGTCAAACAAATAAACAGCTCCCGCCCTTGACGGGGTTTGAGCGAGTTAGTGGCCGTTTCGAAATGCTTGAACTCGAAGTAGGGCGCAAAATACGACCGATACTCTTCCCGCGTGCCGCCGAAGGGTGGCCCGGGCTGACTGAACTCAGTATCGAAGAGCAAGCCCATGAGCGTGCCCCCGGGCCGGAGTAGGTGGGCGCACTGGCGGGCATAAGCAGGACGCAGGGCCGGATCCAGAGCGCAGAAGAACGTTTGCTCCACGATAAGATCGTAGGGCGGCGAGGGCTCCAGCGTGAAAAAGTCCTGCAGCAAAAGGTGCCCAGCCGGAAAGTCGGGGACGCGCTCCTGCAAGGCCTGCAGGGGCTCGGGCGCCACGTCGGCCACCACTACGTTGGGCCAGCCGTGCCGGTGCAGGTACTCGGCTTCGTAGGCCCGCCCTGCCCCGGGAATGAGGATACGACGCGCATCGGGTGGGCCCAGCTGGCTGAAATATTCCCGCAAAGGCGGCGTTATGGCTCCCGCATCCCAGCCGGTCTGGCCGAGGGCGTAACGCTGCTGCCAGTAAGCGGCATCAAGGACAGATTCAGTCGACATATTAGGGCAGGATTGTACCTTCGGACTTGCCCAGGTACAGAACTCCGTTATTTTTGCCTGAAGGTACTGCCCATCCCGGATTGTCCGGCCTCTCACCTAACTTCTTTCTAATGGAACAAAATCAAACCCCGGAGCCCAAGAACAACAGCCGCGTGCTGCTGATTGTCGCCCTTATTCTCGTGCTGCTGGGCATCAATGGCGTCCTTTTCTACATGAACCAGCAGAAAGGAAAACAGAATGAGCAACTCACGGCCGATGTGAAAGCCAAAGATGTAAAGCTGGAGGAGCAGATCAAGCAGTTTGAAGCCCTGAAAGCTGATTTTGAGCGCCAGAGCCAGGAAATGCAGGGCATGGGCTTAGCCAACGACTCCCTCAAGAACCGCATTGCCTCTATTAATGCCGACTTACTGAAGCTGCGCTCCTTCCGGGCCGGTTCTTTCTCCATCACGGATCAGAAGCGCTTCCGTGACCGGGCCGCCAATTTCGAGCGTCAGCTGCGGGTAAAGGATGAGGAAATTGCCAAGCTGAAGGCTGACAACGAAGCCCTCTACACCGAAACAACGACGCTGAAAGAGCGTCAGAACAAGCTCACGGATACCATCAGCACTATTGCGCGCACCAACCAGGAGCTCAGCGAGAAAGTAAGCATTGCCTCGCGCCTGCAGGCTGAGAACATTCGGGTCAACGTCATCAACAGCCGCGGCAAGGAGAAAGACGATGAAAAGGATGAGTTTAAAGCCAAGCGCGTGGAGAAGGTGAAAATCAACTTCAACCTGGCCCGCAACGACGTCGCCCCCAAAGAAACCAAGCAGATTATGCTGCGCCTGATTGAGCCCGATGGCTCGGCGCTCTACAACCTGAGCACCGGCGGCGGCACTTTCATGGTAGATGGCGCCGAAGCCTTCTACACGTCCAAGCAGGAGCTGGTATTCGACAACACCAAGCAGAACATTCAGTTCGTGTACGCCAAAGGTGCAGAATACAAGCCCGGCCCCCACACCATCGAACTGTACGCCGACGGCTACCTGATTGGCACCACCAAATTCACGCTGAAGTAGGAGCCCTGGATTCGCGCGGATTTTGTAGCCGGCGCAATCTGCCAATAAAACAAAAAGCCTCGCAGTGTGCGAGGCTTTTTGTTTTGTAGCCCTGTCATCCTGAGCAAAGCCAAGGGCCTTCTTCCGTTGCATCAAGTCGTGCGGGCGTGAGAAGGTCCTTCGCTTGTTCAGGATGACAGATGATCAACAGGGCAGATGACCTACGCGAGCCTAACATTTGCGCCGGCTACAAAATCCGGGCAATCCGAAAAATCCGCCTGAATTCGTGGTTCCGTCGTTTAGCGAAACTGCTGTTCAAACTCATCCAGCTTCTTGAGCGTGCCGCTGATATTTTCGGTGAACATCACCACGACCGAGCCATCGGGAGCCGTCTGCAAAGCGTGGTCAATGGCATCCATCTCATGTTCGATGTAGTTGATGGCCACCCCTGGGTTATCGAGCTGCAGGCCGCGCGTCATCAACTCGCGCAATTCCTCTGCGGTTTTGCCGCGCAGGTCCCGGTCCTGGCGCAGAATGATTTCATCGAACATGCGGCCGGCTACGCGGGCAAAGCTGAGCGTGTCTTCTTCGCGCCGGTCGCCCAGCCCTGATACCATCCCGATTTTACGCGTGGCGGGCGTTTCGCGCAGGAACTCCTCGAATTTCTCGATACCGTGCGCGTTGTGGGCGTAATCCACGATGACCTCAAACTTCGGGAACTTGTAGACGTTCATCCGGCCCGGGGTCTTCGTGCTGGAGGGCACAAACGTCCGCAGGGCAGTTTTGATTTCGTCCCGCTCGAAGCCGCACAAGTAGCCGGTAAGTGCCGTAGCCAGGGAGTTTTCGATGTTGAAGCGGGCCCGGCCACCAAAGGTCACGGGGAACTCCGCCGCGTGGTCGATGCGCAGCTTATACGAGTTCTTATAAATGGTTACGTAGCCTTCCTCGTACACGGCGGCCACTCCCCCATTCTCCACGTGGTCAAGAATTCGCGGGTTGTTTTCGTCCATGCTGAACAAGGCGACGCGGCACTCCAGCTTTTCGCGCATGGCATACACCAGGTCGTCATCGGCATTGAGCACGGCCCAGCCGTTTTTGCGCACCGTGCGCGGCAGCACCCCCTTCACAGCCGCCATTTCCTCCACGGTGTGAATGTCGCGCATGCCCAGGTGGTCGGCGGCAACGTTGGTTACCACGGCAATGTCGCAGGTGTGGAAGCCTAGGCCGGAGCGTAGCATGCCGCCCCGAGCCGTTTCCAGCACGGCAAAGTTCACCGTGGGGTCTTTCAGCACAAACTCTGCGCTCTGCCCGCCGGTACAGTCGCCTTTCTGCAGCTGCTTGCCCTGAATGTAAATGCCGTCGGTGGTGGTAAAACCTACCTTATAGCCTTTAGACGTTACCATATGCGCAATGAGGCGCGTGGTCGTGGTTTTGCCGTTGGTGCCCGTGATGGCAATAATAGGAATACGGGCCGTGCTACCCCGCGGGAACAGCATGTCCACTACGGGAGCAGCTACGTTGCGCGGCAATCCGTCGGTGGGTGCAATGTGCATGCGGAATCCCGGCGCAGCATTGACCTCGATAACGGCCCCACGGGTTTCGTTTAGCGGAATGGCTATGTCGTTGGTCAGTAAATCAATACCGCAGATATCTAGGCCCACAATACCAGCCACGCGCTCAGCCAGCAGCACGTTGTAGGGGTCCACGATATCCGTCACGTCGGTAGCAGTGCCGCCCGTGCTGATGTTGGCCGTGCTTTTCAGGTACAGCACCTGCCCAGTCGGCAGCACCGATTTTAAGGTTAGCCCCTGCCCTTTCAGGATGCCCAGCGTGTGCTTATCAGCCTTGATGCTCGTCAGCACCTTTTCGTGGCCTACTCCCCGACGCGGGTCCTTGTTTACTTCTTCAATCAGTTGCTGAATGGTGCTGGTACCGTCGCCCTTCACGGCGGCGGGGGTGCGCTTGGCGGCGGCCACCAACTTGCCGTTCACCACCAGTAACCGGTAGTCGTCGCCCACGATGAACTGCTCTACTATCACAGCTCGGGAATATTCCTGCGCGGCTTTCAGGCCGGCCACGGCGTCTTTCCAGTTGGTGATGTTGATAGTGGCACCCTTGCCGTGGTTGCCATCCAGGGGCTTAGTCACGATGGGAAAGCCCAAGTCGTCGATGGCGTCGCGCAGGCCGGCTTCGGAGTACACGGTAGTGCCGTTGGGCACGGGTACGCCGGCGTTGCGGAGCAGGGCCTTGGTGCGGTTTTTATTGCCGGCTACTTCCACCCCGGCGTGGGAGGTGTAGCTGGTGGTCGTAGCCCAGATGCGCTTCTGGTTACAACCGTAGCCCAGTTGAATAATGCTGCTGTCCTGCAACTGGATGTACGGAATGTTGCGCGAGGCAGCCTCGGCGACAATGCTGTAGGTGCTGGGGCCGAAAAACTCTTCTTCCCGGATATCGTGCAGCTCGGCAATAATAGGCTTGATATCGACCTTCTGCTTACGGCACAGGGCCTCTACAATCTCTACGGCGGCCTTGCCCGCTACGCGCCCGGCGCGCTCCTCCTGGTAGGCAAACACCACGTAGTCCACGCCGGCCTCGTGTGCGGGGTAAGATTTTCCCCAGTGCACCGTCATGCCCGCCAAGCGCTGCAGTTCCAGGGCTACGTGCTGGATGACGTGACCCAGAGGTTCCCCATCGGCGAGTTGCTCTTGCGTGAGTGGAGGGTGCTTCAGTACCTGCTGAGAGGTGTAAGCCGTGAAGGTTTGGGGCTTGCCCAGGTCGGGCAGCAATTTGGTGAGGCGCTTATCGAGGCCCGGAAACGCATTCGACCACTGATCGGCCAAATCTTCCAGGTCCACTTTCATCACAATAATCTTGTGGTGCTTCACCGACCAATAGCTCGGCCCGCGCATAGTGCGGAGGTCAACAATCTTCATATAAGCGAAAGAGGAAGAGAACAGGGTTTTGAGTGCCGTTGTACGGCCTACCGAAATGTAGGGATTCCCGTCCGAGAATCCTTCCCTCCTATTTTTTTCGCTTATTTTCTAATTGCTTGAGAGCAAGCAGCCTTTATCAGATAAATAATTGACCGTGAGCCTGCTAGCTTACTAGCAAAAAAAAGCCCCAACCGGGGCTAATCGGTTGGGGCACTCATCATAACTGCTGAAAACAGGAACAAGCAGGTAAGAAGAGGTGACGAGCGGATTCGAACCGCTGTAGGAGGTTTTGCAGACCTCTACCTAGCCACTCGGTCACGTCACCGGGCTTTGAGGTTGCAAACTTACAACCTTAATATGGCTTCTACCAAACTGCTTGGCTGTTTTTCCGAGAGCGGGCGGTAAGTCGTTGGCCGTGTGCCATAAAAAAAGCCCCGACCTGCGCCGGGGCTTTTCTTAAGCTGAGAGCTAAGGCCGTTTAGGCGTTCTTCTTCTCGTCAGCGGTTTCGTCGGTTTTGTCGTCGCTCGACAGGGCGTTTTTCACCGTGTCTACTACGTCGCCGGCTACTTCCTTGGCTTTCTCCACGATACCGGAGTGCGAAGCGGCGTCTACAACGTCGCCAGCAACTTCCGTTACCTTGTCGAAGGCGGCCGAAGCGGCGCCAGCTACAGCAGCAAAGATGCCACCTTCTTCGGCAGCGGGAGCTTCGTCAGCTTTGGCAGGGGCCTTTTTGTCGGCCTGCGTCTTCAGCTTCTGCTCACCAGCCTCACGCTCGTTGCCCATCATCTTGTCGCGCAGGGCGCTCAAAGCATCCAGGTCGCCGAGAGTTGACTTCTCAGCAGCAGCGGGCTTCTTCAGGTCGCTCAGCTTGCCTTCGCCTTGGGCGGCAGTGGCAGCGCCAGCAGCGGGCTTCTTCTTCGCGAACTTGGCGTTGCGGCTATCTTCTTCAGCCTGCTGGTTGTAAGCAGCCGAGTGCGACAGCACGATACGACGGTCGTCCTTGGAGAATTCCACCACGCGGAAGTCCAGCGTTTCGCCGTTCTCAGCCTGCGAGCCATCTTCTTTGGCCAACGACTTGGGATAAGCGAAGCCTTCGATGCCGTAGGGCAGCTCCAGCACGGCACCGCGGTCGGTTTTCTCTGTGATGGTAGCCTTGTGAACCGAGCCAGGAGTGAACACCGTCTGGAACGTATCCCAGGGGTTTTCTTCCAGCTGCTTGTGGCCCAGGGCCAGACGACGGTTCTGCACGTCCAGCTCGAGCACCAGCACGTCCAGACGGTCACCCACCTTCACTACTTCCGAAGGATGTTTCACCTTCTTGGTCCACGATAGGTCGGAAACGTGCACGAGGCCGTCAACACCTTCTTCCAGTTCTACGAACAGGCCGAAGTTGGTGAGGTTACGCACGAGGCCGTTGTGCTTGGTACCCACGGCGTACTTGGTGCCGAAGTCGGCACGCGTCCATGGGTCTTCGCTCAGCTGCTTGATGCCAAGGCTCATCTTGCGGTCTTCGCGGTCGAGGGTCAGGATCTGCGCCTCTACTACGTCGCCCTGCTTGATGAAGTCCTGCGGGTTGCGCAGGTGCTGGCTCCAAGACATTTCCGAAACGTGAATCAGACCTTCTACGCCGGGCACGATTTCCATGAACGCACCGTAGTCGGCCACGTTCACAATGCGACCCTGCACTTTCGAGCCGGGCTGCAGGTCCTGGGGCAACGAATCCCATGGGTGAGGAGTCAGCTGCTTCAGGCCCAGTGAAATACGCTTTTTGGCTTCGTCGAAGTCCAGCACAACGATGTTGAGCTTCTGGTCGAGCTGCAGAACCTCCGAAGGGTGCGCAATGCGACCCCACGAAATGTCGGTGATGTGCAGCAGGCCGTCTACGCCGCCGAGGTCGATGAACACACCGAAGTTGGTCATGTTCTTGATAACGCCCTCGAGGATCTGGCCTTTCTCCAGGTTGTTGAGGATGGCTTCGCGCTGCTTCTCGAGGTCTTTCTCGATCAGGACTTTGTGCGAAACAACCACGTTGTCGAAAGCGGCGTTGATTTTTACCACTTTCACTTCCATGCGGCGACCCACGTAGATGTCGAAGTCCCGGATAGGCTTCACATCAATCTGCGAGCCGGGCAGGAAGGCTTCTACGCCGTCCAGGTCCATGATCAGACCACCTTTGGTACGACGCTTCACCACGCCTTCCAGCACGGTGTCGTTTTCCAGGGCGTCATAAATGGCTTTCCAGGCCTGCTTGATCTTCGCTTTCTTGCGCGACAGGATCAGCTGACCGTTCTGGTCTTCCTGGTCTTCGATGAACACCTCAACCTCGTCACCAACTTTGAGGTCGGTCAGGTCGCGGAATTCGGAGAGGGGCACCAGGCCATCGGATTTGAAGCCGATGTTGAGGATAACGTCGCGGTCGGTGATGCCCACCACGATGCCTTTTACTACTTCTTCTTCCTGTACCGTCGTGAGGGTCTCACCGTACATCTGCTCCATTTCGGCGCGCTGCTCGGCGGTATAGTTACCTCCGAAGCTATTCGCTCCGACGTTGTCC
The DNA here is from genome assembly GCF_008271285.1 of Hymenobacter lutimineralis. NCBI lineage: Bacteria > Pseudomonadati > Bacteroidota > Cytophagia > Cytophagales > Hymenobacteraceae > Hymenobacter > Hymenobacter lutimineralis. The sequence continues at coordinate 4,940 of NZ_VTHL01000031.1, read as the reverse complement.
CAGTCGAAGTTGTCAACTACTTCTGCCATGATAGTATGCAGTGGCCCTCGTATACACGTCCGGCGCAGGGCCCGCCTCCGGAACGCGTTTTTGTTTGATACACAGCGCACTTACGCCGGCCCGCCACCCTGGCGGGGGCGCAAAGATACGGAGTTTAGGGGAGAGTTACGACGCTGTTTACAAGACCAGACGTAGCGGCTGAGAACAAAAAGACCTCACTTTCCAGTGAGGCTTTACGGTGCCGAATTTTCCAGTCTTTCCCATGGTGTGAGTTTAACCCGCTGCTTGCGCAAACAAATGACTGGGGATGTGACTTTTATGCTGCCGATACTCCCGGGGCGACAGGTGCGAGAAGGTGCGAAAGGTCCTGCTAAAGTGAGCCTGATCGGTGAACTGGCAGGCATGCGCAATGGCGGTGAGTGAAAGCTCTGTGGTGTGCATCAGTTCCACGGAATACCGATATTTCTGGTACAGTAGGGTCTGCTCGGCGTTCATCCCCGTGAGGGTCTGCAGCTTGCGCGTGAGGTGCCGGGGCGAAAAGCACAGCTGGTCGGCTAGGGCGGGCACCGTGAGGCCGGAAGTAGCGGGGGTATTGAGGTACTGGTTCAAAAACTGTTCCTGCGGCGTGACCTGGGGCAGGCGCGAGAGGAGCCACTGCTGCCCGAGCGCCACCCGCCCGGCAAAGGAAGGCTGCACCATCAGCTGCTCCCACAAGTTGCGCACGTGCGGATGCACTAGCGTCAGGTCCAGGCACTGGTTCACAAAATCGGACGCTTCAACTCGGAACAGACTCATCGCCACTGTGGGGCTGAGCACCATTCCGAACATGGTGTGCCGTTGCGGAAGCTGCATCTGAATCGGCAGGGAGTTGAAGCCGCTCAGCATGCAGCTTGGTATTGGAAAGCGCTGGGCGTTAATCTGAGCGGTTAGCGGCGCCCAATCGTTTAGATTGAAGATGAGCTCTACCGTTCCTTTTGGGATAATAGTTTCGTGGCCTTCGGTCAACTCCTGCCGTTCTACCTGCCAGCAATTTTGCAGGGTACCATGCAGGGGCGAATGGGACGGAATCTGGTAGTAATACTCCATGACTAAGGGGAACCGCGCTGCCGCTGGCGGCTGAACTACATCTACAAAATACACCGTTTTCTTTCAGAATACTCTAGAGCCGGAGAATACCTCTCTATTGCTGCAAACAGCCAGCCCTACACACGCGAAGCTGGCGGTTGGCGGGCTGGCCTTAGCCAAGCAGTCGGTCGACCAGTATCGAACTGAGCGCGCCCGCAGTCACTAGCCAAAAGAGTTGGTTAAACCGGGCCTGCTGGCGCAGTAGCTGGTCCGCCCGTGGAGAACAGCCCTGCACGCCAACGGGCGCCTCACACGCAAGCAGCCGGGCTAGTACCAGCAGCAGACGCCGCAGGTTAGCGGGGCGAGTGAGCGTAGTAAAAACAGCAAAAGGACGCATGATGTACCGGTGCAAGTCCAAGGAAAAACAGTTCAAGCTGGCCCACCACAGGGCCCGATTTTTACTTCCCCATTGGTGCGGGGGCATTGGCAAACTTGCGGTACTTGCCCATGAGTCTGCCCACGCGGTACGTGGTAGGAATGATGACCTTGCGCACGAAGGCGGGAATACTAGGTAGGCTGTACTCGCTGGCATAACGCGTGATCAGGAAAGCCGCATCAAACCGCTCGGGCTCTAGCTTTCCTACTTTGCGCTGAGCTGCATAAATGGCGGACAGAAAGAAGACGATGGTGTTGGCTGGCTTGACCCACCCCTGGCAGTTGAGAATGTCGTCGCCGGCGTTCCAGAAGCGGTGAGCTACGCCGCGCTTAAATATCACCGTTTCCCCGGCCTCGGCAAACTGCTCGGGCTCACCCAGGATCTGGTAGCCGATGCGGCCTTTAACTACGGTCAGGCCTTCGTCCTGCAGGTGGTGAACGTGCATCAGCGGCCCCATGCCGGGGGCCACAAAGTTTTCGACCAGGAGCCGGTCGCCATCGGGCTCGGGCACTAATTTTTGGAAGATTAGGGTTTCACCAAGGCCATTGTCGATGGTGAGGGGCAAGGAGGTTTTCATAGCACAGTAGGGTTGTAGAGTGGATGTGCTACAAAGGTCATCGACCAAGCTCCGGATTACTTGTATTTAACGGACATTCATTCTGTGTCATCCCGGAGAGTATCCCTACTAACCGATCTATACCGTTAGAACAGAAATAAAAAAGAGCGACAACCTGGGTTGTCGCTCTTTTTTGTTTCTGGGTTTCCAGAGGCGTTTACCGCCGCCCCAACTCCCGCAAATGGGCTACGTGCGAGGCTACGGCGTAGCGCATTTTGGGGTACTCGTGGTACTCGATGTTGAACTCCTCGCACATCTGGCGGATGATTTTATTCAGCGCCGGGTAATGCACGTGGGAGATGGTGGGGAACAAATGGTGCTCCACCTGGAAGTTGAGGCCGCCTACGAGCCAGCTGATAAGCTTGCTGTCGGTGGCGAAGTTGGCGGTGGTTTTGATCTGGTGGATGGCCCACTCGTCCTCGATCTTGCGGGTGGTTTCGTGGGGCACGACAAAGTCGGTGTGCTCAACGGTGTGGGCCAGCTGAAACACAATGCTGAGCGTGAAGCCCGCCACGCAGGCAAAGGCCACAAAGCCAATCAGCCAGCTCCAGAAACCTACGGTATAGATGGGCAGCGCCACAAACAAACCCAGGTGCAGCACCTTAAAACCCCAGAATACGCCCTGGTCGGTAGCGGACATTTTCTTGATGGGCATTTCGCCGATTTTGCCCTTGAAATACTTCTGGTAATCCATGTAGAAAATCCAGGCAATGAAGAGCAGGGCGTAGAAGAACCAGAAGTACAGGTGCTGGAAGCGGTGCAGCTTGCGGCGGGGCTGCTCGGGGCTGAGGCGCAGCCAGGGCTGGGCATCGAGGTCATCATCCACGCCTTCCACGTTGGTGTACATGTGGTGGATGAGGTTGTGCTTTATGTTCCACATGAAAGAATTCCCCCCCATCACGTTCAGCGTGAAGGCCGCAAACTGATTGATGAACTTCGACTTGCTGAAGGACCCGTGGGCCCCGTCGTGCATGACGTTGAAGCCAATAGCAGCTCCAATAAGACCCAGCAGAATGCACTCGCCAACAGCCAAAAGGGCGGGTGGTGTCCAGAATACCAAGTGCAGATACACAGCCACAAAAGCGGTGGTCAGCAGCAGGGCTTTGAAGAACAGGGTTTTACCGCCGGTAGTCGATTTACCGGCTTCCTGGAAATAGGCGTTGGTGCGGCGCTTCAGCTCCTGATGAAAGGAGCGGGACGCAGAGAATTTGGGTGGCTGCATGAAAACAAAGGGAAAAGAAACGGCGGCAAAGGTACCATCATCTACGGCGCCGACCTCGCCAAAGGATTGAAAGTGCCGGATTTTATAAAGGCTACTAGCTAAGCGCTGGAGTCTCTTGGTAGCCTACCGACAGGAATGGTGCCAGAATGGTTCAGCGGGGGCTTTAGGCCTGGTGCTCCTGATCAGGATAAGAGCCGCTTCAGCTAGCGCTGGTTACTTTGCGGCTACTTCGCCCCCATTTGGTAGTGGCAGGCCCGGCCGTAGCAAACCCCGCAGTTCCCGGAGGGGCACAAACAGCCGGACTTCGCCAAATGCATACGCCGCTACTTCGTAGGGCACGTAGATAAACTCCGCGCCCCCGCTCGTGAGGTACACGTTGTGCGTGACGGGCAGAGTTTCGTCAAAAAGGACTTCAGAAAGCGAAGCGTCGGGGGCCAGATGGTAAGCCCGCCGCAACGCGGCCGCCAACAAAGGCTGCAGCTTGACCTCGGCGTCGGGCCGGAAAATGGCCTCGTAGGTAAGGCGGCGGCCCGTGCGTGTATCGAAACTGGCCGCGGTGGTACCGTAGTTGCCATGGGCGCCGCCCGTGAAGCTGTAGGTGTAGAAACCCAGGCTTAGGAGCGGGGCTTGGTTCCAGAGCACGTGGGTGAGATGTTGCTCCTCGTAGTTGAGCCCAATACCCAACGCCGGATAATCGGCAGAGTCACCGGGGATGGGCTGCAAGGCGGCCATGTCCTGGCGGTAGTCTTGGGCGTGGGTATGTCGTAATTCTTTCCAGTAGACAGCCAGCGCGGGCACGGGGGTATCAGGCAGCGTGTCTCCGCGCAGACCACGGACCACCTGCGCTGCTACAGCCGATGCTGCTGTTCCGGCTACGACAGGCTCCAAGGCCAGTACGCTCAGGCGGGCCTGCGGGGAGTTCTCCAGCTTTGGGAAGGCTACCACGGAATCCTGCAGGAAGATGCTGCGAAAGGCGAGGCTGCCAGCCGGGCGCGCCAGCCGCAGCCGCATGGGTTTTCCATTCCACGTCCCGGTTAGTTCGTGGCCTTGCCGCCGCAGCCGCCATACAGGTCCATCGGCACCCAGCGTAGGCGCATGCTCAGGGCTGAAATCAACCAATACCACGCTATCTGGCGAAGCACTGCTCCGCCCACCCAGCTGAAAGGGCTGGCCATTAGAGCCGGCGTAGCAGCCTAGCATCCCTTCCGTTTCGGTGTCGCCAGGAAGGCTTGGCCAGGTGTGCAGGTGCAGGGTAATGGAATCGGGTGAGCCGGGAAGCACGCCCCGATACTGGGCGTAGGTGGCTCCCGGGGTGTCGGCGGCGCTAGCAGCGCCAGGGGCAGTGGCCGCTGGGCGGGTAGTAGTGGCTTGGTCGGTGTCGGCGGAGCGGGACCTGCAGGACAGTACAGCCAGACTCAGCGCCCCAAGCAGGAAAAAACGGGTAATTGCCATAGTCCTGCAAACGTACGCAACCCGTCTGACCTCCTCCCAGCAAACTGGACCGCTGTAAAGTAGAGGAATCAGGCACTTGTCGTACCTTAAAACCAAGAGACACGTGCCATGAAAAAGACGAAGTTTACCGAGGCGCAGATCGTGTTTGC
>NZ_VTHL01000030.1:0-48834 GCF_008271285.1 Hymenobacter lutimineralis | reverse complement strand
TTTGTAGCCCAGGCGCTGCACCACCTTGCCGGCGGGAATGCCCATGACGAAGTAGGCCCCGAAAAAGCAGAGGTTGATCAGGTTGGCCTGGGTGTAGGAAAGCTGGAAGATGGCCTTCAGGTAGGGAATCAGGATGTCGTTCAGGCAGGTGATGAAGCCCATCATGAAGAACAGCACCGTCAGCGAAGCCAGGGCCGAGGTGTAGCGCGGCGAGGAGCCCGCCGGGTCGGTGGTAGTAGCAGGAGAAACGGAAGCGGGAGCAGCCAGGGCCATAAATCAGCAAAAATGAGGAGGAGTAGCATGCCCGGAGTATGGGCACAAAATAGCCTATACCCGACCGGTGCGACGGCGCCGACCGGGTATAGGCTCATATATCAGGCAGGGCGGTACTAGTGCTGCACGCTCAGCTTTTGAGTGGTTACCTGCCCACCCGTTTCCAAGCGCAACTGGTAGAGACCAGCGGCCAGCTTAGCGGTAGGCACCAGCAGTTGATGAGCACCGGCCGGACGCACGGCATTGTTCAGCAAGGTGGCCACGCGGCGCCCCTGCAGGTCGTAGAGCGACACCGATACGGCGCTGGCTTTTACCAGTTGATAGTCAAGCCGGCTCTGCTGGCTGGCGGGGTTCGGCCACATAGGCGCCAGCGTAGCCACGGCCGGGCGGGCGGCGCGGTTAGGCGTAGCGGTTCTGAGCGCGGGCCCCTGCAGGTCGTCGAAGTAGTACGTGTCGCCGGTTTTCTGGCCGTAGTCAATCAGCATGACAATCTGGTTGATGTCATTTGCCGTTACGGAGGGGTCGGAGGCACCAGCCGTGAATTGGAAGGTGAGGGTTTCCCAGGCGTTGGCCTTGGTGGTCACGGCTTCGAGGGTACCACCCAGGTTACCGTTGGGGTAGCCCGTAGCCGACTTAGCTTTGTCCTGCAGCACCATCTGCACCTTCACCCCGGCTTTCGGGCTGTAGAACTTCAGCGTAATCTTCTGCGCCCCGCTCAGGTAGCCGCTCACGTCGGCAAAGGCCTGGTTATCGGTGGGGTTGATGACGATGACGTCGTAGTCTTTATCCTTGTTACGGGTGTATTTGGCTACTTTTTCGCTGTCGTTGCCCGTGCCTTTGGCCGGGTTGGCGGCGCCTTGCTCGTAGGCCCCATCCGTGTAGGCATACGTCACTTTGCGCATGGCGTCAAAGTCATCGAGCAGTACGGGCGTCTGCGGCTCGGTGGGCGTGGTGGAGGCAAACTCGGGGCCCATCAGATCGTCGAGGTGATAGGTGTCACCGTTCTTGACGCCGGGTGCCACCAGCATCACCAGCTGGTCTACGTCGGTAACCTTCACGGAGGGGTCGGAGGCGCCGGCGCTGTACACGAAGGTGAGCGTTTCCCAGGCATTGGCTACCGTCGTTTTGACGTCGAAGGTACCACCCAGGTTGCCGTTGGGGTAACCCGTAGCCGATTTAGCCTTGTCTTGCAGCACGAGTTGCACGCTCACGCCCACGGCCGGGCTGTAAAATTTCATCGTGATTTTCTTCGAGCCATTAAGGTAGCTCGTCACATCCGCCAGCTTGCGGTTATCGGTGGGCTGCAGCACGATAACGGCGTAGTCGGCGCCCCCGTCCCGCACGTACTTGCCCACCTTATCGCTGTTATTAGCGGCGGATTTGGCAGGATTGTCCACGGTCGTGAGAGAACTCGTCACCGTGGGGTAAGACACCTGAGCGGTGTGCTCGAAGTCGTCGTACAGGGTCTGGGCCGTAGCGGCGGACCCGAGCAGGCCTAGCAGGCTGGTGAGCAGAAGGGTGCGGGTAGAAGTTTTCATCATACAAGAAGGTGGGATGGAAGAAGGTAATAGGCACTACTTTTTGCCGGTCAATCAGGAGGACGGCTACCCGGACCTCATTTGGGCAGGCAGCATATTCGCGTGTGTTCCGAAAGGGCCGGCTTGCTCCCCTTACATTGCTAAGCCGGCCCCGGAACCGAACCAGTCAGGCAAAGCCTGCGCTGGGGCGGATAAAAAGCGGGTGGAGCGTCTCCCCTGCCCGCTAAGTTTTTACTTGGCTTTCATGCGGTAGATGCGCACGTAGTCTACTACCATTCGCTGCGGAAAAGCGGCATCGTCTATGCCCTTGGCGCCGCCCCATTCGCCGCCCACGGCCACGTTCAGCAGCAGGTGAAAGGGTTGGTCCCAGGGCCAGGCCTCCCAGCCCGAATGCTCGTTGCGGCTGGTGAAATAAGGCTTGTCGTCCACGAAGGCGGTGATGCTCTCCGGGGTCCACTCAACGGCATACACGTGGTAAGCCGTGGTAGCATCGGGCACCTGGGTGGTGGCCGTTTTCTGGTTGTTGGTGCGGAAGTAGTATTTGTTGCAGTGCGTGGAGGCGTGCACCACGCCGGGGTCGTAGCCCACGTACTCCATAATGTCAATTTCACCGTTGTCGGGCCAGCCTTTGTTGCCGTACTGCCAGTTGTCGGGCAGCATCCAGATAGCCGGCCAGATGCCCCGCCCCCCGGGCAGCTGAGCCCTGATTTCAAAGCGGCCGTAGAGTTGGCTGCCGCCGCCCAGTGACAGCAAGCGGGCGGAGGTGTAGGCATTGCCAGGATGCAGGGCCTCGCGCCGGGCCTCCAGCACCAGGGTGCCGTTCTCTACCCGGGCATTTTCCGCCCGGGCCTTGGTGTAGTACTGCAGCTCTTTGTTGCCCCAGCCACTGCCGCCCTCATCGTAGCCCCATTTGGCGGCATCGGGCAGGCCGGGCTGGTCGAACTCGTCCTGCCAGACCAGTTCTTGAAAGGAGTACTCAACCGTGGACGGCGTACTGCCCCCGGGCAGACCTTTGGGCCGCACCGGGTCCGGCGACGTGCACGCGACGGTAGCCAGCAAGGCCCCCGTACACCACATTCCCCAGGCAGCACGCACATTCATAGCAAGAAAGGTGAACAGTGGTTGGTAAATGAGCCAGCGGGCCGGCTTGCTAAAGCTTCCGCCCGGCTTATTCGGTAGTATGTCGTCGGTCACTGCTTAGCGGCCGGATATGTCTCAGTTGGAGGGCAGCCATAGGCCGCCAGGCAGGGCACTGCGCCCTGTTTGCGTGGGGGTTGCGGGCTCATAAGCCCATAGCCGGGGGCTCCGGAGGGGCAGCAGCTGTCCGGCACGTGCCGAAGACAAGCTGCTGCCCAAACCAGTGCCGCGCGGTTGCAGCTCCGCCCGTCGGGACTTTGTTTCCCACCCGACCCGACGGGGTGCGCACTGATTTACTTGGAGTCCTTGTACTGATAAAACCGCACGTAGTCCACATACATCTTCTGCGGAAATACGGTGGCGCTGTTGGGGTCACCATCGAAATTACCGCCTACGGCCACGTTCAGGATCAGGAAGAACGGGTTGTTGAAGGGGTTAGGCGAGGCTGCGCCCGAGGAGAAGTTATACACTTCCCGCTCGTCGATGTACGTCCGGATCTGGTCTTTGCTGCGCACCACGCTGAACACGTGGTAGTCGTCGGCGTAGGTGCCGGTGGCCAGCTGCTGCCACTGGTTGCTCTTGAACTCGTGGTTGCCCGCGCTGTTGCGATAGTGCATAGTGGAAAGCACTTGATTGGGCTGACTGCCCCGCAATTCCATGATGTCAATTTCGCCGCAGGTAGGCCACTGCACCTGGTCGATGTTGGAGCCCAGCATCCAGATAGCCGGCCAGATGCCCTGGCCTTTGGGCAGCTTGGCGCGCACATCAATGCGGCCGAACTGAAAATCCCTCTTGCCTTTGGTGATGAGGCGGGCCGAGGTATAGTCGCGGGGGCCACTGCCTGTTTTTTTGGCTTCAATGACCAGGCTCCCATCCAACAGGTAGGAGTTTTCATTGGTATTGGTGTAGGTCTGCAGCTCGTTGTTGCCCCAGCCATTGCCCCCCTGCTCCCGCACCCATTTCGACTCATCCAGGGTGCCGGCATCAAACTCGTCGTTCCAGATCAGCTCGGTGTAAGCCGCGTAGTCGCGGGCTTCGGCATTGGTTTCCGCTACGGGGGGTGGCGGCGTTACCGGGCCGGGCTTCGATTTTTCTTCGGTGCAGGCCTGGGTGCCCAGGGCCAGCACCAGGCTGACCCCGGCCCAGAGGTTGCGGGAAATGAGGATGGAGGATTTTTTCATGGTAAGGGAAATGATGAAGGTTGCAGACCTCAACCGTTACGGCTTGGCGACAAGTTTCATCTCGAAGAGGGCTTTGTCTTTGTTAGTTGGGTCAGGTCGTCCGGCCCGGAGTACCATATTCGTTTCGTTGATGGAGATGATGCGGTAGGTCAGGTCCGGGGCATCCGTCACGCCAATGAAGGTCCCGGCTTTCTTGAACTCAATCATGGCAATGCCTTTGCCATCGGCGGGGCCAAAGGTGAAGTCCGAGGACCCAGAGCGTGGAGCAAAACAATCATACGGGCCGGCCACAAACGTCTGGTCTTTGGCGTTGTAGGTGAACTTGTCGTTGGCGAAGAAGGTGTACTCGTCGTCCGACTGGCAGGTAGGCAACTCGCCTTTCTTCACCCCGGGGAAATAGGCCGCCGGGTTGTCTTCGGTACCCACCACGATGGGAGCATCTACATCATTCTGCAGCATCCAGGTTTTGGACGTAGTGCCCGTCAGCAGCAGCTTCACGCGGTCGAGGGCCGAGAGCTGGGGCCGGAAGGTGTACTGGGTAAAGGTACCGTCGGCGTTTTCGGTGCGCAGCTTCAGCGTGGTTTCCGTCGCTTCCAGGATTTCGTAGGAACGGTCCTTGGTTGGGGTGGTTTCGCCGATGAAGGCCCCTTCCTTCGACAGGGTAATTTTGCCGCCGGTAGCCCCGATGGGCGTGAACACGAAGTCGGAAGTTCCGGTCTTGGCCGTTCCACAAGCCCCGTCGGCATAGGTCTGGTCGCCGGCGTTGTAGCTGTAGGCGTAGGTGCTGGTAAACGTCAGCTCATCATCGGCCTGGCAGGCCGGGATGCCGCCTGCCGCGGAAGACGAAAGTACGGTGGTGCCGTTGGCGGCGTACTTGGTGATGGCGCCCGCCTGATTGGAAAGAATCCAGGCCCGGTTGCCAGTGGTGGTGCTGTTCGTCAGCCCAATGTAGGCCGGGCTGGTAGGGGCCGCAATTACCACGTTAGCCGTTTGCGGCTGGCTCGTGCCCCCACGGCCGGCCGTGATCAGGCTTACTTTGTACGTACCCGGGCGCTTATACACGTGCGTCACGTTCTGGCCTTTTTCCAGGGGCGAGCCGTCGCCGAAGTCCCACTGGTAGAGGAAGGCATCCTTGCTGGTGTTGGTGAAGGTAACGACCGTAGGAAACTCCGTGGTTTTCACCGTGGTAGTGAAGCTGGCCTGCGGAGCCGCCCCCTCCAGGGTATAATCGTCGCCTTCCTTTTCACAGGAGGTGAGCAGCGCGGGAGCCAGCAAAAGGCCCAGCATTGCTACGCGTACTATATGTTTCATGGGAATTCAGAAGAATGAAGGGAAGCTGGAGCCAGCCGGCCCACGGGTATGGGCCGGCCAGTCAGCAATTAATAACCAGGGTTTTGCTTCAGGCCGGGGTTTACGTCCAGTTCCTGCAGCGGCAGCGGCATCACAATGTTGTAAGACTTGATGCCTTTCTTCTTCAACTCGGGCGAGGTGAACAGCTCTCCGGTACGCTTCATATCAAACCACCGGTCCATCTCAAACGCCAGCTCGTACTTCCGCTCGCGGCGCACGGCGGCCGTGAAGGCCTCGGGGTTGGTGGTGGTCACGTCGCGGTTACTAGGCGTATTGATGGGCAGCCCGAAGGCCCGGCGCCGCACCTTGTTCAGGGCTTCGCGGCCTTCCTCGGTGGGGCCTACGCCTTCGGCCAGGATCAGGTACATCTCGGCCAGGCGCAGGATGGGAATGTTGAGCTCCGAGTCCCAGATGTTGGTATTGACGGTGCCCACGAAGTACTTCTTCAGGCCGTAGCCATTGGGCGAGCCGGGCAGGGAGTTGGGCTGCTTACGGCCATCTGGGTAAGAGTCGCCGGGCTTCCAGATAGTTACATCACGGCGCAGGTCGCCTTCCTCGTAGCCGGCCACGAACTCGGGCTCGGGAATATTGAAGCCGTAACCACCCTGGGGCACGATGCCCTGGCCGCGGGGGCCGAAGAACTCATTGCCACTGAAACCGGGCCCGTCCGTGGTCCACTGGTTGAGACCCGAGATAAACTGCGCCTCAAACAACGACTCCTTGCCGTTCTCGTTGGCTACCTTGAAGTTATCACCGTAGTTGTCCCACAGCGTTTTGCCGCTGGAGTTAATGACGGAGCGAGCCTGCGTGGCCGCGTCGGCCAGCTTGCCGCGCGTCAGGTATACCTTCGCCAGCAGCCCCGTAGCCGACCATTTGGTGGCGCGGCCGATGTCCGCGGCGCTGTGCGAGGGCGGCAGCTTGGTAATGGCGTCCTTCAGATCGGCTTCGATCTGGGCGTATACCTGATCCACTGGCGTACGCGGAATGTTTACCTCGGCCAGCGTTTTGGGCAGCTTGGTCAACAGGGGCACATCCCCGTAGAGACGTACCAGGTCGAAGTAGTACTTGGCCCGCAGGAAAGCGGCCTCGCCGAGGCAGCGCTGCTGAACGGCCGGATTAATGGCGGTTATAGCCGGCACTTTTTCCAGCACGATGTTGGCGCGGCCGATGCCTACGAAGCAGGAGCCCCAGAGGCGGTTCACCAGCGGGTTGGTGGTGGCAATGTTGAAGTTATCCAGCTGCTGGTACTCGAAGCCGTCCTGGCCGCCGCCCCCACCCGTGGTAGACAGGTCCGACATGATGTCGCCAAATCCCCAGAGGGCCGCGTTGTACTGCCCCGTCGTCAGCAGCTCGCCGTAGGCCGCGTTGGTGGCCTGAATGGCATCCGTCTCGGTTTTGTAGAAGTTTGCTTCGGTCACGCTGTCGTTGGGAGCCTCCGACAGGAAGTCTTTACCGCAGCCGCTGAGCAGCCCCAGCGTGAGTAGCCAGGCCCCGCAAGTGTATTTTGTGATGGTTGCCATCGTCTTGTGTTGTAGCTAGTAAGGGGGAATTAAAAACCGAAGTTGATGCCCGCCAGGAACACCCGCGGCTGGGGGTACACGCCCAGGTCTACGCCGCGCGAGCCTACCTCAGGGTCAAACCCGGTGTACTTGGTCAGCGTCAGCAGGTTTTGAGCCGAGGCATACACCCGCAGCTGCTTGGCGCTGAGGCGGCCCATGATGGACTCGGGCAGGGTGTAGCCCAGCGTCAGCACTTTGATGCGCATGTAGGAGCCATCCTCCAGGAAGTACGACGACACGCGCAGGTTACGGTTGGGGTCGGAGTTAGCGCCGCTATAGGCGCGGGGCACGTCGTTGCTGGTGCCGGGGCCCGTCCAGCGGCCGAGCACGCGGGTGCTGCCGTTGCTGCTGTTGTACAGGGCGCTTTCCAGGATAACGCGGTTGTCGTTGTAGATCTTGTTGCCCTGGGAGCCTTGCAGGAACACGTTCAGGTCGAAGCCCATCCACGTAACCGTGTTGTTCAGGCCGTACGTGAACTTGGGGTTCGGATTGCCAATGAACGTGCGGTCTTTGTCGTCGATGACCTTGTCGCCGTTCACGTCCTTGAAGCGGATGTCGCCGGGGGCCGCGCCGGGCTGGGTGGCGTGGCTGGCCACGTCTTCCGGCGTCTGGAACAGGCCGTCGGCCACGAAGCCGTAGAAGGAGCCGAAGGCTACGCCTTCATCGTAGCGCAGAATGTTGCCACTCAAGCCGGCCAGGTCGCTGTAAGGCTCCCCTGCCCCCAGCTTCTCGAGCTTGGTTTTGTAGGCCGTGAGCGTGAGGTTGGACGTCCAGTTCAGGCCCCGACCCGCGTTCTGTACGTTGCGGGAGGTCAGGGCAAAGTCGATGCCGCGGTTGTAGGCCGAAGCAGCGTTGCGCCGTACCGACTCGTAGGTACCGGATACCAGCGACACGGGCACGCCCGCAATCAGGTTGGGCGAGTTCCGGTTGTAGAGGTCGATGATGGCCTCGAAGCGGTTATCGAGGAATCCTACGTCCACCCCGACGTTAATCTGGTCGTTGGTCTCCCAGCGGAGTTCTGGGTTCGACAAGCGGGTGGGTGCCGCGCCGTTCTGCGGGCTTTGCACTGCTCCCAGGGGGTAGCTGATGTTAGGGTTAACGACGAACAGGTACTGGAAGCGGTCTGCGTTGTTGGGGTTGCCTACCCGGCCGTAACCGGCGCGCAGCTTCAGGTTGCTGATCACGCGGTTGTCCTTCATGAAGTCCTCTTCCGAGATACGCCAGCCGGCCGAAACGCCGGGGAAGAAGCCGAACTGCTTGCCGGGTGCGAAGGCGCTGGAGCCGTCGTAGCGGGCAACGGCCTGGAACAGGTACTTACCGGCAAACTCGTAGTTGAAGCGGCCAAAGTAGCTGGCCAGGTGCGAGGGCACTTGTATGCGACCTGCCGTGGAGCCAAACAGGGGGTCGCGGGGACCCGAGTTAATACCCTGCAGGTCGTTGCGTGCGTAGTTCCGGCGGTAGGCCTCTACGTTGCTGTAGTTGAACTCCTGAGCCGACTGCCCCAGCAGCACCGTTACCTGGTGCTTGTCGCCAAACAGGTGGTCGTAGTTGAGGGTGTTTTCAATCAGGTAGCTAGGCGCGTAAGAGGCGGTTGCCGAGGCCCCAGACGTAGCCTGGGCGTAGCGCGTGGTAAACGTTTCAGGCGTGCCGTCAGGCTTCGTCACTATCAGGACGGGTACGCCGGGCCGGAAGGCGTTGTACTGGTCGAAGATAAAGTCGGCGCCCACGTTGGTGCGGAAGCGCAAACCTTTGATGGGTTCCAGCTCGGCGAAGAACGTGGTGAGGGCCCGGTTGCGCTTGAAGCGCTGGTTAGTAATGGTAGCCGAGGCCAGTGGGTTTTCCTCAATGAAGTTGTCCTGCGTAGCCCGGGGCTCGTAGTAGTAGCCGTCGGGGCGATACACCGGGATGATGGCGGGAATCCGGATGGCCTGCTGCACCGTGCCGTAGTTACCGCTATTGGAGGTAATCTGCCGGTCGTTGAGGTGGGTCAGCGAGATGCTGTTGCCAATCTTCAGAATGCGGTTCACTTGTAGGTCGCCGTTGGCCCGCAGCGTAAACCGCTCGAAGTCCGAGCCCACGATGGTACCATCCTGCTGGAAGTAGCTACCCGAAACGGCAAACCGGGCAACGTCGCTACCGCCCGTAGCCGATAGTGAGTAGTTCTGGATGGCCGCACGACGGAACACCTCGTCCTGCCAGTCGGTACCCTCGCCCAAGGCCGCCGGATTCTTCAACCGGTCTACCACGATCGGCTCTCCGGCTGCCAAGCGCCCCTCATTATTGATAACGGCATACTCCTCGGCGTTGAGCAGGCTGAGCTTGCGCCACACCTGCTGCACGCCGCGGTAGGCATCGAGGTTGATGCTGGACACGCCGGCTTTGCCGCGCTTGGTGGTGATGATAACTACCCCATTAGCCGCGCGCACCCCGTAAATGGCGGTGGCCGAAGCGTCTTTCAGGATGTCAATGGTTTCAATGTCGTTGGGGCTGATGGCATTCAGCTGGTTTTCACCGCCTTCCGGCAGCGGGAAACCATCTACTACATACAGGGGGTTGTTGTTGCCCGCCGACGTAATACCACGTACCCGTACCGACGTACCGGCGGCCCCACCCGGAGCGCCCCCGTTGGAGGTAACCGTTACACCAGCTGCCCGGCCCTGCAGGGCTTGCGTAGCATCGGCCACGGGCTGGGAAGCAATTTCCCTGGCCGTTACGGAAGCCACGGCGCCTGTTACGCTGGTACGCTCCTGCGTACCGTAACCCACTACCACTACCTCACTCAGCGCCTGGGTATCTTCCATGAGCGTCACGTTCAGGCTGGTAGAGCCTCCCGCGGGCATGCTCACCTCTTTCCGCACGAACCCAACAAAGCTGAACACCAGCGTGCTGTTTTCGGGTGCCGTAATCAGGTAAGTGCCATCAGAATTGGTGGTGGTACCCATGGTAGTACCCTTCACAACCACCGTAACGCCGGGTAGTGGGGTACCATTTTCCTGTAATACCTTACCGGATACCGTTACATCGGCTAAACGGGAAGGAAAAGTGGCGGCCAGCGGAGCCGACAGCCCTGGGCTGCCCACCGCCGATAGTGCCAGAGCCGGCCACCCTAGAACGGTCAGAAACGCCGCCCTCTGAAGTAGTTGTGCGTAAGAGTGTTGGGTCATGAAGGTAGGTTTTGGGAAGGGTAAGTTCAGGAGGAATTTAGGCCAATGAACACTCCGTTCAGCCAGCCATGGATCAAGTCATTGCAGCTACCCGCCATCGATTGCGGGCCGTCAGGAGAGCAGAAGGAAAGCAGATAGTAAAGCTTCCCGCGGGTACCATACTTGGCGTTGTCTCCCCTGAACAGCAGGCCCTACTCTTCCTATTCTTTGGAACTGCTAGCCGATAAGCAGCGGACAGTGCGTAAACCAGAAGATAGCGTAGTGGCGGCCGGAAGAAACAGGTGCGGAGCGCTGAGAGAGTGGGTCAAATATTCAGTGATTGTTTGGCAAATGCAAGCGTCAAAACCCGCCCAAAACGCTCCAAATGAGGTTTTTTACCTTACAGCACAAAAAACCGTTACGCTTACAACACACGCTTAGCCCACACTTATATAGCCTGTATAGCCTGCAAATGTCTTTTATTCGTCCAAGTATACTCGGCTAAAAAACAACAAAAAAAATGCGGGCTAAGCCCGCATTTTCTATCTTTTTTTCCTCCATTCCATTTTGACCGGGCACAACTACCCTAAACCCGAGTAAGTAATTACTTACCTAAGCAACTCAGCCTTAGTCCTGCTCTTCTTCCACAGGCACCGTATCATCCAGTAGTACGTGGGTCCAGCCCTCGTTTTCGTCGTAGTCGGGGGCCTGGCGACGGCGCTGCATAGCCTCCAACACCTTCTGCATAAAGCTCCAGCAGGTTGCTTGGCGCAGCTCCAGCACACGGGAAAGCTCCTGGGAAGAGTACGTGCCCTTGTGTGTATGAATCAGGAAGACAGCGTACAATGCCTTCACGATAGAGAACTTACACTTCTGGAAAAGCGTGTAGGCCGTGGCCGACTCGACGTAGCGGCAGCGGGTGCACCGCCGGGAATGCGGCTCCCGCCCGTCGCAGTACTTTTCGTGCCCGCATTTACGGCAACGGTACCCATGCGCCCACTTTAAGTCAGCCAGGTACACTAGGCAGGCCTCTTTGTCGGGATAAATCCGGCTGAACTCCCCGAAATCAACCTCCTTGGAAAGCACCCGCGCAGTCTGCGTCTGGTGTAAGTCGCGCTGCAGGTCGGTATTGAGCTTCTCGATGGCGGCCGACTGCAAAGCCAGCAGGCCATTGGCCTGCAGCAGCTCCCGGTTTTGGGCCACAATAGTCTCGCTCTGCTGCCGCAGCTCTTCGGTGCGTTTGGCTACCAGCTCCTCCAGCTCGGTATTGAGCTGATCCTTCAGTTCCTGGTTTTGCCGCAGCTGCTCTACCAACTGATCCTGGGCCTGGTGACGTTTGCGGAGCTGCTTTACCAGCTTTTCCTGAGCCCGAATAGTAGCATCCTTAATGGCCTTGATTTTGTCACCTAACGCGTACGACAGCACCGCTACCTCGAGAATGAGGGCCATGTTCATGCTGTAGACGGTGAAAGCGTTGGTAAAGAAGTTGATGCCCAGCTTACGCGTAATCAGGAACAGGACGCTGATGGCCACTAAGGCGTGGGCCAGCAGAAAATAGCGTGCCGGCCGGAAGCCTTTCCAGTATACCTGCAGGGCGGCGTAGTAAATCATGCCATAGGGCAGCAGGTACAGCCAAAAACCGAAGCCTGTTTCCAGAAACAGCATGTCCAACAGCAGCAGGCCCACGCTTATCAGCACTACTAGGCGGGTAAGCCGGTCGTAGCGCGGGAGCTGCTGGGGCGCATCCAGAAACATGCGGGCATAATAGCTGAACGTAAGCAGCAGCAGTACCGGTGTGCCCGTATTCACCAGAGAGTTCAGCCAGGGCCAGTTGGGCCAAAGAAACTGAAAGCCCAGACCATCTTCTGACAGAAACAGCAGGCTGCAACTCAGCACATAAAGCACATACCGCAGGTATGTCTGCTCACCAATGAAGAGGTAGATGCACAGATTGTACACCACCATAATAAACAGAATGCCATAGAAGCCACCCAGCAGGCCATATTCCGTTTGGGTGTGGGCCGCCAGCAGCTGCTCATTCCGCACCCGCGACAGGAAGCTGGTTTTGGAAGAGGATTTAAACTTCAGGTAGTACGTCTGCGTCTGGCTTGGGGGCAGCGGCAGCGGAAACAAATAGTTTTTGTAAGGATACTGGCGGGAGGCAAACGGCAGATTGGCCCCCGTCTGTATACTGTCGTAGGTGCCGGTGCCGTTGGGCCGGTAAAACGTTAAGGCCCCAATGTGGGAGTCGAAAGTTTCCAGGTACCAGTGCTGTCCGGCCCCACGGTTGGTGTTGTACAGGGTCACGCGCATCCAATAGGTAGAACTGGTGTTGCGGATGGCCCGACTATCCGGATGCAGCGCATTGAAGCGGCTACTCCAAGGCTCCTGGCTTACCTGGTTTACGGTAAGCGTATTGGAGGCATCTTCCAGAATACTGTAGAATCCGGGGTCGATGAACAGCTCCCCCAGTCCCTTCTGCAGGCGGAGGGTATCTTCGCGGCTTACCGGCGGGGCAGCCTGGACGCGCACTAGGCCACTGCCCAGCAGCATTCCTAAAACGACCAGGAGCCGGGCGGTAAACGAGGACTGGTAAAACCAAGTGTACATAGTGGGAATCATAAGAGGCACCCAATTTACTAAACCCAACGTTGTTGCCACTGCGGCCGGGCACTGCCAGCCGGGCGGATAAACCGCTCCCGCCTATTGCATCGTTCCGGAAACGGGCGCAGAGGCCTTGGGCAATGGTACCCGCTCAAACAGCACCCAACTGATGCGGGCACCGGGTTCTTTGGTTACCAGACGTAACTGGTGGGCGCCAGCGGGCAGGTTTTTGGCAGGCAGCGTTAGCGTTGTCCAAACGTCGCCGGGACCCGTGGGCGGCACCACCAGCTCGGCCAGCGGCTGTCCATCCAGCAGCAGTTGGAGCCGGGCCACCGTAGCCGTAGCATTGGCCACCCGCGCCTGCAGCTGGCAGAAGCCCGGCTGCGTCACCTCAACCGAGTATTGCACCCACTCGTTGGGTTCCAGCATGTCTACAGCCACGTTATGGGCTTTGGGGTCGGCCACCGGGCTTATGTCCACGCCATCGTTGCGATACTGACGGCCCTGGTTCCAGCTTTCCGGCTGCCCAAACTCCGTGCGCTGCGCGTAGGTGTCATGGTAAGCTGAGCCGGCCCGGCCCATGTCGTAGTCGGCGGCAACCAGGCGGCCGGGCAGTTGCTGCGGGGCAAAGGCCCGCCCCCCTTCCGCCGGCCGCAGCAGGGCCTGTACTACATCCCAGTTCACCTTGCTGTGCCTGACCTGAACATTGCGCAGCAGGGTCTTACGACCCGCCGAGGTCAGAATGCTGCCGTAGGCAGGCACGGAGAAGATGCCCGTAGTGGCATCTACCCGCTTAATGTTCCAGTGGCACCAACCAATGCCCAGGTTATTCAGCTCCGTTACGGCGGCGGCAAACCACTCGTTGGCATTTTCCCCCGTCTCCCCTACCCATACCGGCACCTGCCACTTGTCGCGGAAAGCGGCCAGGTTCTGGAACGTGTTGATTTGATTGGGGTTTGGGTCGCTGGATGTGGGTTCGTTGCTGCACCAGTAGCGGTGCGCGTTGTAAACCAGATTGGTCCGCAGCGGCTCGGGGAGCTTATCCGGGGTGAGGTTTGTGTATTCGTTGCCGTAGCCATTTCCTTCCAGCATCAGCAAGTGCTGGTCGTTCTGGCTCCGGACGGCCTCCAGCAGGCGCACGTAGAGGGCGCGCAGTTCCTGGTTGTCGGCGCTCAGGCCGTTCTGCGGGGTTAAGCCGTGCGGCTCATTGATCAGGTCGTAGAAGGCAATGCTGGCGTTTTGCCGGTAGCGGGCCGCCAGCTGCTTCCAGAGCTGTACGGTAGCATCCTGGTACACCAGCCGGCCTTTTGCATCCCGGCGCTTCCAAAGGTCCAGGGGCACCAGGTTGTCGTTGATGTTGCGGTCGACGCCCTGGCCGCCGGGAGCGGCGTGCAGGTCGAGTACGACGTAGAGGTTGCGGGCCTGGCACCAGCGGATCACCTCATCCAAGTGCCGGAAGCCGTCCAGGTTCTGAGCAGTGAACAACTGCCCCCGGTCATTCCAGGCCGCCAGGGAATCGGCGTAGGCTGTAAGCTGCGCGGGATCCTGCAAGGCTTTGTAGCGTAACCGGCGCTGAGTAGAGGTCAGGAACAGATCATAGTGAAAAGGCACGCGCACACAGTTAAAGCCCTGATCTGCCAGGAAGTCAATGTCGGCCTTGGTCACAAAGTTTTTCCGGTACTGGCGGTAGAAATCCTCTACTTGCTGCACCGACATGGTACGCAGCAAGGCTGCCTGTATTTGCCCCTGGGAGTTCAGGGAATCGGTGCGGAGAATGTAGCTTTCCTGTAGCAGCCACCCGCCCACATTTACGCCGCGCAGTACTACTTTCTCGCCCCGCCCATTTACCATCTCGGGGCCCTGGGCCCGCAACAGTTGCCCTGCGGCTGGCCGGGTCCCGAGGCTCAGCAGCCCGCCCAGCAGTAAGGCCACGCTACTGCGAGCCACCAGGCTCCACCTGCTTATCTTAATCATAATACTGCCTCTCTCCGAGGATATAGTTTTCCCAACCCGGCGCCGGCGGCGCCCAGGACTGGAAAAAGACCAGGAATACGGGGAGACTCCTGAAGGTTACTTAATCGATTGCAGGATACTGGGAAAAATACGCGCCCAATATCCCACAAGTCGGCAAGCAGCCGAAAGGCAGCAGATCAAAATAAAGCTTCGTGTGCGGAAAAAGCAAATCTATATCCGCGTTTGCGGCCCGATAGCACGGGTTTACGCTTACTACCCACCCCGCAGCTATACTGTTAGCCCACACGCAAACTACCCGCCAGGCTACCGACGGCAGGCAATATGGCCTGCCCGGGCGCTTTCCATACCGGCCAAAAAAACAATGTGTGGACCGACAAAAAAATGTGGCCACTCAGCCATCCGCAGGGAGGTAAGGAGGTTACAGCAACTGCCCTACCCCAAACAGCAAGGTAAACACGAGGGTAGTCAACGCCATTTGCTTTAGCAGAGGGTCTAGTTCCCGGGAGTTCTGACGCTGCCACACCTGCCAGGCATTACGCAGCAGCAGCGGTGCGGCGGCCACAAACAGCCACTGCCACGGCGAATGGTAAGTAAGCGCCACGTACACTACTGCGCAGCCAAAGCCCAGCAGCAGCAGTAGCCAGTGGTAACGGCGGGCATGGCGTGCCCCCAGGCGCACGGGGATGGTAATCTTGCCCGCCAGTTCATCTGAGCGAATATCCCGGATGTTGTTCACGTTGAGCACGGCCGTTGCGAAACAGCCCAGCGCAGCTGCCGGGAGTAGTACTGGCCAAGGCAAGGTGCGTACCTGCAGAAAATACGTACCACACACGCCCACCAAGCCGAAGAAGATAAACACCGACAGGTCGCCAAGGCCCGCGTATCCGTAAGGCCTGGCACCAGCCGTGTAGTTTACAGCCGCCCAGATAGCAGCCAGTCCCAGCAACAAAAACGCGCCCGAAATCCAGAGGCCGGCCGTGCCCAGGGCTACCCAGAGCAACGCCAGCCCACTCAGCAAAGAAAGTACTCCGAACACGGTCATGCCGCGCTTCATCTGCGCCGGACTGATGGCGCCACTTTGCACGGCCCGCAGCGGGCCCTCCCGGTGGACGCTGTCGGCCCCGTTCTGAGAGTCGCCGTAGTCGTTGGCCAGGTTACTCAGAATCTGCAGCAGTACGGTAGTCAGCGCGGCCAGGCCTACCACCGAGCCCCGGAACTGCCCGGTGCTGGCAGCCAGAAAGCCCCCCGCCATGATGCTGGCCAGCGCCAAAGGCAAGGTCCGGGGCCGAAAAGCAGAAAGCCAGGCTTTGGCAGGTGTACCCGAAACAGCGGAAGCAGAAGAAGGAGAAGTCATGAAAAATGAAACTGCAACGGGGGCTTGCTAGGGCATCAGCGCGGGCTGTAGGGCCGCCACTTTGGAGGCCGACAACTCGTTGAAATGCTCAATTACCAGGTCGGCTTGGCTTAAGTCCTGCAAATTGGAATGCTCACTGCGGTAGCCAATGCAGAAAAGCCCGGCGGCTTTGGCCGCCGCCACGCCGTTGGTTGAGTCCTCAATGACCACGCACTCCGCCTTTGGCCCGGTTGCCAGGCTGGCGGCGTGTTCAAAAATAGCGGGGTCGGGTTTGGAGCGGGTAAACTCCTCCCCGCTCACTAAGTGCGCGAAGTAGGAACCCAGATTGAACCGGCGCATCACCCGGTCGATGGTAGAGCGGGAAGCCGAGGAAGCCAGAATCAGCTGCATTCCGTGGGCATGCAGGTCTTCAATCAGGGCATGTACCCCAGCCAGCAGTTCCAGGCCCGGCTGCTCATCAAAGGCCTGGTTGAATCGGGCCCGCTTGGCCAGCACCAGCTCTTCCACCGCATGAGGCAGCGCAAAGCGGTGCTGAAGCTGCTGGTACACGTTCTTAGTAGAAGCGCCCGTGAACTGCGCGTACTCCTCATCCGTCAGGGTGAAACCGAGGTCGGCGAAGTGCTGAAAGTAGGCATAGCGGTGGACGGGTTCCGTATCAACGATAACCCCGTCCATATCAAAAATGACAGTACGAATCATGTAGGGTGCAGACTGGCCGGCGGTGTGCTACGGCAATGCACGGCCAGATAAGGAAAAGCTACTTTAGAATGGCGGCCACCAGCTCGTCGCTCATGGGCTTTACTTTGGACGGGTAGAAGGCTACTACCTGCCCCTGCTCATTCACTAAGTACTTGCAGAAATTCCAGGTGGGAGCGTCACTCACGGCGCCGTTTTTCGACTTATCGGCCAGAAAGCGGTACAAAGGAGCCGTGTCGTCGCCGGTTACGGATACTTTGGCAAACAGCGGGAAGCTTACCCCGTAATTTTTCTCGCAGAAGGTGGCAATCTGCTCGTTGGTGCCGGGCTCCTGCCCACCGAAGTTATTGGCCGGAAACCCCAGCACCACCACCCGGTCGCTGTACTTGTTGTAGAGCTCCTCCAACTCTTTGTACTGTGGGGTGTAGCCGCACTCCGAAGCCGTATTCACAATCAGCAGCTTTTTGCCGCGGTACTGGCTAAGCTGCAAGGGCTTACCCTCAATGGTTTGTACCGTGAAATCGTAAACGGAGCCAGGGGTGGCGGTTTCGGTGGTCGGGTTCATGGGAGCGTCTGCCGGTTTCTGAGAAGAGGTGGAAGATGACAGCCCGCAGGCGGCCAACGAGAGCAATAGGACGGGTAGAGTAAATTTCATACAAGAACGGTGGAGAGGGCGGATGTGTGTTGCAGCCGCTAAGATACTACCCCTGGCAGGGTGCCGGCTGCATTACCCGAAGATAAGGCTTTTCTCTCTACCCAAGTCTTTACCAGCCAGCTAGGTTAGCTGGTACGCGGCGTAAGCCATTTTTCTACATCGATAGGCTGCCAGCGGTCCATCTGGTCCAATAAGGCGGCAGGGTCGGCAGCTTGCAGGAGCTGGCTCCGGTTTTCGCGGCGCAGCAGCTCCTCGTCGGCCATATGGTCGAGGGCGCGGAGCAGGTGGTCGTAGTAGCCAGCCACGTTGAGCACAGCCACGGGCTTCTTGTGCAAACCCAGCTGCCCCCAGGTGAGTACTTCAAACAGCTCTTCCAGCGTGCCGTAGCCTCCGGGCATGGCCACGAAGCCCTCGGCCAACTCGGCCATTTTCAGTTTCCGCTCGTGCATACTGGTTACCACGTGCAGCTGCGTGAGGCCGATATGAGCCAGCTCCTTATCGGCCAGGAAATCGGGAATCACGCCTATGGCCTGCCCGCCGTGCTCCAGCACGCTGTCGGCAATGGTGCCCATCAGCCCTACGCGGCCACCTCCGTACACCAGGGTCAGGTTGCGCTCGGCCAGGATGCGCCCCATCAGCCGGGCCTGGTCGGTAAACAATTGGTTGCTGCCACTGCTGGCGCCACAATACACGGCTACACTTTTCATCTTCGGTGATTAGGGAGAAGCAAAACCAGACCATGCGCCGGCCCGCTGCTCTCCGTTACGTAAACAAACAATAAGTCCCTGGCGTGAGGTTTACGCCAAGGACTTATTCGGTCAAAATTCACTGCTCGGCCGGTACTAAACTACATCCGCTCCGGCACCTCAATGCCCAGCAGGCCCATGCTGGCTTTGATGGCCTGGGCCGTCTGGGCCGACAGGGCCACCCGGAAGGCTTTTTTGGCAGCGTCGTTTTCGCGGAAGATTTCTACTTCGGTGTACACCCGGTTATAGGCCTTGGCTACGTCGTAGGCGTACTGCGCCACCACGGCCGGCGACTGGGTGCGGGCGGCTTCGGCTACCACGGCGGCGTAGCGGGCCAGTTCCTGCACGAGTTCCCGCTCGGTAGCATGCAGCTCGGTAATGCCCGTCAGCGGGGCGTCTTCAGCAATGCCCAGCTCCGCGGCTTTGCGCCGGATGGCGGAAATACGGGCGTGCGAGTACTGAATGAACGGCCCTGTGTGCCCTTCCAGGCTCACCGACTCCTCGGGGTTGAAGAGCATACGCTTCTTGGGGTCTACTTTGAGCAGGTAGTATTTCAGCGCGCCCAGCCCCAGCATGTGGTAGAGCCGCGCCGCCTCCTGCTCGGTGAGGCCCTCGGTTTTGCCTTTCTCCAGGGTGGCCGTTTTGGCCGCTTCCACCACTTCGCGCACCAGCTCATCGGCGTCTACCACGGTGCCTTCCCGGCTTTTCATCTTGCCCGAGGGCAGGTCCACCATGCCGTAGCTGAGGTGGTAGATGGCGTCGGCGTAGGGCTTGCCCAGCTTTTTCAGTACGGCCTTGAGCACCTGCATGTGGTAGTTCTGCTCGTCGGCAATGACGTACACGCTCAGGTCGTAGTGGAAATCCTGGTACTTGAGCTCGGCCGTGCCCAGGTCCTGAGTCATGTACACGGAGGTGCCGTCGGCGCGGAGCAGCAGCTTCTCATCGAGACCTTCCTCCTTCAGGTCCACCCACACCGAGCCATCTTCTTTGCGGAAGAACACCCCCTTCTGCAGGCCTTCCTCTACTCGCTCCTTGCCCAGCAGGTAGGTGCCCGACTCGTAATAGTACTTGTCAAAATCGACACCGATGGTTTGGTAGGTTTCATTGAAACCCTCGTACACCCAGCCATTCATCTGCTTCCACAGGCTCACCACTTCTTCGTCGCCGGCTTCCCAGGCGCGCAGCATGTCCTGGGCTTCCAGCATCATGGGAGCCTGGCGCTTGGCTACCTCCGGCAGTACACCTTCGGCTTCGAGTTGCTTGATTTGCTCCCGATAGTGCTTCTCAAACAGCACGTAGTACTTACCGGCCAGATGGTCGCCTTTCATGCCGGCACTCTGCGGGGTTTCGCCCTGCCCGTACTGCTGGTAGGCCAGCATCGACTTGCAGATGTGAATGCCCCGGTCGTTGACGAGGTTGGCTTTGGTAACGGTAGCGCCGGTAGCCTTCAGAATCTCAGCCACGGAGTACCCCAGGAAGTTGTTGCGCAGGTGGCCCAGGTGCAGGGGCTTGTTGGTGTTGGGCGAGGAGTATTCCACCACCACGTTCTGGGGGCCGCCCGTGGCTACCGGCGTGCCCGCCGGCAGCTGCCGGAGCTGGTCGAATACCTTCACCCACTCGGCATCGGCAATTTCCAGGTTCAGAAAGCCTTTCACCACGTTGTAGCCTTGCACGAGCGGGGCATTGGCTACCAGCCACTCCCCTACTGCCTGGCCTATCTGCTCGGGGCCTTTGCCGAGCGTTTTGGTGAAGGGAAACGTGACCAGGGTAAACTGGCCGGCAAACTCCTTGCGCGTGGGCTGCAACGTGAGCTGGCTGACGGGTACTTCCTGACCGAAAACCTGTTGAATGGCTGCCCCTAGGGCGGCTTTGAGCGTTTGTTCGAGTTGTTGCACGGAAAAAGCGAAATGCGAAGATGAAGCGGGGCCGCCAGCAGGTCAGTCCCCCCGAAAAAGTAGCAAGCAGACCAAGCGTAACCCGCGGCCGCCGGGCGCCGGAGCAATCCGGCCGGGGGCGCAGCTTACGCTAGAATCGTCGTTGGAGCTGAATTTGGGGGCGTGGCTTCATGAGAGGATGGGCAGCGCCGGACGTTGGCTGCTGCCGCCGCAAAGGTAGAAAGCCCAGCCGGATGGCCACCAAAAAGTTGCAGCTGAGCCCCGCAGGCTAGCGGCTGGCCCGGCGCAGCATGAGCTGCACTTGCTTGGGGTTGCCCCGCGTGAGCACCGGGTAAGCTACATCGGTGCGGAACATCAGCTGCCCGGCGTCCTCAATCCGGGCTTCTACCGCGTAGGTCATGTTTTCCTGAATGCGGCTGGGGTCGAAGCGCAGCACAAAATCCAGGGGTACCTGCCGGCCCTGGGGCCGTAGCGTAACCGAGTCAATAACGGTAGCCGCCACGCCCGGTTGGGACACATCCTGCAGCTGCAGCCGCACGACGGCCGTGGGCGACAGGGCCATCCGCTCCCGGTACGTTACGGTGCCGGTAATAGAGTCCTTGGCCACCGCCGCCGTGGGCTTGCCGCCGCTGCCGGTCGCAGGCGGCATGGTCGTGCAGGAAGCCAACAAAAGCAGGGCGAATAAGGACGAAAGCAGGCAGTTTTTCATGGAGACAACCAGTGGGCGGATACAGCCGCAGCGCTAGGCACGAATGTATCCGCTTTTTCCTGTTTGCCAAGAAATCAAGCTTCTGACTAAGCCGGGCCAGCTAGTTTATTTAGCGGCTCACGACTTCCTCTAGCCGCAGGCGCCGCTGAATGGCGTCGGTGGCGGCTTCCAGAATATCAAAGGCATTGGTGGCCATGGTATTCTCCGAGTCCAGGGTGGGGTTAATTTCCACCATCTCAAAGCACACCACCCGGTCGTTGTCGAGCAGGGCACGGCACAGGCTGATGGCTTCTTCCACGTTCAGACCTTCTTCTACGGGAGTGCCGGTGCCTTTCGAGAAGCGGGAGTCCAGGGAGTCCACATCGAAGCTCACGTACACCATGTCGCAGAAGCGCAGGCGCTCATAGATTTCGCGGGCCACGCGGCGGGTGCCTTTGGCTTTTACTTCGTCGAGCTTATAGTTTTTGATGCCGAGCCGCTCGATGATGGCGTTTTCCTCGGCCTCCGTATCGCGCACCACCACGTACACCAGGTGGTCGGGGGTGATTTTGGGGCCTGGTTCGCCCAGGTTCTTCAGGCGCTGCCAGAAAAACTCGGTTTCGGGCTCGGGCTGGTTGCGCTGGCACTGGCGGTTATCATCGCCCAGGCTGATGGCCAGCGGCATGCCGTGCATGTTGCCGGAGGGCGTAGTATACGGCGAGTGAATGTCGGCGTGGGCATCTACCCACACTACGCCCAGAGTTTTGTGAGGGTAAGCCGCCTTAATGCCCGCAATGGTGGCGGAGGCGTTGCTATGGTCGCCGGCCAAGACCAGCGGAAACTCCCCAAAGCGCAGGGTTTGCTCCACCGCGCCGGCAATGCCCTTCTGCACGGTATAAATGGAGTCGATGTGCTTGGCCTTCGGAAAATGGGTTTTGTCGAAGAGCACGTGGTTCAGGTCCGGCACTTGCACGGAGTTGAACCGACGGAAGTAATCGGAGCCCTTGTTGAGGCAGGCTACCTTCAGGGCATCAATGCCCAGACTGGCACCACGGGTTCCGGCGCCGAGTTCGGACCGTACTTCCAGAAGCTTAATGCGTCGCATATTACATTGGCAGGAAAGAGGTTAGGTGGTTTAGATGCTTGCCGATTGAGCGGGTGGGGTCCTCTCAGGCTTGACGCGCGCGGACCTTCCGGCGCAACCAACGAACAAAGCACAACCAAAACCCCGCAGGCGGGGTATCTTTGCCCACGCAAGATAATAGGGTCTTGGGGTCTTAGGGTCTTAGGGTCTTGGATAATTGTAGAGCTTTCCGGCTCCACCCTATTCAACACCCTATTCAACACCCTGAATCTAAGACCCCAAGACCCCAAGACCCCAAGACCCCACATGGATACTTACCACGACCTGATTTCCCAGACCTTTGATTTTCCCACCGAGGAGTTCCGCGTAGAGAAAAACGAGCTGCGCTTCCACGACATCGACCTGATGGCCCTGGTGGAAAAGCACGGCACGCCCCTGCGCCTGACGTACCTGCCCAAGATTTCTTCTCAGATCCAGCGCGCCAAGGAGTGGTTCCGGGTGGGCATCGAGAAAACCGGTTACCAGGGCAAGTACTCCTACGCCTACTGCACCAAAGCTTCGCACTTTAGCTTTGTAGTGGAAGAAGCCCTGAAAAACGGGGTTCATATCGAAACCTCGTCCTGGTTTGATACCAACATCATCCGGGCCATGCACGCCAAAGGCAAAGTCTCGAAAGACACCTTTATCATCTGCAACGGCTTCAAAACCGACGAGTACAAGCACGAAATCACGCGCCTCATCAACGACGGATTCGTGAACTGCATGCCCATTCTTGACTCGCCCAACGAAGTGGATTACTACCACGACAACGTGCGGGAGAAGTGCAGCGTGGGCATGCGCCTGGCGTCCGACGAGGAGCCACGGTTTCAGTTCTACACCTCGCGCCTGGGCATCCGCTACGCCGACGCCATTCCGCTTTACGAGCAAAAAATCAAGCACGACCCGCGCTTTGAGCTCACCATGCTGCACTACTTCATCAACACCGGCATCAAGGACACCAGCTACTACTGGTCGGAGTTGAGCCGCTTTGTGCACCAGTACTGCGAGCTGCGTAAGGTCTGCGACACGCTGACGACCATCGACATTGGGGGCGGCCTGCCCATCCAGACGTCCATCCAGAAGGAGTACGACTACCCCTACATGATTGAGGAGGTGCTGCGCACCATTCAGCGCATCTGCCAGGAAGAAGGCGTGCCCGAGCCCGACATTTTCACCGAGTTCGGCATTTTCACGGTGGGCGAGTCCGGGGCGACCATCTACTCCATTCTCGATGAGAAGCTGCAGAACGACAAGGAGCTGTGGTACATGATTGATGGCTCGTTCATTACCAACCTGCCCGATACCTGGGCCCTCAATCAGCGCTTTATCATGCTGGCCCTGAATGGCTGGGACAAGCAGTACAAGAAGATTCAGCTGGGTGGTCTCACCTGCGACTCCCAGGATTACTATAATGCCGAAAAGCACATCTACCAGGTGTTTCTGCCCGAGCGCAAACCGGCCAAGGACCCCAAGCCGCTATACGTGGGCTTTTTCCATACCGGCGCCTACCAGGAAAGCCTTTCGGGCTACGGCGGCATCAAGCACTGCCTGATTCCGGCCCCCAAAATGGTGATTCTGGACCGGGACGCCGATGGTACCCTCACCGACTACGTATTTGCCGAGCAGCAGAGCGGGGAGTCGATGATGCGCATCCTGGGGTATCAGGCCTAAGGTATTTGCGGTAAATGCTTGCCGCACCGGCCGCTGAATTGTACTTTTGGTTTCGGACTTGCTCTTCTACTATAACTTTTCTGCCCGCACGATGAAAAAATTACTGATTCTCGCCTCGGTGGCGCTGGTAGGCCTGGGCGCCTGCAACCGCACCAAGTGCCCCGCTTACACCAGCACGAAGGAAGCCAACCGCGTTTCCTCCACTATTTCCGCCAGCACCGCTACGAGCACCGAGCGTCAGTAAGTTTTCCAGCCCGAGGGCTATAGGATAAAAGCCGGTTTCTGCTAGAGCAGGAACCGGCTTTTTGCGTTTGCCATTTTTCTGCTTGATTAAAGATTACCGGGCAACCGGGAACGTTTAGCGCAGGATTTGCCTTCAGCGACAAGAAGGCATTCGCCATTTGCTCAATTTCCCCTCTTTGCATTTAATCATGAAGAAGCTGCTTTTCATGGCTTGTATTGGACTTGCCGGCCTGGCCTCGTGCCGCACTAAATGCCCCGCGTACTCCTTTACAAAGCCCGCTACGCACACCGCTACCGCCGTGCTGGCCAGCACCGCTGCCCCTACTCCCCAGCAGTAGCGTTTATCGCTCCCGAAACAGCACGTCCCCCTACTGCACCGAGCAGAAAGGGGACGTGCTGTTTCCGCTTAGTCGTTAGCTATACTGTCGACACTTCCAGAATAAGCTTGGCGGCGGCCAGCAGGTCGGGGGTCTGCCGGGCATAGTCCACCGGCTCCGTGGCGCCTACGAGGATACCGGGCACGCCTACTTTGGCTCCGGCCTCCATATCGCGCAGCCGGTCGCCTACTATCCAGCAGGAGGCAGGGTTGAGGTGGAACCGGGCCATGGCTTTTTCCAGCATCAGCGAATCCGGCTTGCGTAGCAATGATTCCGAGACGGACGGATGCGCCGGGGCAAAGTACAGGGTATCCAACACCCCGCCGCAGGCTGCCTGCAGCTTGGCGTGGCAGGCCTGCACGTCGGCGGCGGTGTAAAGCTGCTTGGCAATACCCGCCTGGTTGGTAACCACGATAAGATAATAGCCAGCGGCCTTCAATAGCTGAAGCGCCTCGGGTACGCCGGGTAGTACCTCAAACTCGGCCGGGCGCCACACGTAGTCGCCCATTTCACGGTTCAGCACCCCGTCGCGGTCCAGAAAAACGGCTTTGCCCGCGGGCGGCGCCAAGGAATTACCAGGAATCATGGGGCAAAACTACGGATTCCTGGTGCAGGCGGGCGTACTTTTGCACCGTATCCTATCTGCATACCCAATGCCTACACCGACGCGCATTGCCATTCTGGGGGGCGGCATCACGGGCCTCACCGCCGCTTATTACCTCAACCAGGCCGGCGTGGACGTTGACTTGTTTGAAGCGGCCGACGAGCCGGGCGGCAACATGCGCAGCCGGCGCGAAGGCAGCTACACCACCGAGCTGGGCCCAAACTCTCTCCTACTCTCGCCCGAGCTGGAAGAGCTGATAGGCGAACTGGACTTAACCGGCCAGATTCAGGATCCGCCGCCGGGCGTGGGGGCCAACCGCTACATCCTTCGCGGGGGACAGTACCGTAAGCTGCCGGCCTCGCCGCCCGGGCTGCTGGCGTCCGGCTTCTTTAGCTGGAAAACCAAGCTCAGCATTCTGCGTGAGCTGACCCGGCCCGCCGCGGCCCCCGATGCTACGGAAACTGTAGCTGCTTTTTTCCGTCGCCGCTTCAACCAGGAGGTAGTCGACTATGCCGTTAACCCCTTTGTGGCGGGTATTTATGCCGGCGACCCAACCCAGCTGCGGGTGCAGGAGGCTTTTCCCAAGCTGGTAGAGCTGGAGCAGCAGCATGGCTCGGTGCTGCGCGGCCTGGCCAAAGCCGGCGTAGGGCAGCGCCGCCGTACCGTTTCCTTGCGCGGTGGCCTGCAGGCCCTCCCCGATGCGCTGGCGGCCCGGCTAGCCGGAAACGTGTATTTCCATCAGCCCGTAACGGCGCTTACCCGTACTGCCGAGGGCGGCTTTCAAGTGAGTACGCCCAGCGGTGCCTTTCAGGATCGGACCTATTCCCAAGTGCTGATAGCCCTACCGGCTCACGTCGCGGCCGAACTGCTGCAGCCTCTGTTTCCGGCCCAGGCAGCCCTTATAGGGGACGTTTACTACCCACCAATGACGGCCGTACACACGGCCTACCGGCGGGCCGATGTGCAGCACGCGCTCCACGGCTTCGGGGCGCTGCACCCGCAAGTAGAAGGCACGTACGCGGCCGGCAGCATCTGGAGCAGCTCCCTCTACCCCGACCGCTGCCCTGCCGATGAAGTGCTGTTTACGACGTTTGTAGGCGGCGCGCAGTCCCCCGCCAAAGCCCACGATGCCGAGGCGGTTATGTTGCCCCGCGTGCACGAGGAACTATGTCGGCTCTACGGCATTTCGGCCCCGGCTCCGCAGTGGCAGCGCCGCTACGTGTGGGAGCGGGCTATACCCCAGGCCGATGCCCACCTGGCTCCGGCCCGAGCTGCCGCGGCCGAGCTGGCAACCCAAGGTCTGCAAGTGGTGTCTAATTGGCAGGCGGGCATCTCCGTCCCCGATTGTGTGCGATATGCGCGGCAGATTGCCGGAAAAATTTCGGCGGCTTCCACCGCCTGACTTAGTATATTTGGCCAAATGAACGATTCGCTCGTCCTTATACCAACTTACAACGAGCGAGAAAACGCCGAGCTCATCATTCGCAAAGTGTTTTCGCTGGCGAAGCTGTTTGATGTCCTGATTATCGACGACGGCTCACCCGATGGCACGGCACAGATAGTGCGCGACCTGATGCCGGAGTTTTCTGGCCGCTTGTTTCTGGAGCAGCGCGCGGGCAAGCTCGGGCTGGGCACGGCGTACCTGCACGGCTTTAAGTGGGGGCTGGCCCGCGGCTACAGCTACCTGTTCGAAATGGACGCCGACTTCTCGCATAACCCCGAGGATCTGCTCAAGCTCTACGATGCCTGCGCCACCCAAGGCTACGACATGGCCATTGGCTCCCGCTACATCCACGGGGTGAATGTGGTGAACTGGCCCATGAGCCGGGTACTCATGTCGTACTTCGCCTCGGCCTACGTGCGGCTGGTTACGGGCATGCCCATCATGGATGCTACGGCCGGCTTTAAATGCTATACGGCCCGGGTGCTGCGCACCATCCCGCTCGAGAAAATCCGCTTTATCGGCTATGCCTTCCAGATTGAGATGAAGTGGCTGGCCTTCAAATATGGCTTCCGCATCAAGGAAGTGGCCATTATTTTCACCGACCGGACCCGCGGGGCGTCTAAGATGAGCAAGGGCATCTTCAAGGAAGCCTTGCTGGGCGTGGTGCAAATGAAGCTGAGCAGCCTGTTCCGGCGCTTCGACCGGGCCGAAACGCAGGCGCCACTGCCTGTTGCAACGCCTCCCTTGTCCTCGGCTTCCGAAACCCGCTAAGATTTTCTGCTACCTTCAACTTCGCCCGGCCGCACATAGCAGTTGGGCGTAGCTTGTTGCTGCATGGAAAATACTCCTTTGTTCTGGGCGGCTTTTACGGCCTTTGTGCTGGCTATGCTGCTCCTCGACCTGCTGGTTTTCAACCGCAAGGCCCACGTGGTGCAAATGCGCGAGGCCTTGGGCTGGAGCGCCTTATGGATTGTACTGTCCCTGTGTTTCAACTACCTGGTGCTGCGCACTATGGGCCGGCAACCGGCCCTGGAATTTCTCACGGGCTACCTCATCGAGAAGTCCCTGAGCGTCGATAATCTGTTCGTTTTTCTGCTGATTTTCACCTACTTCCGGGTGCCGCAGGAATACCAGCACAAAATCCTGTTCTGGGGAATTATTGGGGCCCTGGTGCTGCGGGCGGTGTTTATTCTGGTGGGCGCAGCCCTGCTGGCCAAGTTTCACTTTCTGCTTTACCTGCTGGGTGCCTTCCTGGTCTATACCGGGGTAAAAATGGCCGCTTCGGCCGGGGAGCCGGAAATTGACCCCGACGCCAACCCCGTAGTAAAGTTTCTGAGCCGTCACCTGCCCATCACCAGCAAGCTGGAAGGCGGCAAGTTTTTCGTGCGCAAGGAAAAGCTGCTGTTTGCTACCCCGCTCTTTGTGGTGCTGGTGATGGTGGAAACCACCGACGTCGTCTTTGCCGCCGACTCCATTCCGGCTATTCTGGCGGTTTCCCGCAACACGTTCATCGTGTTTACC
Organism: Hymenobacter lutimineralis; assembly: GCF_008271285.1. Lineage (NCBI taxonomy): Bacteria > Pseudomonadati > Bacteroidota > Cytophagia > Cytophagales > Hymenobacteraceae > Hymenobacter > Hymenobacter lutimineralis. The sequence goes on along the minus strand of NZ_VTHL01000030.1, from coordinate 21,058 downwards.
TCCAACGTATTTGCGCTGCTGGGCTTGCGGGCCTTGTATTTCGCCCTGGCCGGCCTGATGCAGCTGTTTCACTACCTGCACTACGGACTGGCCCTGATTCTCGTCTTTATCGGCGGTAAGCTGCTGGTTTCGGAGTTTGTGCACGTGCCCATGAGTATTTCGCTGGGCGTGGTCGGTGTTTTGCTGCTGGGCTCGGTGGTGCTGTCCTTGTTGCGCCCCCTGCCGAAGAAAGAAGAGTAAATGCCTTAGCCGTATAACGCACTAAAAAAGGCCCCTTCTGGATCAGCAGAAGGGGCCTTTTTTACAGCACACAGTAGCTGCTTAGTTTTTGGTGGGAGCCTGCGCGGGTGCGGCGCCACCTTCTTCAGCGGGCGTGTTGGTGTTCACGCCCTCATCGGCGCCTCCACCGAGCAGGTCTATCAAATTCAGGGGCTGGTACTGGGCGGAGTCGGCGGCCACCACGGTGCGGGTCGTATCGGGGCGGGGGACGAAGCCCATGCGGCTGGGGTTGCTGAAGTTCACGGAGTAGCCCAAGCCCTCATACTCGGCCTGTGAGATGTAGCCTTTGCGGGCCATCAGTTGGGCGATAAGCCGGTGGAAATACCGGGCGCTCCGACGCATTTCGCCATAATTGTTGAAGCCAAGTCGGTAGCGTTTCGGGCGCGGAATAATGCTGGCCAGGTACAGGCTTTCGGACAGGTTCAGCTCATTGGGCTCCTTGCTGAAGTAGAACTGCGCGGCTTCTTTCACCCCGTAGATTTTTGGACCCCACTCAATGATGTTGAGGTACACTTCCATCATCCGCTCCTTGGTGGCCACGCGGGTATTCTCAATCAGCCACACAATGAGGGCTTCCTCAATCTTGCGCGTCACGGTTTTTTGCCGGGTCAGAAACACGTTCTTCACCAGCTGCATGGAAATGGTACTGCCGCCCCGGGCAAACCGCTTTTCCTTGATATTCTGAATAATGGACTTCACAAAAGCCTTGGCCATAAACCCTTTGTGCGTGAAGAAACGCGGGTCTTCAGCCGTCAGGATGGCGTATTTCAGGTAAGGAGCCACTTGGTCGAAGGGCACGAACTTAGGGTTCGGCGGCCCCACCTGGAAGGTTTTAATGGAGTCGCCCTTGTCGTTGTAGGCGGTGTACTCGAAAGGCGTGTTCAGCTTGCTCAGGTCTTCGCGGCCAAAGCGCGTGAGGCGAAAATTCTTGCCCGTAAGGGAGGAGCTGAACTTGAGGCTGTCGAGCTGGTTCATGTCCAGGTCGGCCAGGAGGCGGTAGGTGAGCGTGCCTTCGCCCTGCGTGCCTTCCAGCGTGCTGAACATGCCCTGGGGCAGGGCGGAGAAGAAGTCGTTGGCCTTGGTTTCGCCCGAAACGATGTTGGCCTTCACCTGCAGGCCCGCCAGCATCTCATCCGGCGACTCTACCCCGTTGGCTTCGCTCATGACGCGTTGCTGCCGGGGCAGCTTGCGCACCGATACCTCCGGAAAAAACTCCATCTGGTTGAGCGTAACCTTGGTGCCTTTCTCTACGGCCCCGTAGGCCTTGCCCAACGTCAGCACGTAGTCGATGCCACTGCGCGGGAAGCGCACGTCGTGGTCGGCCAGCTTGGGGTGGTTTACCACAAAGTTGCGGGCCCAGGCCGTGCCCCGCACCGTCAGCTGGTCGTCGTCCAGGTCTTTGTCGGACAAGCTCACGCGCACCGTGTCAAACTGCACGCGGGCCCCGTAGCGGCGCTGTACGTAGGGCAACACCACCGGCCGACCTTCCAGGCCGTATACCTTGGCATCCAAGGCATAGTCGCCGGGCTCAATGTGGCCCTGCAGCCCGAAGGTGTTTACTACGGAGTCAATGTCGGCCGTGAGCTGCCCGGTCAGGTCGCCGTCTTCAATGGCGAAGCGCGGCATGGTGAGCGTGGCATTGTGCTCAGGGCTGCGGTACGTTACCAGGAAGCTGCGAAAGTCGGCCTCCCCGGGCACGTTGTCGAAAGCCGTTTCCAGCAGCTGGTTTAGCAGCAGGCCGTAGTTTGCTCCCTGCGTAGTATCGCGCTTGACTGTGGGCTTCTTCTTGGCGAAGAAAAACGCGTAGTTGTTGGTTGTAGCGGTTTTCTGAGCAGTTACGCGGGCCGAGTCAATTTGCAGGTCGCTGAACACCGGGCGGCGAGCAAACAGCGTTTTTAAGCTGATAGAGGCGTTGATGCGCCGGGCCTGCAGGAGCGTATCCTGGCCGGTGGGCACCAGCGTCACCCCATCGATGCGCACCGTGTTCAGGTCGGTAAAGCGGGCCGGCCCCAGCGTGAGGGTCACGGGGTACTTCTTCTCCACCTTGGCTTTCACCTCACGCAGGGCATACTGCAGCAACTCCTGGCGCTTGAGCAGAAACACGGCCAGGGCAATACCCAGCAGGGCTACTACAGCACCTACACCAATACCTATTTTTTTCTTCGTTGCTGGATTCACGCGCACAAACAGAGGGGGACAGTCGCGGCCGGGCCTTGCCAGATTCGTGCCGAACCCGCCGCCGCTCGGAACACAAAGGTAGGGAAAAGCGCCGCGTGGGCTACCCGGGCGCCAAGGCCATTGTGTACCTTTGGCGCGTCAGGTCTTTTTCGTATACGCATGTCTGCCTCAACCGATACTACCTCTTTCTCTGCTCTCACCGCCGTGTCGCCGCTGGATGGGCGCTACCGCCGCCAAACCGTGCCCCTGGCCGCCTTCTTCTCGGAGCTGGCCCTCATTCGCTACCGCGTACTGGTGGAAGTAGAGTACTTCGTGGCCTTGTGCCAGCTGCCCCTGCCCCAGCTGGAGGGGGTATCCAAGGACATTTTCACGGACCTGCGTCAGATCTACCTTGACTTCTCGGCCGAAGACGCCGAAGCCGTGAAGGCCCACGAAAAGGTAACGAACCACGACGTGAAAGCCGTGGAGTACTTCCTGCGCGACAAGTTCACGGCCCTGGGTCTGGGCCAGTACCTGGAGTTCATTCACTTCGGCCTCACTTCCCAGGATATCAACAACACCGCCATTCCGCTCAGCCTGCAGCACGCCGTGGTGAAGGTGCTGCTGCCCGCCTACGCGCAAGTGCGCAACCAGCTGGCCAGCCGTGCTAAAGACTGGGAGGCCGTGCCCATGCTGGCCCGCACCCACGGTCAGCCCGCCTCCCCCACCCGTCTGGGCAAGGAAATTCAGGTGTTTGTGGCCCGTCTCGATGCCCAGGTGGAACTGCTGAGCCAGGTACCCTTCGCGGCCAAATTCGGGGGGGCTACCGGCAACTTCAACGCCCACCACGTGGCGTATCCGCAGGTGAACTGGCACGAGTTCGGGCAGCACTTCGTGCAGGACCGGCTGGGGCTGCACCGCTCCTTTCCTACCACCCAGATTGAGCACTACGACCACCTCGCGGCCCTCTGCGACGGAGTGAAGCGCCTCAACACCATCCTTACGGACCTGGCCCGGGACGTGTGGCAGTACATTTCCCTGGGTTATTTCCGCCAGACCATTAAGGCCGGCGAAGTGGGTTCCTCAGCCATGCCGCACAAGGTTAACCCCATCGACTTTGAAAATGCCGAGGGCAACCTGGGCTTGGCCAACGCGGTGCTGGAGCACCTCTCGGCTAAGCTGCCCATTTCGCGCCTGCAGCGCGACCTGACGGACTCCACCGTGCTGCGCAACCTGGGCGTGCCCCTGGGCCACACGCTCATTGCCCTCACCGCCCTGCAGCGCGGCCTCGATAAGCTGGCCCTCGACGAGGCCGCCCTGCGCCGCGACCTGGACGACAACTGGGCCGTAGTCGCCGAAGCCGTGCAAACCATCCTGCGCCGCGAAAACTACCCCGACCCCTACAACGCCCTCAAGGCCCTCACCCGCACCGGGGGCGCCATCACCCAGCAAACCATCCGGGAATTTATCGAGACCCTGAACGTGAGCGAAGCGGTGAAGCAGGAGCTGCGGGTTATTTCACCCAGCAACTACGTAGGCGTGTAGCCCTTTTTTCTTTACCATCCTGAGCACAGCGAAGGACCTTATCATGCTTTAAGAACGAGCATGGTGAGGTCCTTCGTTGCATTTAGGCATGATTTCCTCCTCTGCCAACTCGCCCGTTAGCTGCCAGATTTTAGCGGCCTCGCCCATTTAGGCCTTACTAGCTCACTCTGTCCCTAGTCGGGCGGGCTCTTTATCTTCGCGCCTCTTAACCGCGCCCCATGGCCTCTCTTTCCGGTATTACCGTTCACCCCGACTGCCGCCATTTTCGCGGTGATATTCCCTGCCGCCCCAATAAGGAGCACGGCTACCAGTGCCAGGACTGCCCCGTGTACGCGCCGGTGCACCAGCGCCTGCTCATCATTAAGCTCGGGGCCATTGGGGATGTTATCCGGACTACCCCCCTGCTGCGGCGGCTGCGGCAGGAGTACCCGCAGGCCAAAATCACCTGGCTCACGCTCACGCCGGCCATCCTGCCCCAGGGCGAGATTGATGAAGTCCTGAAGCTGGATCTGGCCTCCGTACTGCACCTGCAGCAGCGGGCGTTCGACGTACTCTTCAACCTCGACAAAGACAAGGAAGCCTGCGCCCTGGCCGACTCGGTGCACGCCACGGAGAAGTTTGGCTACCGCCTGCACCCCCAGTACGGGGTGGCCTGGCCCGGCAACGACCTGGCCGCGCACAAGTACCTCACCGGCGTGTTCGACCAGCTCAGTCAGCAAAACCAGAAGCCCTACGTGCAGGAAATCTTTGAGCTGTGCGGCTACGAGTTCCGGGGCGAGGAGTACGTGTTCGACACCCACGAAGACAAGGGCTACAACTGGCGCCAGCTGCCCACGGGTAAGCCCCGCATTGGCCTGAACACCGGCTGCGGCGACCGGTGGACTACGCGCCTGTGGAGCGACGAGAAGTGGACCCAGCTGATCGGGCAGCTCCAGCAAGCCGGCTACGCCCCCGTGCTGCTGGGCGGCGAAGCCGAGGATGAGCGCAACCGCCGCCTGCAGGCCGTCACGGGCGCGGCCTACCCTGGTACCTTCCCCCTGCCCCAGTTCATCAACCTCATGTACCAGATGGACGGCATTGTGACGCAGGTGACTATGGCCATGCACATCAGCATTGCCCTGCGCAAGCCCACCATCCTGATGAACAACATCTTTAATCCTTACGAATTCGACCTATACGGCCGGGGGCAGCTGGTGCAGCCCGATAAGCAGTGCGTGTGCTTTTACCGGGGTTCCTGCCAGCTCGGCACCAGCTGCATGGAGGATTTGCCCGCTGAGAAGGTATTCGAGGCCGTGCGGGCGAGTGTGCCAAGGCAGGAACGCTGAGGCGCAGGGCGCTGGATAGCCTACTTTGCCGTTTGGAATTGACTCGACCAAGCCGATAGTCCGGCCAAAATGAAGCAGCACCTATTAACGCTGCCGGGCAACCACGGGCTTATATAATCTCGCCGTGGGCTTGCATTATTCGGCCCTTGGTGGCAAGGGCTGCTCGGTAGGGTGTAGCCTAAATCAGGTTCCTGAGGCCACTTTTTGGCAACTTTTCCCGGGCGAAGCAGCAGCAGCCCTAAACTACCCGGCAACTCCCTGGTTAGAAATGGGGTAAGCATACGGTACCGCCTTCTCGCGGAGAAGCCTATTTTTGCCGTTGTTTAGTCCCCGGTATGTTCCGTAGCCTGTTCCCTGTTCGCCGTTTGCTGGCGACGAGCTTCCTGCTCGTCTTCGTCAACGTGTTCGTAGGGCAGTGCTGGTGCGCAACGATAACCCCGGCCGCGGCCGCGCCGGTAGCCCAGGCCTCCGCGTTGCAGAAGCCCACGCACCCGGGCTGCCACGGTCACGGCAAAGCCCAGGCCCAGCAGAAGCCGGTTCAGGCCAAGCAGGCTCCCGGCCATTGCGGCTCTAAGCCCGCGAGCAAGGAAAACTGCTGCAAAAACAAGTCCGCGGCCATTCTGAAGGCGCTGACAACACCAGGTGAGAAGCAGCTGTTCTCGCCCGCCCCGGCTTTGCTCCCGGCCAGCACCGGGGTCTTTTGCCGGCCCTCTGCCGGCGCGTGGGACCGTATGCACTCAGTCGTGCTGGTGCTGCGCCGGCACCTGCCCCCCAAAATACCCGACATCCGCATCTTTATTCAGTCCCTGACGGTCTGATTGAGTTGGCGTGCCCAAGGCTCGCCCTGGCATAGCTGTGCTATGTCCGGGGCGGGCCTTGGCGTTGGTGCATGATGTCCGGCCGTTGCCCGCGCCACTTTACCTCCGTTTCCTGGCGTTACCCCGCTCCACCGCTCCGCGCCGATGGCCGGAAGGCAAAGGCTTGCCCGCCAGCCGGCCCCTGCGGCCCCAACCCACTTGGGCGGCTGCATTCGGTTTTCTTCCTTCAACCTCCCCCTTCTTTTTATGTACCGCTTTCCCCTTTCCCTGCTCGCGCTGGCCGGCCTGCTCACTATCAGCAGCTGCTCCTCCGAATCGGAATCCAGCAGCGCTGCCGACACCGTCACTACGCCCACCAACGGCCCGGCCGAAGGCACCGCCGACCACGCCGGCGGCCACACCTACGCCTGCCCCATGCACCCCGAGGTGACCAGCACCCAGGACGGCGAGACGTGCCCCAAATGCGGCATGAAGCTGGAACACAACGACGCCGTGTCCAACGGCAAAACCTACGAGATGAAGCTCGTGCCCACGCCCATGCAGGTGACGGCCGGGCAGCCCACCACGCTGGCCTTTACCCCGCGTGAAACCGGCAACGAATCGGCCCCTGTGCCGCTGGCCGTGGTGCACGAGAAGAAGATTCACCTCATCATCGTGAGCAAGGACCTGGGCCAGTTCTACCACGAGCACCCCGAGTACACCGCGGCCGGCGACTACAAAGTGCAGTACACCTTCCCGAAGGGTGGGGAGTACGTGCTGTTTCAGGACTACACGCCCACCGGTGCGGGCCACCAGTTGGGCCGCCAGCCCCTCACGGTAAAAGGCCCGGCCTACTCGCCCGTCCGGTTCAAGAATGATGATATGCAGTGGGAAAAAGACGGCTACCAGGCCACGCTTTCCTTTGACAAGGAGTTGAAAACGGGGCAGCTGCTGGGCATGAAAATCACCATCCGCAAAGACGGGCAGCCCGTTACGGACCTGGCCAACTACCTCGGCGCGCTGGGCCACGTGGTAGTCATCAGCGAGGACACGGAAAACTATTTGCACGTGCACCCCAACGAACAAGCTGATAAAGGCCCCAGCATCGGCTTCAACACCAACTTCGAGAAGCCGGGCCTCTACCGCGTGTTCCTGCAGTTCAACCACGCGGGCAAAATCCACACCGGCGACTTCACTATCAACGTGAAGGCCTAGATTTCCCACTTTCCAACATCAACCCATGAAAAAGTCTGCTTATTTCCTGGCTGCCCTCCTTTCGGGCTCCCTGCTGGTAGCTAGCTGCACCAACGACAAGGCCGCCGATTCGACGGTTACGACCACGGAAGACTCCGCAACCGATGCGGCCTCCGGCGACATGGCCGGCATGGACCACTCAGCCATGGACCACTCGGCCATGGGGCATGATACCGCGGCCCCGGCCGGCAGCTCGCCGCAGCTGGTGGCCATGAACGAGATGATGCAGAAAATGCACGCTACCAAGCCCAAAGGCAACACCGACCACGACTTCGCCCATCACATGCTGGAGCACCACCGGGGCGCGGTAGTGATGGCCGACCTCGAGCTGCGCGACGGCAAGGACGCCACCATGCGCCGGATGGCTGAGCAAATCAAAGCCGACCAGCAGCGGGAAATTGCCGCGCTGGAAGCCGCCGCCACCCGCCTCGACAACGCCCCCACCAACTACCAGCCCAACAACCCGGCCGATCCGTTCACCAGCAAGATGCAGGCCTCAATGGAAGGCATGATGCGCAACCTGCCCAAAACGGTAGCCGACCCGGACATGAACTTCAACATGCTTATGACGGTGCACCACCAGAGCGCCGTGGACATGGCCCGGGCCGAGCTGGCCCACGGCAAGGACATTAAGCTCAAAGAGCTGGCGCAGCAGATGATAACGGCCCAGGAAAAGGAAATAGCCGACTTCAAAGCCTGGCACAACCAGAACGCCGACAAGATGTAAGCCCCCGGCCGGCCCCGCTGCTGGCGCGGGGCCGGCCGCCTGATTCACCCCTCGTACCCGGTTTTTTATGAAGACTTCCTCCGTTCTCGCCGCGGCCCTGCTGCTGGCCGCTCCCCTCACCGCTGCCGCTCAGCACAGCCACACGCCCGGCACGGCCGCCCACGGCCACAAAGCCGCCGGCGAAACCCACGCCCACGCTTCTCCCCACGGCGGCGTGGTGCGCACGGCCGGCCAGTACCACCTGGAGCTGGTGCAGCAGGCCGGCCAGCTGCAGGTATATCTGCTTGATGGCAACGAGAAGACGCTGCCCGTGACCCGCGCCACCGGCACGGCCCTGCTGCTGAGTGCGGCGGGCAAAACCAGTTCCGTTAAGCTGCTGCCCACGGGCAACCACCTGGGGGCCACCGTGCCGGCCGGCTTCACGCTGCGCACGGCCATCGTGAGTGTCAAGGCCAATGGCAATTCGCTTAGCGCCCGGTTTGAAAAGCTCGAGGCAGCCGCCAAAGCCGGGAAGTCGGTTTCCGCTGCGTACGCCTGCCCGATGAGCTGCCCCGGCAGTGTCAGCGCCAAGCCCGGCAGCTGCCCGAAGTGCGGCATGGCCCTCGTGAAAAAGTCGTAGGCGGGCGCCGCTTGGGCCGCTGGCTGCGGCAACCGCGGGCAGCCCAACGGCTGGTTTTAACCTGATTGTATGAATTTCTTAAACATAAAAAGCGGAGGCTGCTGGCTGCTGACCCTGGTAATGCTGGCTCTTTGCTCCGGCGCGGCGCGGGCGCAAACGGTCATCAGCCTGGACAGCGCCGAGGCCCGGACCCTGCGCCGCCACCCCCGGCTGCGGCAGTCGGCCCAGGAGATTGAGGAGCAGCGTGCCCTCCGGCGCGGCGCGTTCGCGCCGGCCAACCCGGATTTCCTGTTTTCGGCCCCCACCGGCGAAATGTGGGCCCCGGGCGTGGTGCAGACCCTGGACCTGCCCAACGTGTACCGGCGGCAGCGGCAGGTAGCCGAGGCCGGCATCAGCCTGGCCGAGCGCAACCGCGACGTGAGCCGCGCCTCCGTGCTGCGCGATACCCGCCTGGCTTACCTGAGCCTGCAGTTTGCCGAGGCCCAGGTGCGCCAGCTCACCTACCAGGACAGCCTGTTTCGGGGACTGCGCCTGGCCACGGAGCGCCTGTTTACGGCCGGCGAAGTCACCTCTTTGCAGCGCATCAGCACCGACGCCGAGGCCCGGCAGGTAACCGTGTTGCTGCAGCAGGCCACCGCCGACCGGCAGGCGGCCCAGCGCCGGCTGGGGCTGCTGCTGGGTAGCCCCACCGAGCCGCTGGCTACCAGTACCGACTTAAGCCGTACCGGCGCGGAGCTGGCCCAGACGGCCCCGGCCCTGCTCGGCGGGCTGCCCACCAACGACAGCACTGCCCTGGCGGGCAGCCCCGCGCTGGCCGCCGCTGCCCAGAACGTGACCCTGAGCCAGTCGGGCATCAGTCTGGTGCGGGCCCGGCGTACCCCGGCCCTCACGGTGGGCTACCAGAACCAGGCGTTTGAAAACTCGGCCCTGCGCTACCGCTTTCAGTTTGGCGTTTCGCTGCCCATCTGGTTCTGGACCTACCGCTCGCAGCTGCAGGCGGCCACGGCCCGCGCCCGGGCAGCCAGCTATCAGCTGCAAACCCAGCAGCTGGAGCTGAGCACTCAGTACGCGCAGGCCCTGGCCGATACGCGCAAATTCGCCGCTTCTCTGGCTTACTACGAGCAAACCGGCCTGCCCCAGTCGCGGGCCATCATCAGCCAGTCGCAGCGCCTGTTCCGGGCCGGCGAAGCCAGCTACCTGCAGCTCATCCTGAGCTTGAACCAGGCCTTTGCCATTCAGAATACCTACCTGACCACCATCCGCGACTACCGCCAGGCGGTGGTCGAGCTGAATTACCTGCGGGGCGAATAACCGTCAACTCTCATGAAACAACTCCTGATTTTGCTGCTGAGCGTGCTGCTGGCCGGCCCGGCCCTGGCCCACGATGGCGAAGACCACGGCGACGGGCCCAAGGCCGCCACGCCGGCGGGCGCCACCTCGTTTTCGGTGGCCGCCCTGTCCGAGCAGTTCGAGGTGCTGCTGCGCTACGAGCCGCTGGAAGGCGGCCAGCCCGCCGACCTGCGCCTGTTCCTCTCCGATTACGCCACCAACGCCCCTATCCGAGGCGCGAAACTCACGCTCACCAACCCGGAAGATGCCCGCCTGACGTGGGCCGTAACCGAGCAGGAACCCGGCATCTACCTGGTCGAAGGGGAGTTTCCGGCCAACAAACCCTACAGCTTCGCCCTCAACATCGTGGCCGGGGAGCGGGCCGACCTGGTGCTGCTCGAAGGCATCCGCGTGGGGGAAAAGCTGCCCGTGGCCGAGGCGCCACCCGCTGCCGCCGCCGGACTCTTTTCGTCCTGGCAAACCATTGCCGCCCTGCTCGGGGCCTTCGGGCTGGGCATTGGCCTGACGGTTCTGCTGCTGCGCCGCCGCCCGGCTGCGCCCATTTCCACCTCCACTCCCGCTACCCATGAAAACCACGCCTAAACTTCTGGCCGCCACGGCCGCTGCCGCACTGGTGCTGGCCGTGCTGCTGCCCCCACCCGGCCGGGTGCAGGCCCACGGGGGCGAAGACCACGGCGGCGAGGCCAAAGCCAGCACCGGCGTGGCCCTCACCGACGAAGTGCTGCTGCCCAAGGAAAGCCAGTTTCTGTTCGAGGTGCGCACCCAGCTGGCGGCTTACTCCACCACCTACAGCCGGGCCACGCTCTACGGCACGGTGTCGGCCGCGGCCGGGGGCGAGGGCCGGGTGGTGGTGCCCCAGACCGGGCGCATCGTCAGCCTGAGCGCACGGGTGGGCCAGCCGGTGCGGGCCGGGCAGACGCTGGCCGTCATCGAGCAAACCCTGGACGCCACCCAGCAAATCGGCCTCAGCACCGAGCGCGCCAACGCCCAGGCCGAACTGCGGGCCGCCCAGCAGGACTACGCCCGCTTGCAGAGCATCGCCGATATTGCCGCCCGCAAGGATGTGGTAGCCGCCGAGCTGCGCCTGCGCCAGGCCCGCCAGAATGCAGCCATCTACAACGGGCAGGCCCGGCAGCGGCGCGTGAGCATCACGGCGCCCGTGAGCGGCACCGTGGATGTGTTCAACTTGGCCGTGGGCCAGCAGGTCAATCAGGGCGAGGAGCTGCTGCGGGTTATCAACCCCGGCAAGCTGCGCGTGGAAGCCCAGGTGTTTGCCCAGGATCTGGCCAACGTCACGCCCGGCACGCAGTTTCGGGTGGAAGGCCTGCAGGGGCAGGTGGGCGTGCCGGCCCGGCTGGTGGTGTTCAGCAACGTAGTGAACCCCGTGAACCAGGCCCGGCAGCTAGTGCTGGAGCTGGACGATGCCGCCGGCAGCCCCTACCGCGCCGGCCAGGCCGTGAACGTGCAGGTGGTGGGCCCGGCCGACGGCGGCCGGCCCCAGCTGGTGGTGCCTACTGCGGCCATTACCGACCTCAACGGCAAGCCCGTGGTGTTCGTGCACACCGAGCCCGAGCGGTTCAAGATTCGCTACGTGCAGCCGGGGGCCGTGAATGGCCAGCAAACCGTGCTGGCCGAGGGCCAGGTCAACGAAAATGACCGGGTGGTCACCCAAGGCACCTACCAGCTCAAATCCATCTACCTGAACCAATGAGCTTTTAGCTGATGGCTGTTAGCTGATAGCTTTTTTCTGACCGGCAGCTAACCGTCAGTGGCTGTCAGCCCAGCTAATGACTGCTTTGAACAGAAGCTAACAGCCAACAGCTGTCAGCTAGTAGCTTAAAAAATATGCTCGATAAGATAATTCGCTTTGCTCTGCAGAACCGGCTGCTGATGCTGGCCTTCGCCGTGGGCCTCCTCATGGCGGGTACTTACACCGCTAGCCAGCTGCCGGTAGACGTGCTGCCCGACCTAGACCGTCCCCGGGTAACCGTGTTTCTGGAGGCTCCCGGCATGGCCCCCGAGGAAGTGGAGGCCCTGGTGACGCTGCCCGTGGAAACGGCCCTGAACGGGGCCACCGGCGTGTCGGCGGTGCGCTCCAACTCGGCCATCGGGCTGGGTATGGTGTTCGTGGAGTTCGACTACGGCACCGACATCTTCACGGCCCGCCAGATTGTGAGCGAGAAGCTGCAGACCACCGGCGAGCAGCTGCCGCAGGGCATTACGCCGGTGCTGGGGCCTATTTCCTCGGTGATGGGCCAGATCATGCTAGTGGGCCTGTCTACATCAAGTAAAAATGACTCGTTGACCGCTGGCAATTTACCGGAAGCTAACAGCCAGCCGCTAACCGCTAACCGCTCAAAAACAAGCGCCGCTGACTTGCGCACCCTGGCCAACTACACCGTGCGCCAGCGCCTGCTGTCCATTCCGGGCGTGGCCCAGGTAATTCCCATCGGCGGCGACAACCTGCAGTATCAAGTGCTGCTGGACATGCCCCGCTTGAACGCCACCGGCCTCACCGTCAATCAGGTGGAAGACGCGTTGCGGCAGTCCAACCTGAACACTACCGGCAACTTCTTCGACCGCAACGGCTCGGAAGTGCTCATTCGCAACCTGGGCCGCCTGCGCTCGGTGCAGGATATTGAGAACATCATTGTCGGTTACCGAGAGCAGTCGCCCATAAGGGTGGCCGATGTGGCCCGGGTGGAGTTCGGGGCCCGCTTCAAGCGCGGCGACGGCAGCGTGAACGGCCGGCCGGCCGTAATTCTGAGCATCGAGAAGCAACCCGGCGCCGCCACCGTGGCCCTGACCGCAGCGGTGGAAAAAGCCCTGGTCGAGCTTCAGCCCTCCTTGCCCAAAGACGTGCAGGTGAACACCCGTTTGTTTAAGCAGGCGGAGTTCATTGAGTCCTCCATCAGCAACGTGGAGGAAGCCCTGCGCGACGGGGCCATTCTGGTGGTCATCGTGCTGTTTGCCTTCCTGCTGAACGTGCGCACCACGTTTATCTCCCTGGTGGCCATTCCGCTGTCGTTGCTGGTGACGGCCCTGGTGTTTCGCCTGGCCGGTATCAGCATCAACACCATGACGCTGGGCGGGCTGGCCATTGCCATCGGCGAGCTGGTCGACGACGCCATCGTGGACGTGGAAAACGTGTACCGCCGCCTGCGCGAAAACCAGCAGCGGCCCAACCCGCAGCCGGTGCTGCGCGTCATCTACGCGGCCTCGTCGGAGGTGCGCAACTCCATCGTGTACGCCACTATTATTGTGGTACTGGTGTTTTTGCCGCTGTTTGCCCTTGAGGGCATGGAAGGCCGCATTTTCGCGCCCCTGGGCATTGCCTACATCACCAGCATCGTGGCCTCGCTGTTCGTCTCGCTGACCGTGACGCCGGTGCTCTGCTACTACCTGCTGCCCCGCATGAAGCAGATGGGCCACCCCGAAACCGATGGCCCCCTGGTGCGCTGGCTCAAAAAGAAGGATACCCGCCTGCTCACCTGGGGCCTGCAGCATCCCCGGCTGGTACTCACTTCCACGGCCCTGTTGTTTGTGATGGCCGCCACGATGGTCCCCTTCTTCGGCACGGAGTTTCTGCCGCCTTTCAACGAAGGCTCCCTGACGGTGAACTTCTCGGCCCCGGCCGGCACCTCCCTCACCGAAAGCAACCGCCTGGGCACGCTGGGCGAGCAGCAGATGCTCCGGATTCCGGAAGTGGCCTACACCGCCCGCCGCACCGGCCGCGCCGAGCTGGACGAGCACGCCGAATCGGTGAACAATTCGGAAATCGAAGTGGCCTTCAAGACCGAGGAGGAGCTGGAGAAAGAAGGCCGAACCATGCGCAGCCGCGACGAAATCCTGGCCGACATGCGCCAGAAGCTCAGCCTGATTACGGGCGTGAACGTGAACATCGGCCAGCCCATTTCCCACCGCCTTGACCACCTGCTCTCGGGCGTGCGGGCCCAGGTGGCCATCAAGGTGTTCGGCAACGATTTGCTGGAGCTGCGCCGCTACGCGGGCGAGGTGCGCGATGCTGCCGCCGCCGTGCCGGGCGTGGTGGACCTGCAGGTGGAAAAGCAGGTGCAGATTCCGCAGCTGCTCATCCGGCCCCGCGACGAGGCCCTGCGCTCCTACGGCATGGGCCGGGGTGAGGTGGTGCGCGACCTGGAAACTCTGTTTCAGGGGGCCGTGGTGTCGCAGATGCTCGATGGGCAGAAGCGCTTCGATTTGGTGGTGAAGCTGCCCGAAGCCCAGCGCAACAACCTGGAAGCCATTCGGCAGACCCGCATCGAAACGCCCGCCGGGGCCCTGATTCCGGTGAGCCAGGTGGCCGACGTGGTATATGAGCCCGGCCCCAACACCGTCAACCACGAAAACACCCAGCGCCGCATCATCCTCTCCCTGAACGTGGCCGAGCGGGATCTGGGCTCCACGGTGCAGGAAATTCAGGCCAAAGTCAGCCAGCAGGTCAAGCTGCCGCCGGGCTACTACCTCACCTACGGCGGGCAGTTCGAAAGCCAGCAGTCGGCCTCGCGGAAGATTCTGTGGCTGAGCTTGTTTTCCCTGGCCGGCATCTTCCTGGTGCTGTTCTCCCACTTCAAATCCTGGCTGATGGTGGGGCAGATTATGCTCAACATTCCGCTGGCCCTGATTGGCTCGGTGGTGGCGGTGCTGCTCACGGGCGGTACGTTCAGCATTGCCTCGCTGGTGGGCTTTATCACCCTCACCGGCATTGCCTCGCGCAATGGCATCATGATGATTTCGCACTACATCCACCTCGTAGAGCACGAGGGCGAGAAGTTCGGCCTCCCGATGATTATTCGCGGCTCCCTGGAGCGCCTGGTGCCGGTGCTGATGACGGCCCTGGTGGCGGCCCTGGCCCTGGTGCCGCTCACCTTAGCCCAGGATGCACCGGGCAAGGAAATCCTCTACCCGGTGGCCACGGTTATCCTTGGCGGGCTGCTTTCGTCCACTTTCCTCGATATTATCGTAACGCCGGTGGTGTTCTGGCTGGTGGGCGAAAAGGCGCTAACCCAATACTTCGCCTCCCACAGGGAAACGAGCCTTGATGACCACCCGCAGGAGCTCGACGCGCAGCCGCTCCCCCCGCCATCGGATCTGAACCCGGTGCCGCCCACCCGGTAGATTGTGCCATTCAAGCGGCCCCTGAGCTTTGTCCAATCCCGGACGGCTCATTCAGTGCCTTGGCGAGGCGACATATACTACAGGCGGGGCCAGGGTTTATATTTTCCCCGGGCGGGATATTTTGTTTGCTGTCTGCGCACGAACCTCCTGGTTTATCCCGCTACCTCCTTTAGTGCCTTCACCATCTCGCTCCAGGAGAAATCTTTCTTACGGGCCCACACGCCGGCCGTGAGCTCTTCTTCGCGCTGGTGCTCGTAGAAATCGACCAAGGCATCGGCAATGGCCTGGGGCGTGGGGGGCACCACATAGCCCACTTCGCCGTTCGGAATCAGCTCGGCTAGGCCGCCCACGTCGGTTACCAGCATGGGGCGGCTGAAGTGATAGGCAATCTGCGAAACGCCGCTCTGGGTGGCATTTTTGTAGGGCTGCACCACGATGTCGGCGGCACAGAAATAGTCGGCCACTTTTTCGTTGGGAATAAAGTCGGTGGCGCGGACGAGGCGGTTTTCCAGGTTGTACCGCCGGATGATTTCCTCGTAGGGCGCGGCGTCTTCGTAGTACTCGCCGGCTATAATCAGCTTGACGGGCAATTCCGCTAGTCGAACATCGGCAAAGGCTTCCAGTAGAATATCCAACCCTTTATAGGCGCGGATAAAGCCGAAAAACAGCAGGTACCCGAACTGCGGATCGAGGCCTAGGGCGCTAAGTGCGGCTGGTTTGGGCTTGATGGGGCCGAAGTTGTCGTAGAGCGGGTGCGGGCGGTAGAGGGCCGGCTGCTTGAAGTGCAGGCGGCGCAGGTCGGCTAGCACGGCGCGGCTCATCGTCACGAAACCATGACAAGCCGAGAGGAAATAGCGCGTGAGCGGCCGGTCGCCGGGGCGCTTTTCGTGAGGGATGACGTTGTCGGTAATGGCGACCACGCGGGTGTGGCCATTGCGGCGGATGCGTCGAGCAATAAACCCCAGCGCCGGGCCCATAAACGGTAGCCAAAACCGGAAAATCACCAGATCGGGCTTCTGGCGGCGCAGCTTCTCTCCCACTGTCCACCAGCTCAAGGGGTTCACGGAGTTAATGCTGACGTCGATGAGCAGGTCGGCGGGGCCGGGCTCGGTGCTGAACTGGGTCTGGCCGGGGAACAGGAAATTGGGGTACTGCAGCGAAAACGTCACCAGTCGCACGTCGTCGCCGGCTTCGCGGAAAGCGCGGGCCAGCCGCTCGTTGTACGTGGCCAGCCCGCCCCGCAGCGGGTACGCCGGCCCGATAATGACGACGTTCATAGGAAATGTATTGTGTGCCTATCGCCTACTACAGCCTGTCATCCTGAGCGGAGCGAAGGACCTCATCACGCTAGGACAAACTGCTCAATCGTGAGAAGGTCCTTCGCTCCGCTCAGGATGACAACCGGTGGCTATTAACTCAAATTTAGCTTTTCCCGAATCAGGTACTGGTTTTTGCGGGAGCCGCTCAAGGACACCATTTCGGCCAGGAAGCCCGCGACAAATACCTGCACGCCGACAATCACGGCCACCAGCGCCAGGAAAAACAGCGGCTGGTCAGTCACGCTTCGGGCTTTCAAGTTGTGAGCCGCTAAGTACAGTTTCTCCCCAACCAGCCAGAGCGTGATGAGCATACCCACCAAAAAGGAAAGCGTGCCGACCGTGCCGAAAAAGTGCATGGGGCGCTTGCGGAAGCGGCTCACGAAGGTGATGCTCAGCAGATCCAGAAAGCCGTACACGAAGCGCTCCAGCCCGAACTTGGTGGTACCGTACTTACGCTCCTGGTGCTGCACTACTTTCTCGCCAATCTTGCGGAAGCCGGCCCACTTGGCTATGACGGGAATGTAACGGTGCATCTCCCCGTACACTTCCACGGCCTTCACCACGCGGTGGTTATAGGCTTTCAGGCCGCAGTTGAAATCGTGCAGCTGAATGCCCGACAGCCAGCGCGTGACACCGTTGAAGAGTTTGGTAGGAATGGTTTTACTGATGGGGTCGAAGCGCTTTTTCTTCCAGCCGCTCACCAGGTCGTAGCCGTCCTGGGTGATCATGCGGTAGAGTTCGGGCAACTCTTCGGGCGAGTCCTGCAGGTCCGCATCCATGGTGCATACCACCCGGCCCTGCGCCGCCCGGAAGCCCGTGTCCAACGCCGCCGACTTGCCGTAGTTGCGGTTGAAGCGGATGCCGCGCAGATGCACGTCGTCCTGAGCGAGGTCTTCAATTACCTCCCAGGAGTCATCCGTGGAGCCGTCGTCAATCAGTAGCACCTCGTAGGTGAGGCCGTGTTGGGTGAGCACACGGTGAATCCAGCGCGTGAGTTCCGGCAACGACTCGGCTTCGTTGAGCAGTGGAATAACGATGGATAACTCAACGGGAAAATGCTGCGGCAAACGCTTACTACTCAAACTGCGGGCGATTATGCTTGGTAATGGCGGAAATGATAAGGGAAAGCAGGAAGGCAAAGAATGCCGTGGCCAGAATCCCCCATACAATGCTCAGAGGGCCAGTGGGCATCATTTTGGCCGTCCACTGCATAGCTGTTTCAACTTGCTCGTCGCTCATGTTGCCATCAGCTTCTAGCTTCGCCCGGGCAATGTCCAGCGCCTTTTGGGTGTAGCCGGAGTCGATGAAATTGACATAGACATAACGAAATATTCCGCTCAAAGCGCCTATCACGGCTCCCGCAACGGTGGCTATGCCAAGCCCTTGCCCATAACTCATAAAACCGCCGTTATGCTGCTTGTAGTAACGGTGTGCCATCACGATACCACCGATTAGAATAGCAAACGTTACAAAACCCAGTGCGGCCTGCTGCTCTAGGCCAGTGGCCATTAGCACGAAAGAATAGATAACCGTGACCAGACCCGTAATCAGACCATAGCGGATACCGGCATTGACGGGCGTGACGAGCGTAGTAGTGTTTTCCATGTGGTTGTGAAGGTAAAAGTGAGTGCGAGCCTAAAGGAACAAAATCCTGCGTTATTTCCGCAGGAATATCCCCCCCGGAATGCCAACCACTATCCCCAACAGTATCTTTTTCAGGAACTCATCCTGTGCAAAGGCTTGTGGCGTACGGGCCAGGTTGCGCAAGGTGGCTTCGTACTGCTGCAGACCGTTCGACTCCTTGGCATATAGGGGCTTGGCAGCAGCCAGCATTTTATGGGCCTCGGCTAGGTGCTGCTCTATTAAGCCCGGCCCGGCGCTCTGGGCAAACAAATACAACCCCGTGGCAGCTACGGCCGCTGCCAGCAGGGTAGTCAACAGACCCACGCCAACCGCCTTCAGCAGGCCCGGTCCGTCGGCGTACTGCCGCCGCAACAGCAGCTGACTAACAATTGCCGCCAGCGGCGGAAAAAAGTCGGACAAGGTGCGCTTGGGGCCGTAGGGGTTGTTGCCGGTTTTGTACAGGAACAGTACCCAGCAGATGCACAAAACACCCGTAATAACGCCGCAGACAGCGGCAACGCGCAGTACAGGACGGGAGGAAACAGCAGTGGACTCCAAACTAGCTACAGCATGATAAGGCGGCAAGATACGAGTACTTCCGCAGCTAACCCGCAGTTACAGGCGCCACCGCTGGGCTTCGGGTTCCGCCAAAACGTAACAGGAGTACTTCGGCGAGTAAGCACAACAAAGCCGCTGCCACGCAATATTTCCAAAGTGGGGTACCTACCCGCTCAGCGCGGTAGCGCGCCGCAATAGAAGTACCTTCACTGGCTTCGTACACGTGGATATTTGGCTTGCCTGCCCACATCTGGCGTAGCTCTGGTGCGGAATAGTGGGCTAACTCTGATTCCTTCTTATCCACGTTGAAAGCCAACGTAGCTATTTTTCGGCCCGCCCGCTCCAAGGTGTAGAAGCCGGGCTCACGCATACCGGGGGGCACTTCCAGCCGCAGGTCGCCCGCCAGGCTGCGCTGCGTGGGAATAAGCGTAAGACTGTCTTTCACCAGCTTTACTACTTGCTCACCGTCCTCACTGCCCGCCGCGCCTGGTATGGTAATCAGTCCTTGATTTAATCGATACGCCGGCAGTTCCGTGCTCTTGTAGCTCTGCATGGCCAGGCGGTACATCACCGGCACAAATAACGGGTGGCTGGTGAAGTTGGAATACTCACCCGTAAACGGAGCCGAGAATACGTAAACCATTCCTCTGCCACTCCTGAAACCTGATAAGTACCCTTCCCCATCTCGCAGGCGCAGAATATCGGTGGTAGACCGCGCCCAACGAACAACTGGCGCAACAGTAGGCATCGTAACCTGCCGTTGTTGCGCGCCGAATACGTCCCGAAAAAACGGGTTTTGGCGGTTCGGCAACGCCACTTCTTTGCGCTGGGGCAGGCGCCCTGCCTGAGGCTGCTCCCAGGTAACGGGCCCTACGCCTAGCTCCTGGAACAAAGCTGTGTAAGAACTCTGGGCCTCAACGGCAGCCGAGGGTACGATGACTACTGAACCACCGCGCTGTACGACCTGCTTTAATTGCTCGCGCAGCTGCGGATCTATTCTTGGCAGCTCCTGGACTAACACTAGCTGCGCAGCTGCCAGCCCTTCTGTAGCTTTTCCTCCTACACGGTGCGAGTAAGCAAAAAGCGCTTCGTTACTGTACAGGCGCTGCGTAGCAGGCAGGTCGCGACTGGTTATATCGACAACGGGAATCTGGGGGGAAGGAGTCAAAGTAAAGTAAAAGGTATTGTCGAATGTCACGGGGTAATCCTCTACCTCTACCCGACATAAATGGGCCCGCGTACCGGTTACCTGCACGCGCGCTGTCACAGTCTCCTGGCCGTTGGCAGGCACAGGAACCCGAAATGCGGCTGCCTGTCGGTTGTCAAGCAGCAACTTTACCTGGGTGTTTTCAGCCGCCATATTGCCGCCGTTGCGTAGCCTGATGCGCAACGTCATATCAGTGCCGCTCCGAATGAAGGCGTCATCAAGCCATACACTGTCTACATAGATATTATGAGTACTGGCCCCAGCTACGGGTATCAGGAATACCTGCGTTGCGCTATCTATATTTTGTAATTGCTCCCGGCTGTAGTCATTCTTCTGAAAGTCAGAAAAAATGAATAGCTGCTGATTGGTAGTCCCTCCGTCCTGCACCAACGCCGATGCTACTGACCGACTGCTTCCGGTGAGTTGCAACTGATCTACTGCACTCCGGAAAGCAGTGCCAGAAACAGAGTACCTTGAGGAGTTTAGCAACTGAAAGCGGGCTGCAGTGGGATAAGCCGTCGGCAGTTGGCGCGCTTCCTCTACGCCTTTTTCGAAAGCGGTTTGTGCATCAGCCGGCCCCGCCTGCATACTTGGCGTTGTATCTACTACTACTCGGACTGCTTCATTCGGCAGTACCGTCGTCAGCGGAGCCGGGATAAAAGGCTGAGCAAACAAAAGCACCAAGCTGCCAATAAGCCCTATCCGGGTAAGCAGCACGAGCAGGTGTTTTACCTTGCGCTGCCGGGCTGTAACCAACTTTACTTCACGGAGAAATTCAACGTTGGTAAATGCTACCCGCTTGGGTTGCCGGAGTTCAAACAAGTGTAAAGCAATCGGCAGTATTACTGCAAGCAAGCCCCACAGAAACCATGGATAAGTAAATGCCATCATCTGCTAAAGTACAATGAATGATAGACACAATTATTGAAGCTGAGCCGCATCAATGCCCAGGATAGAATCAACCCACGAAATACGCATAACTATCACCCAAAAGCAGATTCATACGAGTCATACTACAGGCTCAGATGCCAAGGCTATTGGGCACCCTAGGGTCTCTAGGGCGCGTGGAGGCTTTAAACGGCGACACCCCCCGCGGGGCGGGCCGTCCTGAAGCTCAGGCGGGTGTCCGCACGCGGGGGGTGTTGCTCGAAAAAACCAGAAG